>NZ_AXBW01000063.1:0-8777 GCF_000475355.1 Marinobacter sp. C1S70 | reverse complement strand
AACCTTGGTCTGGAATACGCAACCACGGCCTGGATATAACCCGTGCTGCCTTTCTCGAGGGCAAGTCACCCTACCCCTACATTCCCGCCTTCAACGCTTCGCTGTTCTTGTCAGCTAACGAGAATGACGTTTTGCAGGCCATCGACTACGGACACCCTGCCGGCACAGTATTGCCAAGTCAGGTGGTGGACGATGAAGGCGATACAGAGCTGAGGATTGCTTTCGACTTCGACGGTGTGATTGCGGATGATGCATCGGAAAAGGTCTATAAATCTGGCTCTCTGGAAGAGTTCCAGGAACACGAAACCTCCCGCTCCCACATTCCCCACAGCCCAGGCCCGTTGGCTGACTTATTCCGGAAGCTCTCCCATCTCCAGAAGCTGGAAGATAAAGCGGTAGAGGCCAACCCGAGTTATCAGCGTGTTGTCAGAACCGGCATTGTCACCGCCCGCAATGCCCCTTCCCACGAACGGGTGATCACGACTCTGGAGCACTGGGGCGTAGATGCCAATGAGGTGTTCTTCCTGGGTGGTATGAAGAAGGACAGGATACTGAGTGTGCTAAAGCCGCATATGTTCTTTGATGATCAGCGATCCCACTTGGAATCTGAAGCGGGCAATGTACCGATGGTACATATTCCGTTTGGGGTGGCTAATATGGGCTGATTCAGGTGCGCACGCCTTGGCGCACCTGAATTGATAGGGTCTCAGAACCGGAATTCGGGGCCAACGGAGAATACGTTGATATCCGCTTCGCCGGTCTCGTCTTCATCGCCGACATTCAGCAGAAGATCCCAGTCTGCGCGCAAACGCAGCTGCTCGGAAACCTGGTAGCTCATGCCAAGGCCTGTTCGAAACGCAACGCCGCTATCATCGTCGCTTTCGGAAATGGACAGGAAGCCGTTGCTTGCCTCGACTCAATAATTAATACAGTCGTGTTCCACAAACCGATTCGAGCTCACGAGGTTACTTTGTAGCGCTGCGCCAGTATCCGAGGGAGGTTTCATTTACGTAGCCCTGAGTATGCCCAAGAGTTATGAACGCCGCCTGAACCGCCCTCGCCAATTCAGGCTGATGGCAGTAGTGCAGGCTCCGGATGATGCGGGTAATCCGAAGGTGATTATGGCCACCCGCTTTCAACCAGATATGGTCCCTGGGGTTTAGGCCCGGCAGGGCCTCTATCACACCATTCCGGCGCACAAGACCATAGAAAGCGAGCATTCGATCCAGGGCCTTTCTCTGTTGCTGCCTTAGATCGCTATCGCATTTGAAAACGTCGCAATCTTCTTGGGTTAGTACCGGCGCCATCGGATTGGCTCGACTGGCTTCCGGGATGGGAAACAGCCACTGCACGAAATCGTGGGTGTGCTCCAGCCAGAAGTCATCAAAGGCGAGGATGTCATCGATCGTTCGGCCCTGGTGGTCCCGGCCCTCGCCGCGCATGAACTGAATCAGGCGACTCGCCTCCGGCTTGGTAGTTTCGGCGATACTGATGAGGTTGTGTTCAGACCAGAGTTCCGCCGATGTCTCATCAAAACAGACCAGCCAATAGCTATTATTTTCGCTAGTGAAGCTTCCGAATTCGGATAATGGCTGCTCGAGAATCAGGGGCTCTGTCACGTCGAAATATTGGGCATTCCCCAGCATTCGACGCTGCACTTTCCGGGCATCTGGATTGTCATTCGGCAATGCCCTAAGTTGTTCAGACAGCGCGTCCCAACGCGCTTCAGAGTATAGAATAATGGCAGGCCAGTCCGGTGATGCAGTTGCTACCAACTTGCCTGTCATAAGGCGATTCAACTCTGGCGACAGAACGGCAAGCTCTGCCTTGTTCAGCGTCGCCGCTTTCTGCCAGTTAATGGTCATTGAGTTTATTGGATAGGCGCAGCCTACTTTCCAGACTGGTTTTGGCGTTCTAATCACTTGCGCTCTCCTCTACTGGACAAAGCCGATGGGCTGGCTGAGCAGGCCCTCAGTTTGCTGGCGTTGTTCCTCTTTCAGGGCATCGAGCAATCGACCTGTACGTGGCCGGAATCCTCGCAGCCGGAGGTTCTGAACGGCAGCTCGCATAACGCCCGGTGTGAGATGGTCCAGTTCGGCCAGCTCTGACGGTGTCAGGTTGTTGGTCTTGTCCGAGTCCACAACGCAGGCTGCAAGTATGGCCTTCACCTGCTCCGGGGTCAGGTAGCCAAATTCCACTTTCATCTGGAAGCGGCGAAGGATGGCTTTGTCAAAACTGTCGAATCGATTGGTGGTAGCGAGGAAAACGCCTTCGAAGCGCTCCAGGCGAACCATGAATTCGTTGACAGCACTGATCTCCCAGCTGCGGTGTGCCATATTGCGGCTATAGAGAAAGGTGTCTGCTTCATCCAGCAGCAACACCGCACTGCTACGCTCCGCTTTGTCAAACATCTCGGCAATGTTCTTTTCGGTCTGGCCAACATACATGCCCAGCAGATCACTGCCCGATTGCAGCATCAAGGGTTTGTTCAGGCGCTTGGCAAGTTCCTGGGCATAAGCGGTTTTACCGGCACCGGGCGGGCCATACAGGCGGATTCGGGCGCCGCCTTCCTCACGAACGAAACGCTCTACGTTCCAAAGTGTCGGTTTGGTGTTGATCCACTCGGCCCGGAATTCGGGAAAATCGGACTTCTGAGCTTTGGGCAGAATACGGCCCGGCATCCGCTTCCCCATCACTTCCAGCCGCTGCCGGACCATGGTCTCCAGGCGATGCTGGTTACGCATAACCTGGCGTTGCGGAAGATAGCGGCCTACCTCGGCCAGATTTCTCGCGAGAGCGGGCGTCATCCAGGGTTTCCTGGCTACTTCCGATACCCAGGCCGGAGCAACAGGTAACTCAGAAAGCGTTTGTTTCAGCTTATCGGCTTGGCGATCACCACCTGTGCCCTCGATCTCAACAATGAAATCAAACCTCCTCAGAAACGCAGCGTCGACGGCACTGATGTTGTTGCTGATCCAGATCACCGGGGCGCGATTCTCCTCCAGCATCTGGTTGAACCAGCCTTTGGCGAGCTGATCGGATTTTCGGAAAGCGTCTTCCATTTCATCGAACATCAGAATGGCGCCTAGCCGATCTTCCAGAAACATCTGGGCCATCTTGGCAGCGTCCAGACGAACACGGCCGGTCATGGCGCCAGAGTGGCTGTCTTTGGTGGGCACTTCATACAGCGGAGCACCCAGTTTTTCCGCCAGGGCCCTGGCCAATTGGGTTTTCCCTGTGCCGGGCTTGCCGTAGAGCAGAATGTTTTTGCCACGAGATTTGTTATTGAGAGCATCCTGCAGGTAATCCTGCATCAGCTGAAGATCAGGAATACCCCTGAAGTCGGCGATGGAATGCAGTGCCGCTGGTCCCGGCGGGCAGATGTGCTTGAACAGCATCTGTTCGATGTCTTCTGTGGCGCCTGCGTCACATTGCTCAGAGGTGGCCACCACCAGCTGACTCAGGAGCGGCCCGGCCTCTACCAGATCCCAGATATCGCTGTTCTGGTTCGGTTCCTCCAACAGGCGAATTTGGCAAAGCATGGCGTCCTGATCTAACGCCGCGGCAATGGTTCTCCCGGATTCTCGCATCGCCCTGGCCAGAGCACTAACAGAGTTTCCAAATTCATTAATCTCCAGATCCCGCATGACTTCCTTAGCCTTCGGGTGATTGAGGAGAAGGATGGCGAAGATCAACAGTTTGACCTCAACCACGCTCGGCTTCAGCTCCTTGATCAGGTTGGCCAGCAGAGGCTCAAAGGACAGTTCCGGCTTGCCTTTCAGGCTTTGAGTAAGCTGCTTTTCGCGCTTACGTACTGCCTCCAGGAAAACCGCTGCACTTACCTCACTCTCATCTCTTGTCGGCAGCTTCAGCCCGAGGAAAACGTCCGGCTCGTCCATGCCAACGAGACGGAATTCCTTTTTATACCCGGTGATGAGGAACAACCGGCAGAGGTAGATTTGCAGTAGCTTCAGCTCGTCTTTGGATGAGGATGCAGGATAGTCCGGCTCGTGGGCTTCATTGATGAGTTCTTTCCATAACAGCATAGCGGGCCTCCAGAATATCTTGTGATATTGTGGAGAACTCCTGCGACAAGCAGCGTCGCAGGAATTTAATCAGCTTTGAGCTCACACCTGTAGATAGTCGGCTTTATATCGAAACTATTCGATATCTCCGAAGGTGAATACCTATATATTTTTGGATTAGTATCTGCTTCGGTCACGACCATCAACTCCCATCCGGGCATGACTTGGGAAGCTCGATATTCGTTTGCTGAGAGAAAGAAGGTAGGTGTAACAGAGGATGTCCCTTTGACCTCTATCCGTCGAACTTCATCCTTTGACTTAGCCAATAAATCGAATCCAAGGTTTTTGGTTTCAACGGATTCAACATCGTAACCTGTTTCGCGTTTGGTCAGTGTGCCAATAACGTACTTAATGGCAGCTACTTCAATCACTTTCCGTCGCTCGGCATCTTGGACATAGCCGGCCGCGAAAAATCCAGTAGACTCTTCCTCGGTGTTCTCGCCAACTAAAAACAGAACTCCGCTCAACTCGCCGCTACGACCTTTCCTGTAGCTCTCTACCTCGCTGGGATCTGTCTCAAATTTTTGGGCTTTATAGTGGCCCAACAGAGCCCACTGATTTGTAGCAAGTTTGAGATACACCGGAAGAAACGCATTTGCAGCAACCATCTTCTTGGATAAGCTCTCGAGTCTTGGTCCCTTTCCTACAAGTATCCGATTTGGTGCCTCTGGATTCAGATCAAGTCTAATGGCCATGCCTGTAACATTTCCGTCACGGGTTCTTATAAAGCAGTCTCCACCACCCAAAATCTGTGCCAGTTGTTCCGTCGTGACTTTGCTGATTGAGCTCTGGTCGTTTTCGAAAATGCTCATGAGTTATTCCCACCTCTTACTCTGTTAAGGCCCCGCGAAAGCGTGTTCTCAATGTCTAGTTTCAACCACTCAGGCTCCAGAATATCGCAATGAATCGCCTGCGCCGTCAGCCACCACCGCAAATCCTGCGTGTCGCCCACGGTAACGGCAATCTCGAACGTTGAGTCATCAATCTCATTGGTGATCTGGTCAAACCCCAAGGGTGATTCAATCAGATGGTTCAAAGCCGGTTTGTCACAACGTAACTTCAGGTACACAGGTTCATCGGACTTGAGAATGCCCATAGCGCCTGAACGAATGTACAAATCCAGATCGAAATCCTCTGGTCGATCCGATGGTTCCTCTACCAACTCACCTGTAGTGGCCCGATGCAGAACCAGTTGGCGCGTGCCTTCCCTGCCCTCGATGGTGCCAATCAGATACACATTCGGATCCCGGAAAATCAGTCCAAACGGGTGTACCACGATCTCCTCAGGCTCGGCCCATTTACGAGCCTGGTAGGTCAGCTTGCACTTGTACTCTCGTAACAGGGCTTCGGTAACGGTTTCCAGAACATCCGCATCAATAGCCGGCCGTTCACCCCCCAGCCCGCGGTTGATGACACGCACTCTGTTTGGCCACTGGCCCAGAGGATTCTTTTCCCGGAGCAAGGTGCGATGGGCTTCATCGAAATGGGGTTTCAGGTGCGACAACGCCCGTGGCGGCAACATCGGTGAGAGGTAGGCTCTGGCCAGCTCAAACGTTAACGCGGCAGGCAGGTCGAGTGCCGGGATAATATCCATCGTCGCATTACGATCGAAAGACCACCGGTACGGTCGGGATTCCTCATCCACGATTAACGGAAAGTCCAGGCTCAGTTTCTCCAGATCCCGCTGTATTGATCGCATGGTGACTCGGAAACCATGATCATCAAGGCGCTCTGCAAGTTCACTCGTGGTGATGGCCTTCGGGAAACGAGGCACCATTCTAAGCATGGTGAGGTAACGGACCGCGGTATTGGACATAAAAAATCCCTTTCTTTTAAGTGGCCTTGACGCTGGCGACGTTATTTGTCGCTTTAGAATGCTAGATTTTCATTGCCGTGAAGTAAAGCCGCTAACAGAGAAACAACGGAGGATCACCAACCCTGAATAATCAACGCTTTCCTGAGCTATTCATCGAACATGGTTTCACCACCTCATCCTACTGTTTCGAAGACACGATGCTTGGATTTCATCACGAGATCTACAATGCGCTTATCCACGACAATCCGGTGTTCAATTCCAACTCCCGAATCTACCAGCAACCGGAATCTCCTGAAGCGCTTATTCGCTGCGAACTGATAACCTCTGAAGATCTGGATAGAGCTGCCTCCTATTTCTACCAAGTGTGGTATGCCGAACTCCGCTACGAAAATCCCGTGCTCGAGATTCTGGACCTCAGTAGACGACGCACAGATGCTGCTATCCATGCCCTGACTATCAGTGCGCATAACGCCATGACATTTCTTTTCACCATCCAGCGAGGTATTTCACATGAATCGATATAAAGCTGAACAAGCCCGAGCCCACCGAGAAGCTCGCCTTGGTAAAACGCCAGCCGAAATCCAAGCTTTGGATCAGGTCGACGCGCTCAATATCCGAATCCGGGAGCTCGCACACAAGATTCACGCGGACCGGTTTCCGGAAGAATACGACCATTACTATGACTCTATTGCTGATGCCAAAGACCGCAGCCGCGGTATCAACCCGATGTCCCAAGAGTACATTGATAAGGTAAATACCAGACGACAGGAACTTGGGGTAACGCCCTTAGCTGAAAACGGAATGCCGGTTTCCAACGAGACCTGGGAAATTGCTTTGCGTGAAGCGGAGAATCAGCTGACGCGCTGACTATCAAAAGGGAGGAAGGAGTACTATGAATATTGTGGTTTTCGCATTTCTCTGCGTTATGTGGGTATCCGTTTCCTTACTGTGTATCAGCTATTTCAACGATGCGGTCGATGGGTGGGAGGAGTGGGAAAGCTGCCCAGCATGGTTCAGAGTATTCATCGTCTTAATTTCCCCAATTGGTTTCATCCGGTGGTGGGTTCGTTAAGCCCGGATCATTTGTTAAAGGTTCTCCCACCTCAATCTGCCGGAATCACTTCAACCTCACCTGCCGGTTCTAACCACTTGGTGCTTCGCACCGGTTCGCATACCAACGGAGCTGAAATATGCGTTCTCATCAGCCCCTGGAATGCATCCGTTTCGTGAAACTCTGGATCCAGCCAGAGATCAAACTCCTCCGGGCGCAGCACCAATGGAATGCTCTTGGGGTGGATGTGACTAAACTTCGGGTGCGGTGGCAGCGTGATGACAGTGAACGAGTTCACCTGCTCATCGCCAAAATGCCAAGATTGCCATAGTCCCGCGAGCGCCGTGGCCTCGTGTTCCGGGTGAATGTTGTAAACCTGCTTGCCCTTCCATTCATGAAATGCGCTGACCGGCACAATGCAGCGTTTGAACGGATAAACTTTCCTCCACAGCGGGCTGCTGGTCAGGCGATCACTGCGGGCGTTGAAGGTATGGAACTTGGGGTTAGGCCGGAAGCCATAATCATTTGGATTTTGCTCGATCAGCAGTGACCAGATGCCCGGCAACAGGTACCGGTCATCGGCCGCCTCGATGACGAATTCACCGATCCCACCTGGCGGAACGTTGTGTTGAGGTCTTGGTGCGACACCGGGCAAACCCAGCTGTTCCATCAGCGTTTTAACTTCAGGTGAGTCTGTTACGTTGTACCGTCCGCACATAGCTTCATCCTTGGCCGTTATTTTTGAGGCAGTGTAGTCAAAGTATTACGGCTTAGGCCTCGGGCCAGTTCCTGGAGCCGCCGGGGTTACCCCTGTTTACGCTGGAAGATGATGCGGGTCGGCGTCTTTGCGATGCGCTGCCGGAGTCTGTCTCTGCGGTTGCCGCTTTAATGCCGGCTATGGACTTTGAGCTGGCGCAGGCTTGTGCGACCTCCGAGGCGGCGCGTGAACTAGCCAACGATGCTCCCCTGCTCTTCATCCTGGCGGTCGACCATGCACGAAAACAGTCGTGGTCGCTCGAAGCGTTTAACGCTTTCTTAGCCGGTAAGCGCTCTGACATCCTCAAAGCCGTTGGGCTTCCAGGCAGCAGATCCCTGGTTCGATTAGTCCGTCGACTGGCCTTATCGCCTCTATTACCCTGGGAGCTGGAAGATATTCGCGCCGCACTTCAGAATTCGGAGTACTTAGCCTTGATGCGGCACCATCCTCAGCTCCATGTAAGCCACCTTCGTTTACTGAATCGCGTTCGACAACCGTTATGGCCCGGATTGCTGAATCTGGTGGACGAACACACCTCCGCAGTGGAATTGTCCTGGCTGTGCCGGATGATTCGGGACACCTTGGCCATGGCCGGCCGGAATGAGCAGGTTCTTGCCGGCATCCATTCCAGAGAAGCTCTTCAGGCCCAGCACGACCGCCTGGTTGAACGGTTCAACAGGGCAAACAGCCGAAACTCCGAAGAGAAGCGCCAAGACCTGGCGAAAGAGCTTTCTGAGGAACACGGCGACTACCCGAAACCGCCCCTCGCCCCAATCGAAGGGATAGAGCCTTTGCGCTCCTGGCTGGAGCTTCTGGAAGAAGGGGC
The DNA here is from genome assembly GCF_000475355.1 of Marinobacter sp. C1S70. Taxonomy (NCBI): domain Bacteria; kingdom Pseudomonadati; phylum Pseudomonadota; class Gammaproteobacteria; order Pseudomonadales; family Marinobacteraceae; genus Marinobacter; species Marinobacter sp. C1S70. Next base: position 242 of record NZ_AXBW01000063.1, on the reverse strand, counting down.
AACCATGCGGCACTGCGTGGGCAGCTATGATGTTCCAGTTGCCCTCGGGGAAGTGTTCATCTACCGGATGATCCACCCGGAGCGTTTAACCATCTAGCTTGAGTGTCACAACAAGACGTGGGTGCTTGGCGAGGTTCGTGGGGTGTGTAATTCCAGCCCTTCGGAAGGTACTCTGGATTGGGTTCGGCGGTGGGTGAATACTGATCGCAAAAGTTAGAAAACACCTGAATCAGTGACTTCGC
>NZ_AXBW01000062.1:0-80270 GCF_000475355.1 Marinobacter sp. C1S70 | reverse complement strand
CGCCCATTTTCAATTTATTTTGCCGGGCTTCGGTTTCCACCTATCGGGCTGTTCAGAATACAACCAGAACGACCAAAAATCACCCGGATTTTCACCCCTCACCATGGATTCAGGGATCAGGCTTTCAGAATTCGACCTTTATAGAGCTTGCTGCAGTGCGAGCTTTCTCCCGGGCATCCTCTATGGAGCTACCCAACGCCAGCGCTACCCCCATTCGCCTCCTACCTTGTAATTCCGGTTTTCCGAACAGGCGTAGCTGGGTTCCCGGTTGTGCCAGGGCTTCTTCCAGGCCGGTATAGGAAACTTCTGTGGAGCTTCCCTCCGGCAGAATGACCGCCGACGCACTGGGACCATTCTGTCGAACAACAGGAACGGGAATACCCAGTATGGCCCTGGCGTGGATAGCAAACTCGGACAGGTCCTGGGATACAAGCGTGACCAGTCCCGTGTCATGAGGGCGAGGTGAGACCTCCGAGAACCAGACGTTCTCACCCTTCACAAACAGCTCAACACCATAGATGCCGTAACCGCCGAGATCTTCCACCACAGCACGGGCGATCTCTTTTGAACGCTGTAATGCCAGGTCATTCATCGGCTGCGGCTGCCAGGATTCGCGATAGTCACCATCTTCCTGCCTGTGACCAATGGGCTCGCAGAAGGTTACCCCCTCTTTATGCCTCACCGTCAGCAAAGTAATCTCATAGTCAAAATCGACAAAGCCTTCGACGATTACCCTACCCTTTCCTGCCCGGCCTCCGGTTTGTGCGTACTCCCAGGCTCTTTCAATATCGGCTTCGGTCTTTACTGTACTTTGCCCCTTGCCAGACGAACTCATCACTGGTTTTACCACCAAGGGAAGCCCGACTTCCGCAACCGCCTGCAAATATTCTTCCCGCGTACCCGCAAACCGATACGGTGACGTTGGCAACCCAAGCTCTTCCGCAGCCAACCGACGAATACCCTCACGATTCATCGTCAGGTTGACCGCCCGCGCACTGGGTATCACCCGATAACCTTCCTGCTCGAGCTTGACCAACTCCGGGGTGGCAATAGCTTCTATCTCCGGAACAATCAGGTTCGGGCGCTCTTTCTCGATGACGCTCCGCAAAGCCACAGGGTCAAGCATGTCGACAACATGGGAACGATGGGCCACCTGCATTGCCGGTGCATCGGCATATCGATCAATGGCGATCACCTCAACGCCGAAGCGCTGGAGCTCAATCACAACTTCCTTGCCCAATTCCCCGGAACCACAAAAAAGTACCCGGAACGAGTTGCTTTTAAGAGGTGTACCCAATCTGACGCTGGTCTTGGTGTTATCGGTCATCTTATAGAGCTACCTTTTGTTCACGTATTGCCACCAGTTTCAAAACTTCTCGGCGTTCATCGTCTGTCATGCGAGTCCAGTGAAGAATCTCGTCACTGGTACGATGGCACCCTATGCAAACATCGTTCTCGTCTAAGGCGCACACGCTTACGCAGGGTGAGCGCACCCGATCAGCCCTGTTCATTTCTGCTCCGGATCACACGCTTTAAGTTTCTCCAGGTAACGCGTGGCATTCTGAACATAATGCGCCGCGCTCATTTCCAACATTTTCTTCTGATTGTCGTTCAGTTCACGCTTGATCTTGCCAGGAGAGCCCACAACCATCGAACCATCCGGTACTTCCATACCTTCAGGAATCAGCGTATTGGCGCCAATCAGGCAATGTTTGCCGATCTTTGCCCCATTAAGCACCACCGCATTTATGCCAATCAGTGAATAATCGCCGATATCACATCCGTGCAGCATCACCTTATGACCGACAGTAACACCCCGGCCGATGGTCAAAGGCAGCCCCGGATCGGTGTGCAACACCGATCCATCCTGAACGTTGGATTCAGGACCAACCGTGATGCACTCGTTGTCGCCCCGAATAACCACGTTAAACCAGACGCTACTTTTCTCCAGCAACCGGACATTGCCAATGATAACGGCGTTTTCAGCAACAAACTGACCATCGCCAACTACCTGGGGGCGCTTGTCTTCGAGCTCGTAAAACATATCAGCCTCCTTGAGGGGGTTCGAGCAGATCGATTCCGGCATCGTACACGGCGTTCATAAAGTCGACCAGAACAACCGCGGACAGCCCCCAGATCTGGTAACGCTCCCAGCGATAACAGGGCACATAAAAGGTGTGGTTCAGAAAACTGAGAGCATCGGTGCGCTCCCTCCTGTCTTCCAGAAAGAAGGAAAGCGGTACCCGGAACACGCTTTCTATTTCATAGGGATTGGGCACCACCGGATGATCGCCTGGAACAACCCCTACGTAGGGTGTTACAAGAATGCCGTAGCGCGACATTACCTGGCTTAATGGTGCGATGACGTCCACCTGGTCGGGAGGCAACCCGATTTCTTCATGGGTCTCTCTCAACGCAGTGGCCGCAAGCGACGAATCTTCGGGATCCCGCTTGCCGCCCGGATAAGACACCTGGCCACGATGGGTTTTCAGGTTGGCAGACCTCAGGGTGAAAATCATTTCCGGATTATTTTCATCATCCGTTACCGGCACCAGAATACCGGCTTCCGGATAATCCAGTGCCAGCTGTCGAGGGGCATAATTGGATAATTTTTCAGTTAATAGGTCTCGCACTCGCTACTCCAGTGGCATCCCGATTTTGCATGAGACACAGACAGCCGGGATCGTTAAACTGATCATCAACAGACACTCAGTATACGGGGAAACTAATGAAGTATTGCAGCACATGCGGCCATCCGGTCGAACAACGCATTCCGGAGGGTGACAACAGGCACCGCTACGTATGTGTCAGCTGCGAGACCATACATTATCAGAACCCGAGGATTGTGGCGGGTACAGTTCCGGTCTGGGAAGGCCAGATACTTTTATGCCGGCGCGCGATCGAGCCCCGTTACGGCTATTGGACCCTTCCCGCCGGTTTCATGGAAAATGCCGAGACAACCATTGAGGCTGCAGCGAGGGAAACGCTGGAAGAGGCCCTTGCCGACGTCACCATCGAAGGCCTTTACTCCATCATCGATGTGCCGCATATCAACCAGGTTCACATGTTCTATCGCGCCAGCCTTAAAGACGGGCAATTCGGCGCCGGAGAAGAATCCCTGGAGTCCCGCCTTTTCTCCCCCGGCGAGATCCCATGGGACGAGATATCATTTCCAACCGTACGCAAAACCCTTGAGCTTTTTCTTATCGATATGGAGACAGAGCGGTTTGGCGTTCACGTCAGTGATATCCGCCACCCAATGGGAAAAAAAGCCTGACCCACCGTCAAAGATCAACCAGCCGAAAGATCTCATAAGCCGGCTCTTCATAAGGATGTGCTTGCTTCAATGCGGCTAGCGCATCTCTTATGAGGCTGTCGTCGCACACTAACTCCACTTTATATTCCCGCACCGTTTCTAATTGCCCCTGGTGCCCAAGGAACGGATCGCTTCCCGCCAGCGGCCGGAACTGCCCCTGGCCTTCACATTGCCAGGCACAACTGTCGTATTCTCCAATTTTACCGGCACCAACATCGAACATTGCCTGCTTGGTTTGTTCCAGATGACTCTCGGGTACGAAGTAGCAAAATTTATACACGGACACCTCCCTGACTGATCAAATATCACCCAGCATTAGAGAATTCAAACTTACTCACAGATTCTGTGGATAACTCTGGGGAAAGTTTTTGGGAATCGCCCCCCAAGCCCCCTGAATACTGGACTTCTCTTAAATTGCCGACATTTTCACCCATGATTTTATTTCCTTTAATATCAATAGGTTAAAGGTTTCGCACAAAAACTGAACTTAGTTCTCAATGTTTGCTCACAGAACGGCCAGGGCGGCACCGGAAATGTGCATAAAGTTGTCTAGTCAAGCCCCGAGACAGCAAATTTACAGACTATTTTAGGGCATCAGGGGTTGAATTTGGGATTGACATCAAAGGTACCGGCTTAACCAACCTACAATAAAAAAAGCCAGCCTCGACTCTCTTGGAAACAGAGACCGGAGGCTGGCTTTTCACTTCTCTTTTCAGCTGCGATTCAGCGAATCAACCAAACCACTTTCTGGCGTTGCGGAACATGCGCAACCAGGGACCATCTTCTTGCCAGCCATCCGGGCGCCAGGAGTGCTGAACGGCCCGGAACACCCGCTCTGGATGGGGCATCATGATGGTCACGCGACCATCCCGTGTGGTAATACCGGTAATACCAGACTCTGAACCGTTGGGGTTATAGGGGTAACGGGTCGTTTCCCGGCCACGGTTGTCGACATATCGGAGAGCAACCAATTCGTTATCCGACAGCGCCTTGGCTGACGTGCCGGAAGCGAACTCAACCCTCCCCTCACCGTGGGCAACCGCGATCGGCATACGGGAGCCAGTCATGCCATCCAGGAAGGCGGATGGTGAGGAAGCAACCTCAACCATCACCAGGCGCGCTTCGAACTGTTCTGACTGGTTTCGAACAAAGCGGGGCCAGCCCTCACTGCCCGGAATCAGCTCGTGCAGATTGGAAAGCATCTGGCAACCATTGCAGACACCAAGGGCAAGGGTATCCTGGCGATTAAAGAACGCAGCAAACTGATCACGCACCCGGTCGTTGAACAGGATGGACTTGGCCCAGCCTTCACCAGCACCCAGCACATCACCGTAGGAGAAACCGCCACAAGCCACCAGACTCTGGAACTTCTCCAGGCTGATGCGACCGGATAGCAGGTCACTCATGTGAACGTCCGTCGCTTCAAAGCCTGCGCGGTCGAAGGCGGCCGCCATCTCAACCTGCCCGTTTACGCCCTGCTCCCGCAACACCGCCACTTTCGGCCGTTTGCCGGTATTGATAAATGGCGCCGCGACGTCTTCATTCAGATCAAAGGTCAGATCAGCACTCAGCCCCGGATCCTCGGCATCGAGCAGGTTCTCGAATTCTTCCCGGGCACAGTCGGCATTGTCGCGAAGAGACTGAATGCGGTAGCTGGTTTCTGCCCAGAGGCGCTGCAGATCTGTGCGCGCCTCATCCAGAACCGGCTCTCCGGCAAACAACAACCGAACCCGATCCTTGTCATTCAGGGTACCAATGACACTGGTGTGATCTCCCAGCCCGGCACCGGAGAATTGCTGGAGAACGAAATCAGTGTCTTCACGGCGCACCTGGATAACCGCACCCAGTTCCTCATTGAAGAGTTCGCGGGCAAATTGGGATTCGTCTTCCGCGAGGCCATCCAGCTTGATATCGACACCGGTTCTGCCGGCAAAGCTCATTTCCGCAAGGGTGACGAACAGACCACCATCGGAACGGTCATGATAGGCCAGCAACTTGCCATCGGCATTGAGGCCCTGAATAACCGCGAAAAATGCCTTGATATCCTCGGGGTCGTCCAGATCCGGCGCCACAGCACCCACCTGACGATAAACCTGCGCCAGCGCAGATCCGCCAAGACGGTTCTGACCAGCGGCCAGGTCAACAAGAATAAGATCCGTTTCACCGGCATCCGTGCGCAGCTGAGGTGTCTGGGTGCGGGCAACGTCGGTCACCGGAGCAAAACCGCTGACGATCAGCGACAGCGGAGCAGTGACGCTCTTGTGCTCGCCATTGTCTTCTTCCCAGGCGGTTTTCATGGACATGGAGTCCTTGCCCACTGGAATGGTAATACCCAGCGCCGGGCACAACTCCATACCCACAGCGCGAACGGTCTCGTAAAGGTTCTCGTCCTCGCCCGGATGACCTGCAGCAGCCATCCAGTTGGCGGAAAGCCGGATATCCGACAGCTTTGCAATCGGTGCCGCCGCCAGGTTGGTAATGGTTTCGCCTACGGCCATTCGGCCTGACGCCGGCGCATCAATCACTGCAAGCGGTGTGCGCTCACCCATCGCCATGGCTTCACCGGTGCGCACATCAAAAGATGCTGCGGTTACCGCCACATCACTGACAGGAACCTGCCAGGGGCCCACCATCTGATCCCGGGCCACCAGCCCGGTGATAGTCCGGTCACCGATGGTAATCAGGAAGCTCTTGGAGCCAACCGACGGCAGACGCAGAATCCGCCGAACGGCATCGTGAAGATCGATTTTCGTGGAATCGAAAATCGGCTTGGTAAAGGAGGAACGGCTGACACTGCGATGCATGCGTGGGGGCTTGCCGAAAAGCACTTCCATCGGCAGATCCACGGGCTTGTCGTTGAAGTAGGAATCACCCAGCTCCAGATGATGTTCCTCGGTCGCCTCACCAATCACTGCATACGGGCAGCGCTCGCGACGACACAGAGCATCGAAAAGATCCAGGTTTTCAGGCGCAACCGCCATAACGTAACGTTCCTGGGATTCGTTACACCAGATCTCCAGGGGCGACATGCCCGGTTCGTCACTGGGAATATCCCTGAGCTCAAATTTGCCGCCACGGCCACCGTCCTTGACCAGCTCCGGCATGGCATTGGACAAGCCACCGGCCCCGACATCGTGAATGAAGCAGATCGGGTTTTTGTCGCCCATCTGCCAGCAACGGTCGATAACTTCCTGGCAACGCCGTTCCATTTCAGGGTTGTCGCGCTGTACCGAAGCGAAATCCAGATTCTCGTTACTGGAACCGGAGTCCATGGAAGAGGCTGCGCCCCCGCCAAGGCCAATCAGCATGGACGGACCACCCAGCACGATAAGCTTGGCGCCGACCGGAATATTGCCCTTCTCTACGTCCTGCTCGCGAATGTTGCCCAGACCACCGGCAATCATGATCGGCTTATGATACCCACGAACCTCTTCACCGGCGGCGCCAGGCACCTTCTCTTCAAAGGTCCGGAAGTAACCGGCCAGATTAGGACGGCCGAATTCGTTGTTAAAGGCCGCCCCACCAATGGGGCCTTCAATCATGATATCCAGGGGAGAGGCAATCCGGTCCGGCTTGCCATAGCCGATTTCCCAGGGTTGCTCGTCGCCGGGAATATTCAGGTTGGAAACGGTGAAACCGGTGAGACCGGCTTTCGGCTTGGAACCACGACCGGTCGCGCCTTCATCCCGGATTTCGCCACCAGAGCCTGTGGCCGCGCCGGAAAAGGGGGCAATCGCAGTCGGGTGGTTGTGGGTTTCCACCTTCATCAGGATATGCACCGGCTCCCGGTTATAGCCGTAGACACCCGTGTCCGGATTCGGGAAGAAGCGACCGGCTTCGCTGCCGGCGATCACCGCGGCGTTGTCCTTGTAGGCCGACAGCACGCCCTCGCTGTTCATCTCGAAGGTATTGCGAATCATCGCGAACAGGGACTTTTCCTGGCCTTCCCCATCAATATCCCAGGACGCGTTGAAAATCTTGTGGCGGCAGTGCTCAGAGTTGGCCTGAGCGAACATCATCAGCTCAACATCCGTCGGATCCCGCTCCAGGCCGACAAAGGATTTGACCAGGTAATCAATCTCATCGTCCGCCAGCGCCAGGCCCAACCGGCCATTTGCTTCCACCAGGGCATCCCGGCCACCAGACAACACCGGTACCCGTCCCAGAGAGCGAGGCTCTTCGTGGCTGAACAGAAGTTCTGCGCCGCCCATCTCGTGGAACACTTTCTGAGTCATACGGTCGTGGAGAAGTGCTGCGATCTGCTCGCGCTGCTCCAGGCCAAGTTTCTTGCTGGCCTTTACATAGTAGGCAATGCCGCGCTCAATTCGGCGAATCTGCCGGAGGCCACAATTACGGGCGATATCCGTCGCCTTGCTGGACCATGGCGATAACGTGCCCGGCCTCGGAACCACCAGGAATAAAATCCCATCCGGCTGCTCAACCTGGACACTGGGACCATAGGTAAGCAGGCGATCCAGGATGGCCTGTTCCGAATCGGAAAGGTCGGCATCAAGATCCACAAAGTGCATGAACTCGGCATACACATGTTCTACACCCGGCACCATTTCCTGTATACGGGAATGCAGTTTGCGGGAACGAAAAGGCGAGAGCGCTGGCGCGCCGCGAAGTTCAAGCATGATATCAACCTGTATCGCGCGAATCGGGGGACGTCTGAAAGGCCGCAATGATACTTGAAACCGACCTCGGGTTACAGCGGAAGCTGGCCTCTTTCCGCAGTGTAAAATTGACATTCTTTTGCACAGTTATTAACCAGACCAATTGACCATTTCGCCCTCAGCAGTGATCATTGAGACTATGCATGGAAAGCAAGAAGCATCAAAAAGCAGGAGCATGGGAGCACCTCCCGGACCATCCTGAACATTGAGCGTGTAGCGGAGAGCAGGGATTTGTCACGATTTATCAGCACTTTCCGAAGCAGTAGTGCGCAGTTGAGCATTGTGTTGGCAGTTATCCTTGCCACCGGCTGCTCGCAGCCCACAACGCTGCAGGAAATCCGGGAAGAAGGCGTTTTGCACGTCATCACCCGGGTTGCGCCTTCTATCTATTACCAGGATCGGGAACAGGACACCGGCTACGATTACGAGCTGGCCAGACTGTTTGCCGACGAACTCGGGGTTGAACTGCGGGTTCGGGTTGCCGACGATAATTCTGAAATCCTCTCTGTCCTGTCCAGAAACTACGCACACATCGGTCTGGCTGGCCTGACACAACGGCCCGACTTTGGCGAGCAGTACCGCTCGGTGCCCATAGGCGTCGCCGCGCGATCGGTTATCGTCTATAACAAAGAAGTTCCTGCACCGGAATCACTGGAAGATCTCGCCTCCGAAACCATCCATATGCTGGCCGACAGCAACCATGAGCACCTTGTTGCTGATCCCGGGAACGAGGCTGGCCCCATCATTCAGAAACATCCGGGGCTGGATGCTGCCGGTCTTCTGGCCCGGGTGGAAAGCGGGGAATTCGGCTATGCGGCGGTGGCTTCCAATGAGCTGGATCTGAACCACGTCTTCTTCCCAAAGGTGTACGAAGCGTTCGCACTGAACGATCCCACTGAGCTTGTCTGGCTGTTTCCAACCGCTCAGGACGACACCCTGGTACAGGCCGCCGAAGCCTTCATGGAAAGGATGAACAACAACGGCACCATGGCCCAGCTCGCGGAACGGTTCTACGGCCACCTGGACAGACTGAATTACGTCGGCGCCCGAACCTTCATGCACCATGTTGAGAACCGCCTGCCCCGCTATCAGTCACTGTTCCAGGATTATGCCGAGGAATCCGGCATGGACTGGCGCCTGCTGGCCGCCATCGGGTACCAGGAATCCCACTGGCGCCCCAACGCCGTCTCCCCCACCGGAGTACGCGGTCTGATGATGCTCACCCGCACCACCGCCAATTACATCGGCATTAATAACCGACTGGATGCCGAGGAAAGTATTGAGGGCGGGGCCCGCTATTTCCGGATGGTGCACGGGCGCATCCCGGAACGAATTCCGGAGCCGGATCGCACCTGGTTTGCGCTTGCGTCCTACAACGTCGGCTTTGGACATCTTGAAGATGCCCGACGCCTGGCGGAATCCGCCGGAAAAGACCCGGACCGATGGATGGATGTGAAGGAATTTCTGCCGCTGCTGGCACAGAAAGAGTGGTACACCAAAACCCGGTTCGGGTACGCACGCGGGCACGAACCGGTGGTTTACGTGCAGAATATCCGACGGTATTACGACGTTCTGGTCCGGATTACCGAATCGGACACACCTTCAGCGCCCGGGCTTGAAGATCAACTGGCCTGGCTTGGCGACAACGAAGCTGGCTCCGATGCCCCGGCCAGCGAGTCTCAGCCGGATCTTCGCGCTGATCTGCCTCCGGAACTACGGTTGATACCGCCGACACTCTGAATCAGTCATCATCCGGTCCCGCGCTCAAGGCATGCTCGGATTGAGATGATGAAAATCCACGCCGGGCCAGAAATCGGGCCTGGCGGAGCTTTTCAGGCAGATCCCCCTGCACATCAGCCAGTCCGAACCGTTTATCACGGGCCCGGACCGCTCTCCGGCACCACTCTTCTTCTGCGACGGACGACAGACACGCCGGAGTCTGATTCACTCCACGCTGCTGCAGTTCGGCCAGTATTCGCAGCGGCCCGTAACCCGCCTCGATGCGTTGGCGGGTATAGATCTCCGCGAACCGGTCGTCATCCAACCAGCCTTCACACTCATACTCATCCAGCACCGGGTCAAAAACATCCGGTGGAATCCTGCGCTGCCGCAGCTTGAGCGCCAGTTCATACCGGCTGTGCTCCCGGCGGGCCAGCAGGCGCAGCGCTACCGAACGAGCCTGGTATTCCGGATCGTCATGTTTTTGATCTTTTGCCATACAGGCCCTTTCCGCGATGACTTGCAAAACGATAGACTTAGCGTCCCGGGGCACCCCCGCAAACACACTACCCGAAACAGACACCTGATCGGGCCGGAAGGCGGAGATACTCTGCCGCCACCGCAAACTGGTTGCAATCCCAAGGATACCGTTTATGGCTGCATTCATTCAGAAATTGTTCAAGAACCGCAAAACCCTCTCACCCGTAAGCGACAAGGCATCCGAAAAACAGCAAAGCAACCAGCCAACCGAAGAAGACAACCGACAGCAGTTGCGCCAGCAGCAGGAACGCCAGCTTGACGCCAGCCCTGAACAATCGGAACTCGCGGCTCTGGCAATAGAAGGTGTGACCTCCGCCATTCGATTACAGGCAGCGAGCCAGATTAACCAGGAAGAGCACCTACAGGCGGTGCTGAAACAGGCAAAAGGCCGCGATAAAAGTGTTTACCAGACTGTCAAACAGTCACTTCAAACCCTGAAGGAACAACAGGCCAGCGAAGCGGCCATCCAGCATCGCATCACTGAACTGGTCAGCCAGGCACAGGAGCAGGCCAGAAGCGAAGACACCAAGCTCTACGAGGCCCGACTGAACGCTCTCCAGGACCACTGGCAAAGCGTTGAAAACAAGGCCAGCGCAGAGCAGACCCAACAATTCCTGCAAGCGGTCCACCAGATTCGTGAACGCCAGAAGCAACTGGATGAGACGCGCCAGGAAGAGCAGCGGCACCTTGATCAGAAGCAGCAACGGCAGGAAACGCTGGAACTGCTGCAGCAAACCCTGAACCAGCTTAAAGCCGCAGCGCCCTCTGGACTTCCCTCGGAATCTGCCCTCGATGCGTTGCAGAAAACCCAGGAAAACCGATGGCTGGAAGCCACGCGGGACACCCAGGTGGACAAACAGGAGCAGAAGCAATACGAACAGGCCATGCTGGCTCTGCGCAACTACCTTGGTGCGGTGCGGCGCCTGAATCTGGCACGACCACAAATCGGTGAGCTGGAAAGCAACGATATCGACAGCCCTCAGGCTGTCGCAAAAGCACTGCTTCAGGAAGTGGCCTGGCCGCAGGATTTCCCGCTACCCCAGGCCCTTGCAGAACTGCGGGCCCTGGCCGGCAAGCCGCGCGCCCAGCCCACGTCAGACGGAACCCGGGAACAGCAGCAAGCAAATGCGGCCGCTCTCAATACCACACTGCCCAAACTGGAAGCCGCCCTGGAAGCAAAACAGTTCCGTGAATCCCGCCAGCTCCTGAAAACAGCCCAGAACCAGTTTCAGGCGCTTGATGATCGCCACCGCAAGAACGTCCAGGCCAAGATGCAGTTACTTGCCGGCCAGTTCCGGGAACTGAGCGATTGGCAGGGATTCGCCACCGAGCCCAAGCAGGTCTCTCTGTGCGAACAGATGGAATATCTGGCGGAACAACCGATGGAGCCGGAGGCCAAGGCAGAGCGAATAAAAGAACTGCAGAACGAATGGCGAGAACTTGGTGGCTCGTCCGACCGAACCCTCTGGAATCGTTTCAAAGCGGCGTCCGATCAGGCCTATGAGCCCTGCAAAGCCTACTTCGAGGCAAAAGCCGATCTCAAACAGGCCAACCTGCACAAACGGGAAGCCATCTGCGAGGAACTCGAACGATTCCTCGCGAAGGCAGACTGGACCAGTATTGACTGGAAAGGTGCCGAACGGATTCATCAGACCGCCCGTCAGGAATGGAAAGCGGCCTGGCCGGTAGACTTCCGGGATAACCGGCAGGTACAGAAGCGGTTTGACGACCTGCTGAAGAACCTGGAGCGGCCCCTGGACGAGGAGCGACAGAAAAACGAGGCCGCCAAACAGGCGATTGTCGAGCGGGCTCAGGCGTTGATTGACCATGAACCTCTTCAGGAAGCCATGGACCAGGCCAAAGCCCTGCAATCGGAATGGAAGCGTATCGGTATCACCCGCCACCGCGAAGATCGCAAGCTCTGGCAGGCGTTCCGCCAAGCCTGCGACCAGATCTTCGAGCGACGCGATGCCCAGCGGTCTGCACAGCAACAAGCGACCGAGAAGGCTGACGCCGACGCTCGCGCAGTGGTTGCCAAATACCGCGATCTCGGCACAGAGGCTGACGATGCGCTGATCAATGAAGCCAAAACCGAACTCAGGCCGTTAGCCGATATGCCGCTTTCACGACCGGTTCGGGGCGAAGTACAAGACCTTCGTCAGCATCTGACACAGCTGGGGCAGCGCAAAAAGCTGAAAGCCAGACTGGATAACTGGAAGACTCTGATCAAAGAGCGTGTGAGTGGCGCCCTTGCCCCGGCACAGGTTCCTTCAAACTGGCAGAATCTGGTTAACGGCGCGACCTCTCTTACAGGTAGAGACCTGGTGATCAGGGCGGAGATCGTTGCCGGCCAGGAGACTCCGGACTCAGACCAGGGACGGCGTATGGAAATCCAGGTTCAGCGTCTGGCCGAAGGTCTGGGTGGTGGCGATCAAACCACACCTGAGCAGGAACTGGAAAGGCTGATCGCTCTCTGGTGCCTGCACCCGGAGATGAACGACCAGAGCACAGAACACGCTGGTCGACTGGTTCAGGCTTTGGAAAACCGCCTGCAGCACTAAAGCATCATTCTCTCTGATGCTGCCTTACAAAATCCCTGGCTTGCCTGACCGCAGCCAGGGATTTTTCTTTCATCTCCTTTAATTCCTCATCGGCAAGGTAGAACATCATATCGATGGTGTGCCGATAGTACCTGGCCGGCAAACGATTCAGAGCCACACACATCACGTCGGTCAGATAATCCGCTGTGTCCGACTCCTCCCGGGTTGCATCGATCGCATCCAGCACCAGCCTTTCGTAGAAATTATCGATAGCATCTCTCAGAGACATGGTTACACCTGCCTGCTTTATAGGATCAATCTTTATTCAAGATAGAAGTCACAAGCGTTTGTGTCATTGTCCCTGAGCAATTTCGCCAATGGGATTGGCAGCGGCTGTCATTACCGGGGACTACACTGAACCGCTATGGTTATCACTCTTTGAAAACAAGCCCGGATAACAATCAGAGGAACAGATATGACCACCGAGGCGTACATTTTCGATGCCGTTCGCACCCCCCGCGGCCGCGGCAAGAAAGATGGCTCACTGCACAGTGTTAAGCCGATCACGCTGCTCACTACCGTGCTCAAGGCTCTGGAAGAGCGCAACCGGCTCGACACCTCTCAGGTAGATGATGTCGTCATGGGCTGCGTCACCGCCGTGGGTGACCAGGGCGCGGATATCGCCAAGACGGCGGCACTGGCCGCTGATTGGGATGAGAAGGTCGCCGGCGTGACCCTGAACCGCTTCTGCGCCTCCGGCCTGGAAGCCGTGAACCTGGCCGCCATGAAAGTGCGCTCCGGGTGGGAAGACATGGTGGTTGCCGGTGGTGTAGAGGCGATGTCGCGCGTACCCATGGGTTCCGATGGAGGCGCCTGGGCGACCGACCCGGAAACCAACCTGCATACAGGTTTCATGCCGCAAGGTATCGGCGCCGACCTGATCGCCACTCTGGAAGGCTTCACTCGCGAAGATGTCGATGGCTTTGCCGTGAAGTCCCAGCAAAAAGCCGCCAACGCCTGGGAAAAGGGTTATTTCGCCAAATCCATCGTGCCGGTTACTGATCAGAACGGCGTGGTCATACTGGACCGGGACGAGCACGTGCGCGGCAACACGACCGTGGAATCCCTGGCAGGCCTCAAGCCCTCGTTCCAGATGATGGGCGAGATGGGCTTTGACGGCGTCGCCCGGGAAAAATACCACTACGTGGAGAAGATCAACCACGTGCACCACGCCGGCAACTCTTCCGGCATTGTCGACGGTGCCACCGCCATGCTGATTGGCAGCGAAGCCAAGGGCAAGGAGCTCGGCCTCAAGCCACGCGCCCGCATCGTAGCCACTGCGGTTACCAGCACAGACCCCACCATTATGCTCACCGGCCCGGCCCCGGCTGCCCGCAAGGCGCTGGAGAAAGCCGGTATGACGGTGGACCAGATCGACCTGTTTGAAGTGAACGAAGCCTTCGCCTCGGTGGTGATGCGCTTCCAGAAAGAGTTGTCCGTTCCGGACGAGAAAGTGAATGTGAACGGCGGCGCCATCGCCATGGGCCACCCGCTGGGTGCCACCGGCGCCATCATCCTCGGCACCCTGCTGGATGAACTGGAACGCCGTGAACTGCGCTACGGCCTCGCCACGTTGTGCGTGGGCGGCGGCATGGGCATTGCCACCATCATCGAGCGCGTCTGAACGCCACTTTCATATAAAAGGAACCGACCATGAGTGCCATCAAATACGACCTGGGTTCAGACCAGATTCTGACCCTGACCATCGACATGCCGGGCCAGTCCGCCAACACCATGAATGGCGAGTTTCGAACTGCACTGACCGAAGCCGTCAATAAGGTCAAAAGCGACCTGGATAATGTCAAAGGCATTATCATTGCCTCCGCCAAGAAAAGCTTCTTTGCCGGCGGCGACCTGAATGAGCTGTACTCAGTGGCCCGCGAACAGGCCAAAGAGTTTGAAGACATGGTCAACGGCCTGAAAGCCGACATGCGGGTGCTGGAAACCTGTGGCAAACCTGTGGTGGCGGCTATCAACGGCACCGCTCTGGGTGGTGGCCTGGAACTCGCCCTGGCCTGCCATCATCGCGTTGCCATTGATGATGACCGGACCCAACTGGGCTTGCCGGAAGTCACCCTGGGCCTGCTGCCCGGCGGTGGCGGCACCCAGCGACTGCCCCGGATGATTGGCCTGGAAGCCGCGTTCCCGTTCCTGATGGAGGGTAAGAAGGTAAATCCAAAAGCCGCTCTGAAGGCCGGTATCGTGGATGAGCTGGCCAGCTCACCGGAAGACATGATCGCCAAGGCCCGGGCCTTCATCGAAGCCAATCCCAAGTGCCAGCAACCCTGGGATCAGAAAGGCTTCCGCTTCCCCGGCGGAGCTCCGCATCATCCGGCCATGGCCCAGAAACTGGCTATTGCACCGGCCATGCTCAAACAGAAGACCAAAGGCTGCTATCCGGCACCGGAACGGATTCTGGCAGCAGCGGTGGAAGGCGCCCAGGTGGATTTCGACAATGGCAGCCTGATTGAAACCCGTTACTTTGCCGAGCTGGCCACCGGCCAGGTGGCCAAGAACATGACGGGCACCTTCTGGTTCCAGCTCAACGCCATCAAGGCCGGCGGCAGTCGCCCGGATGGCGTAGAAAAGGAAAGCTTCAAGAAAGTCGGGGTACTGGGTGCAGGCATGATGGGCGCCGGTATCGCCTACTCCACTGCCAGCCGCGGCATTGAGGTGGTGCTGAAGGATGTCTCGGTTGAAAACGCCGAGAAAGGCAAAAGCTATTCCGAAAATCTCCTGGCGAAGAAAGTCAGTCGCGGCCGCATGACCGAAGCCCAGAAAGACGAAGTGTTGGCCCGCATCAACGCCACCGCCTCTGCCGACGACCTGGAAGGTTGCGACCTGATCATCGAGGCAGTCTTTGAAGACAGCGATCTGAAGGCAAAGGTTACCCAGGAATCCGAGCCGAAAATGGTCGCTAACGGCATCTTTGCCTCCAACACCTCAACCATCCCCATCACCCAGTTGGCCCAGGCCTCGGCCAAGCCGGACAACTTTATCGGCCTGCACTTCTTCTCCCCGGTGGACAAGATGCAACTGGTGGAAATCATCGTCGGCGAGAAAACCTCCGATGACACCCTGGCCCGGGCGTTCGATTACGTGCAGCAGATAGGCAAGATTCCCATTGTGGTGAACGACAGCCGCGGCTTCTTTACCTCTCGGGTATTTGGCACCTTCGTGAACGAAGGTATCAGCATGCTGGCCGAGGGCATTCACCCCTCAAGCATCGAGAATGCCGGACTGCTGGCCGGCATGCCGGTAGGACCGCTGGCCATCTCTGACGAAGTCAGCATGACCCTGATGCAGCACATCCGCGCCCAAAGCAAGAAAGACACGGAAGCCGCCGGCGGTACCTGGCAGCCGCATCCGGCCGAAGCCGTCATCGATGCCATGGTGGATACCCACGGACGCAAGGGCAAAGCCGCCGGTGCCGGTTTCTACGAGTATCCGGAGAAGGGCAAAAAATACCTGTGGCCGGAACTGGAGAACCTGTTCGTGGACCAGGACAAGGCACGCCGTGTGAAGCTGCAGGATCTGAAAGATCGCATCCTGTTCATGCAGGCCATCGAGACCATCCGCTGTCTTGAGGAGGGTGTGCTGAGAACCGTGGAAGACGCCAACATTGGCAGCATCTTCGGTATTGGCTACGCGCCCTGGACCGGCGGTGCCATCCAGTTCGTCAACCAGTATGGCGTTCGGGCCTTTGCGGAGCGGGCGCAGCAGCTGGCAGACCAGTACGGAGAGCGATTCACGCCGCCATCGCTGTTGCTTCAGAAAGCCGAACGCAACGAAACCTTTAGCTGACCCTGCCGGCCGGAGGGCCCAAACCCTCCGGCCACCTCTACCCTCACACTCCCGACAGTTTACTTCCGGTCACACGCCCCCATAGTTAGCCTCAGGCTGAAACGTATATGGACATATTGTCACGAAGCTATACCCCTGGCCTATGGCAACAGGTGTAGCGGTTGCCTACAATAAATTGAACAGTCACGGGTATTCACCCCCATTGTCATTGGTGGCGATTCCCAGCAGCTTCAGGTATGCATTTATGACCATCGCGGAAAACTCCATGCAGCGCCCGTCCCTGACTTCCCTCACCCGGAAAGCAGGCGCGGTCACGGCTCTGGCCCTGGGCCTCCTTGTCTCCGGCGCCTACGCAAACATTGACGACTCCGCCAGGTATGAGCCGGTTGCGCCCACGATTGACCAGGCCCGCGCCAATATTCTGATTGCCCGGCAGCTGCAGTTCACGCATTTCCGCAATCTCGGCATCAGCGACGAACTGTCCGGCGATGTTTTCGATGCCTACCTGAATTACCTGGACAGCCAGAGAATCTACCTGACCCAGGAAGACATTGACGCCCTCTCCCGGGTCAAGAAACACCTGGGGTCAGCGCTCAAGACCGGCCAACTCCAGCCGGGCTTTGATATTTACAACCTGGTTCAACAGCGGGTTATCGAACGCCTGAAGTTCGCCCTGGGGCTCATTGATAACGGTATTGAGCAACTGGACTTCGCTGCCGATGACAGGATTCGCGTCGACCGTTCCGAGGCGCCCTGGGAGGCAAACCAGGCCGCTCTGGACGAGCTCTGGACGAAGCGTATTAAAAACGCGGTTCTGGCCCAGAGACTGAACGGCGCAGACGATGAAGCGATCGAAGAGACGCTGCGCCGCCGCTATGAAGGGCAACTCAAACGCGCGTACCAGGCCCGCAGCGAAGATGCATTCCAGGCTTACATGAATGCCTTTACCGGTATGTGGGACCCTCACACGTCCTACTTTTCGCCCCGAACCTCTGAGAACTTCAATATCAACATGAGCCTCTCGCTGGAGGGCATCGGCGCGGTACTGCAATCCGATAACGAGTACACCAAGGTAGTGCGTCTGGTACCCGGTGGCCCGGCCTCCAAGCAGGGTCAGCTGCAGCCAGCCGACCGCATCGTCTCGGTTGCGCAGGGTGATGAAAAGCCTGTAAACGTGATCGGCTGGCGCCTGGACGAGGTGGTGGATCTGATCCGCGGCCCCCGTAATTCCACGGTAACCCTGGAAGTAATCCCGGCGAACGCCAGCGACGAGACCATCACACGCACCATCGCCATCAAGCGCGACGAGGTGAAGCTGGAGGAGCAAAGCGCCAGCAAAGACGTGATTGAACTGGACCGAAACGGCGAGACCTATCGTATCGGAGTCATCAATATCCCCACCTTCTACGCCGATTTCCAGGCCATGCAGGCTGGCGATCCGAATTACAAAAGCACCACCCGCGACGTGCGTAAACTGATTGAGGAACTCAAGGCCAGCGGCGTGGATGGCGTGGTCATGGATCTTCGTAATAACGGCGGTGGCGCACTGCACGAGGCCAACGACCTGGTTGGCCTGTTTATCGACGAAGGCCCCACGGTCCAGATCCGTAACGCCAACAACGATGTTCAGGTACTGGAAGACGAGGATCCGTCCGTGGTCTACGACGGCCCTCTGGTGGTACTGGTCAACCGGATGAGCGCCTCCGCCTCTGAAATTTTCGCCGGCGCTATCCAGGATTATGGTCGAGGCCTGGTGGTTGGCTCCCAAACCTTCGGCAAAGGCACGGTTCAGGCCGTTCGGCCACTGAACCACGGTCAATTGAAAATCACACAGTCCAAATTTTACCGGGTTTCCGGCGGTTCCACCCAGCACAAAGGGGTGATTCCAGACATCGAAATCCCGTCGCGCATCGATAAAACCCGAATTGGTGAGGACGCTCTGGACCACGCCCTGCCGTGGGACCAGATTGAGGCCGTTCCCCATGCCCGCTATTTCGACTTTACCGGCGTGATTGACGAACTGCGGAATCGCCACGAAGAGCGGTTCGCCACCAACCCGGAGTTCAAGCTGCTGCAGAAGGAAATCGAGTTCCTTAATCGCCAGCGACAGATGGATTACGTCAGCCTTAACGTGGACGAACGCAAGAACCAGCACAACCAGATCGAGCAGACCCGCCTGACCATCGCCAATGCCCGCAGGGAACTGAAAGGCGAAGAACCGTTTGAAGACCTGGAAGCTCTGGAAGACTGGCAGGATCAACAGGCGGCAGATCTGGACAACACCGACGAAGAACTGGATTTCGTCATCCAGGAAGGCGGGCACATCATGGCCGACCTGCTGGAGCTGGATCAACGTATGGCGTCCATTCTGATGCCCACCCAGTTTGCGGCCAAGACTGAGGCACCATAAATCATGACTGGGCAGCCGTCCGGGGAAAGCGGTCAGAGTACCCAACAGCGTGCCCGGGTGTTCCGGGACATGCTACTGGACGCCCTGCACGCCATGTATTCCATGGACGAAGCTGAGGGCCTGGAATCCCCTGGCCCGAAAGATAAAACCCCAGACGGTATGCTGGAACGCATAGCCGGGTTGACGGGTTCGGCACTTCGCCTGGGCGCCCGGGCAACCGACACCTCCCTGCGGGTCGGTCGGGCCCTGATTAACTCTCAGGATCAGTTGCGGGCCATGCTGACAGCCGGCCAATCGCTGAAAGACATACGGGAAGTTGCGGGCCTCACGCTCTCGGAAATGAGTGAAGCCCTGAACCTCAAAGACAAGTCTTTGCTGGAAGCCATTGAAAATGGCACCTCCACCCTCTCCTTCGAGCTGATCCTGAGACTCGCCGCCCTGGTGGCCCGCAACGATCCGATCCCGTTTATCATGCGCACCACCCGTAACTACAACCCCGAGGTGTGGCAGATACTCAACGATTGGGGCATAGGCCGGATTCCGCTCCAGTTCGAGCGGGAACGGGAATTCATTAACATCTTCCGCCGGCACGACGATGCCAGAAACCTGTCGGATGAAGGCTTCCGCAAAGTGCTGGAGTTCACCCGCCAGAGCTTTGAAATGTCGTTGCACTTTATCGAGCAGCAGGAAAAGGAAATGACAGAGCTGAAAGCTGGCATGAAGACTGAAGAGCCAGCGCCGTACAAGCCGGCAACCAGCTCCGGCGCCAAACGGAACGTCAGGTAAACAACGCCCGCATTCCGGTGATATTGGGGTTACGGACTGCGCCTTTCTCGGTAACGATGGCATCAATCAGGCTGGCCGGTGTCACGTCAAACACCGGGTTGAATACCGGAACGCCAGCGGGCGCCAGGGGGATCCCGCGAATTTCACGAACCTCGGTGCCATCCCGCTCTTCGATTGGAATATCCTTGCCAGACGCCAGCGCCATATCGACGGTGCTGGAGGGAGCCACCACCATAAACCCGATCTTGTGGTGTCGCGCCAGGACCGCCAGGTTATAGGTACCAATCTTGTTCGCCACATCACCGTTGGCGGTTATCCGGTCGGCACCCACAACAATCCACTTAACCTTACCGGAAGCCATAATGGCCGCTGCCGCGCCATCGGCATTGAGCGTAACGGGAATATGGTCCCGGGTCAGCTCCCAGGCGGTTAACCGGCTGCCCTGAAGCCAGGGCCGGGTTTCGTCGGCATAGACCCGTTTCAGCAGTTTTTCCTCGTGCAAACGGCGAATCACCCCCAACGCGGTCCCGTATCCGCCGGTGGCAAGGGCGCCGGTGTTACAGTGGGTCAGCACCGCTATCGGTTTTTCAGGGTTCATCACCTCCAGCGCATAATCCGCCATGGCCAGATTGGCCGCCAGGTCATCCTCATGCAGACGAACCGCCTCGGCCGCCAGCCGTTCGGTTGCCTCGTCCAGAGAATGGCAGGCGTGGAATACCTTTTCCATGCGCTCCAGCGCCCAGAACAGGTTTACCGCCGTAGGCCGGGATTTCGCCAACACTCGAATAGCCTGTTTGATCTCTGCCTGCCAATCGCCTCCGCCTGCGTGGCGGGCTGCCAGGGCCACCCCGTACGCAGCACTGATGCCAATGGCTGGTGCCCCACGCACCACCATATCCGTTATGCACTGGGCCACCGCCGACGCGCCATCAGCCACAATCCAGTGCTCTTCCGCCGGGAGCAGGCGTTGATCCAGCAATTCAAGCCTGTCTCCGTGCCAGCGCATTGCTACCGTCCCGATGGAACGATTGGAAGATCGACCTGCCATAAACAACTCCCGAACCAAAGAAAAACAGCGAGTATAGCCCTATCAAACCAGATTGACTGCCCTGATTTGAAGAGGCTTGATGAATGTCTGGAAAATCGCAGCGCAGCGGCCGCCACCGGGGTAGTTCTGCCTGACCGCGCTGGTTATACTTGCCCATTGAATTTCAAGGCGCCTCCGGTGCCCCGAACCCGCAAGGCAGGTTAATGACGGCAGAAACCATCACCGCAGCCGATACCCGAATCAACGCCCGCTGGCTGATTCCCGTCGAACCCTTCGGGGTTGTCCTTGAACACCAGGCCGTGATCCTTCAAGGCAGCCGAATTCTGGCGATCGTGCCGCAGGCTGAGGCAGACCAGAGTTATCGCACCCGGGAAACCCTCGATCTGAACCAGCATGTTGTCCTGCCCGGGCTGATCAACCTGCACGGCCACACCGCCATGTCCCTGTTCCGGGGCCTGGCTGACGACCTGCCATTGATGACCTGGCTGAATGATCATATCTGGCCTGCAGAGGGCAAGTTTGTCAGCGAGCAGTTCGTGGCAGACGGCACGCGCCTGGCCATGGCGGAGATGCTCCGCACCGGCACCACTACGTTTTCGGATATGTACTTCTTCCCGGAAGTGACTGCCCAGGCTGCCCACGACACCGGCATGCGTGCACAGATCTGCTTTCCTCTGATGGATATGCCAACGGTATGGGGTTCAGGGCCAGAAGAATACCTGCGCAAAGGTGCGGACCTTATTGAACAATGGCAGCGGGATGACTACATCATGCCTGCCATTGGGCCCCACGCCCCTTACACCGTTTCCGACGGTCCTCTGGGTGCCGCCGTGGAATTAGCGCAGCAAACCGGTGCTGCCATTCAACTGCATTTGCACGAAACCGCCTTTGAAGTAGCGGAAGCGGTAAAAGCCAGCGGGCAGCGACCGCTGGCGCGTATGGCAGACCTGGGTGTTCTCGGAGCCAATACGCAATGCGTACACATGACCCAGATCGACGAATCCGACCTGGCTCATCTGAAAATGACCGGCGCCCATGTTGTCCATTGCCCGGAGTCCAACCTGAAACTGGCGAGCGGGTTCTGTCCGGTACAGAAACTGCTGGATCACGATATCAATGTCACCATCGGGACCGATGGGGCCGCCAGCAACAACGATCTGGATCTGTTCGGCGAACTGAAAACCGCCGCAATGGTAGCCAAGGCTGTGGCGGACGATGCGGCAGCCCTGTCGGCTCACAAAGCGCTGGAGATGGCGACCCTCAGTGGTGCCCGAGCCCTGGGGCGGGACCATGACATCGGCTCCCTGGTGGCGGGCAAACTGGCAGATCTGATAGCCGTCGACTTGAGCGACCCCTATCTGCAGCCTGTCTACGATCCCGCTTCGCACCTGGTTTACAGCAACCACGGCCGGGCAGTAAGCCACAGCTGGATTCATGGCGTACCACAATTACAGGATGGCAGACTAACCCGCATCGACGTACCAGATCTGGTTCTGCGGGTGAACGAATGGCGCAAACAGATTCTCAGCTGATTATCCGGAGTAACCCCGAACATGAACAACCAGAACGTAGACCAGAACGAGATTGCCAAATTCGAGGCGCTCGCCAGCCGCTGGTGGGACCCCACCAGCGAGTTCAAGCCACTGCACGACATCAACCCGTTGCGGCTGAATTACATCGACGAGCGCGTCTCGCTGGCCGGCAAACGGGCTCTGGACGTTGGCTGCGGCGGCGGCCTGCTGTCCGAAGGCATGGCACTTCGGGGCGCCCATGTTACCGGTATCGACATGGGCGAGGCGCCATTGTCGGTGGCCAAGCTCCATGGCCTGGAGTCCGGCGTGAAGGTGGACTATCGCCAGACCACCATTGAGGAACTGGCGCGGGATCCTGAACATGCCGGCCAGTATGACGTGGTTACCTGTCTGGAAATGCTCGAACATGTACCCGACCCGGCATCGGTTATTCGAGCCTGCGCCAGTATGCTGAAACCCGGCGGCCACCTGTTCGTGTCGACCATCAATCGCAACCCCAAGTCGTTCCTCTTTGCCATTGTCGGTGCCGAATACGTTCTGAACTTATTGCCCAAGGGCACCCATGAGTGGAAGAAGTTTATCCGCCCATCGGAGATGTCTGACCATCTTCGCCATGCCGGGCTGGAAGTCCGCGAGCTCACCGGCATGACCTACAACCCTATCACCAAGGTGTACAAGCTTGGGCGGGATGTAGACGTCAATTACCTGATGCATGCCCGGGATACCCGTGAAGACTGAGCAGACACCGGCGGCGGTGCTCTTCGACCTGGACGGCACCCTGATTGACACCGCCCCGGATTTCATCCGCTGCCTGAACCAGCTCCGACAGCAACACGGCATGCCGGCACTGCCCGCAGAACAGATCCGGCGCTCGGTTTCCAACGGCGCCCGGGCGATGATTCGGGTGGGATTCGGGCTGGAGCCCGAACACGAGGGTTATCCTGAAAAGCACACGGCCTTTCTCGATCTCTATGAAACCGGTGTGGCCGTTGAAACCAGCCTGTTCCCGGGCATGGACGAGTTGCTGAGCAGCCTTGAGAGCCGGGGCATTCCCTGGGGGATTGTCACCAACAAGCCCGCACGCTTCGCAGTGCCCCTGATCGAAGCCCTGGGCCTGGCGCAACGCTGTGCCGCCCTGATTTGCCCGGACCATGTGGCTGAACGCAAGCCGCACCCGGAGTCACTGCTGCTGGCCTGCCGTCAGATTCAGGTGGAACCGACAAAATCTGTTTATGTCGGTGATCATGAACGGGACATTGAAGCGGGCCGGAACGCTGGAATGCACACCATCGCGGTGCGTTACGGCTACATAGAGCAACCGGAGACCGTTGACCTGTGGCAAGCCGACCGCATCGCCGATACCGTCAGCGACCTGACAAAGCTGTTACAATAGCGCCCAAATATTTTCGACCGACCCGGCCAAGGCCTGGTCTGGCCTGATTTACGGAGACAGGTTATGCAAGATTACCAGGCACCCGCCGATCTTCTGAAAGACCGCATTGTCATGGTAACCGGTGCCGGCAGTGGTATCGGACGCGCTGCCGCCAAAGCCTATGCTGCCCATGGCGCCACCGTCATCCTGGTTGGGCGCACAGTCTCGCGGCTGGAGGAAGTCTACGACGAGATTGAAGCCGCCGGCCACCCCAAACCCGCGATCGTGCCTATGAACTTTGAAGGGGCGGCGGTCAAGGATTATGAAGAACTGGCCATGACCCTGGAAGACAATTTCGGTCGCCTGGACGGTCTCCTGCACAATGCCGGGATTCTGGGTGCTCGCAGCCCGGTTGAGCTGTACGATCCGGAAACCTGGAACAAGGTCATGCACGTGAACGCCACAGCGCCATTCCTGCTGAGCCGGGCGATGATTCCGCTGCTGCGCAAATCCGATGACGCCTCCATGATCTTCACCTCGTCCGGCGTTGGCCGGCAGGCACGGGCATACTGGGGCGCCTACGCCGTATCCAAGTTTGCCGTTGAGGGCCTGGCCCAGTTACTCGCCGACGAACTGGACGACGAGCGCCACAATATCCGGGTAAACAGCCTGAACCCGGGCGCGACTCGCACAGGCATGCGGGTGCTGGCCTACCCGGCGGAAGATCCGAAGAAAAACCCGGACCCGGAGCAGCTCATGCCCGTTTACCTCTATCTGATGGGCCGGGACAGCAAAGGCGTTAATGGCCAGCAAATTGACGCGCAGCCGAAAAAATAATGGAACTGCTTTTTTACACCACAGCCCAGTGCCATTTGTGCGAACTGGCAGAGGCGCTGCTGGTCAGCACCCCGATGCCCGAGCCCATTCCGGTGGATGTGGTGGACATCGCCCAGTCCGAAGCCCTGGTGGAGCGCTACGGCACCCGCATCCCGGTGCTGCGCCGCAACGACACCGGGGCGGAGCTGGACTGGCCGTTCACCAGGGACCAGTTACTCACGTTTCTGCAATGAGGATCCTCTGACATGCTGATGATCATCTCCCCTGCCAAGACTCTGGATTATGAGAGCCCCCTGGCAACGGAAACCCATACCCAACCGGACTTCCTGGACGATGCCTGTGAACTGATTGACCAGCTCAAGGAGCTGGAACCACATCAGGTCAGCAACCTGATGAGCATCAGCGACAAACTCGGGCAACTGAACGCCGAGCGCTTCCAGAGCTGGCGCACACCGTTTACGCCGGATAATGCCCGGCAGGCCGTTCTGGCGTTCAAGGGCGACGTCTATACCGGTCTGGATGCCGAGAGTTTCAGTAGTGAGGATTTCAGTTTTGCCCAGAAACACCTGCGGATTCTCTCCGGCCTCTACGGACTGCTGAAACCGCTGGACCTGATGCAGCCCTACCGACTGGAAATGGGCACCCGGTTTGAAAATACCCGGGGCAAAGACCTGTACGCGTTCTGGGGCAGCAAGATTACCGATGCCCTGAACCAGCTACTGGCCAGCGACGACAAGGTGCTGGTGAATCTGGCCTCCAACGAATACTTCAAGAGCGTGCAGAAAAAACACCTGGACGCCCGCCTCGTTACCCCCCAGTTCAAGGACTGGAAAAACGGCCAGTACAAGATGATCAGCTTCTACGCCAAGAAAGCCCGGGGGCTGATGTGCCGTTACGCCATCCAGAATCGAATTACCCAGGCTGATGATCTCAAAGGCTTCAACCTGGAGGGGTACTATTTCAGCGAAGACCAATCCGATAACAACAACTGGGTTTTCCTGCGGGACGAGCAGTAGTCAGGCGGTTTTCCGACCTGTGTTTAACACCTTCAGACATCTGTTGATATCGGAGTAGCAATGAACGAAGCAGTATTTTCCCAGATCGCCATGCTGGTGTTTCTGACCGGCCTTATTGCCTGGATGGGCTTCATTGTTTGGGATCTGGCCAAGAAATCCCAGGCCGGCAAATTTGGCACTATCGCGCTGTTTACCGTACTTGGCGCCGGCGTTGTCGGCTTTATCGTGAAAACCGTGTTGGTGGAGGTTATGCAGATCTGACCGGCCTGCCGTCACTTTACGGCTACCGCCTGGTAGCCGTATCATCCCTCCCCCTTTTTCGATTCGACAAGCTCCGACCTGACGCAAGGATTCAGACCCATGTGGTTTCGTAATGCCCGTGTTTTCCGTTTCACCAAACCTTTCGATATTTCCGCAGAAGCGCTGGAAGAGAAACTCCAGGCGGACGCGTTCAAACCCTGCGGCCCTCAGGAAACCAACCGCCAGGGCTGGGTTCCGCCCCTGGGTAAACACGGCGACCAACTGGTGCACAGCGCCAACGGTTATCACCTGATTGCCCTGAGAAAGGAAGAGAAGATCCTGCCCGGGCCGGTGGTGAAGGAGGCTGTGGAAGAGCGTGCCGAAGCCATTGAGCTGGAGCAGGGCCGAAAGGTGCGCCGGAAGGAAAAAGACGAACTGAAAGAACAGGTGATGCTGGAAATGCTGCCACAGGCATTTTCCCGCAACCGCCGTTGCTTTGCTTACCTGGCCCCTCAGGACGGCGTGCTGGTGGTTGATGCCGGCTCTGCGAAACAGGCCGAAGATCTAGCCTCGACCCTGCGCAAGAGCCTGGGATCACTGCCTGTGCGACCGCCGGCGGTTGAGCAATCCCCCGCCTTCACCTTCACCGGCTGGCTGAACGAAAGCATTGATCACCCTGCCAACATTACCCTGGGCAGCGAATGCGAACTGAAAGACCCGTCAGAAGATGGCGGCGTGGTACGCTGTAAAGGTCTTGATCTCAAAGCCGACGAGATCCGCAACCACCTGGAAGCTGGCATGCAGGTGACCAAGCTGGCCCTGACCTGGGACGACAATGTCTCGTTCGTACTGGACGAAGAGCTGGGCATACGCCGGCTGAAATTCGGTGAAACCCTGCAAGAGCAATTGGACGACGTCGATGTCGACGACGCCCTGGCCAAGTTTGATGCAGCTTTCACCATCATGACTCTGGAGCTGTCACGGCTGATTCCCGGGCTGCTGGAAGCCCTGGGCGGAGAAGATCGCTCCGCCATCGTCGAGGAGTAAAGGAACGGGGGGCTACAGATGCCCCCCTTTGCCCAGCCGTTCCTTCTGCCAGTCTTTCTGC
Source organism: Marinobacter sp. C1S70 (assembly GCF_000475355.1). Taxonomy (NCBI): domain Bacteria; kingdom Pseudomonadati; phylum Pseudomonadota; class Gammaproteobacteria; order Pseudomonadales; family Marinobacteraceae; genus Marinobacter; species Marinobacter sp. C1S70. Next base: position 53,266 of record NZ_AXBW01000062.1, on the reverse strand, counting down.
GGCTCGTTCAGTACCAGTCGCAGATCCATCACTTCTTCCTCCGGGTTGTATTTGATTTCAAACCCCAGATGCTCGGCCAGCTGCAACATCGGCCGGTTGTCCGGCAACACATTGCCGATCATTTCCATGGTGCCCCGGGCACGGCAATAATCAATCATCTTCTGCATAAGGGCCACGCCCAGGCCTTCGCCTTTCATCCGGTCATCTACCATGACGGCGAACTCGCAACGCAGATTGTCGGCATCGGTCCAGGTACGCACCGTACCCAGGGTCTCCTCGCCTTCACCATCTTCACGGGGCGCATTGGCGATGAACACCATTTCCCGGTCATAGTCGATTTGCACCATCTGGGCCACGTCTTCCCGGGAAAAATGCTTGCGGTACTGGAAGAATCGGTAACGGATGGATTCCGGAGACTGATGCTCGTGAAACAGCCGATGAGCAGGCTCATCCTCCGCCAGCACCGGGCGAATAATCACGCGGCGACCGGATTTGGGCAATACCAGCCACTCCTCCAGCTCTCGCGGGTAGGGCTGGATAATGGGCTTGATCGGATGTTCATCCAGGTCAATAGCGATGTTTACAGCAACGGCGCCCTGCTCATTGAATAGCAATGGCGAGATTTCCAGGCCCTTGATCTCTGGTATATCGATCACAATCTGTGACAGCGTCACCAGGGTTTCGGACACCGCCCGGATATCCTCTTCCGGCTTCAGGCTGTGTTCTTTAAGCAGTTTGTACATGTAAGTACGCCGCAGCAGCTCGCGGGCCAGCACCATGTTCAGGGGCGGCAACGCAATCTGGCGATCGGTCATGATATTGATCTGGGCACCGGCTGCCCCGCAAACCACCAGCGGCCCGAACACCTCATCACGAGTGATCCCCACACTGAACTCGATGCCGCCAACATGCTGGTAGGAACGCTGGACGGCAAAACCCAGGAACCCGCTTTTCGGGAAATGCTCCCGATATTCGTCCATCAGGAAGCGGCAGCTGTCGATGATCACCTGTTCGCTGTTGAGCTTTTTGACCGTGCCCTTATAGCGGCGCTGGGTCGGGCTCAGATCCAGGAACGGATAACACACATCTTCGTGGATAACAGTTACATCAATGGGGCGGCGCTCGACTGCGAAGACCTCCAGCACCTCTTCCACGTCATCACAGTAGACGGTTTCAATGGTATTGATGCCATAGTCGCAAATCACCCGCCGGGCTTCCCGGTTGGACAGATGCCGCCGGCCATCCCGCAAGGCCCTGGCGACCAGTTTGCGGGTGTTGGCCCGGTCGGCGAAGTGGTCTGTAAACGATTCGGGCGTCTCGGTCAGCAGCCGCTGAATGCGCTGATGCCGAACATGCTGCATGAACGCCATCACCGCTTTTTCCGGGTTAAAGAACGATGGCAACCCCGCCCGGTAAAACTCTTCCCGGGAATCCATCACCGTGCTCTGCCCCAACCAGCAGGTAAAGATGTTCAAGCGGGTGCCCTTGGACGCCTGCACCACGGAATCGGCAATCTGCAGGCTGTCTTCGATCAGTGTGGGTGCGTACATCACCAGTACGTTAGCCACGTTAGGGTCCTTCGCCAGAATCTTGATAGCCTTGCCATATAGCTCGGGCGTTGCATCATAGTTAAGGTCAATGGGGTTCTTGCGGGTCCAGTACGGCGGCAGCAGTTCTCCCAGCTCCCTGACCGTATCTTCCGACAGCTCCGCCAGTTCACCGCCGAGATCCGCCAGCCGATCCACCGCCAATACGCCGGGGCCCACGCCGTTGGCCATGATGGCCAGGGATTCCCGACGCAGCGGGCGCATCCGGGTCAGGGTTTCCAGGGCATCAAACATCTGGCCAAGCCCGTCCACCCTCAACACACCGGCGCGCTGAAGCATGGCATCGTAGACCGGGTCACTGCGTTTGATACCAGCGGGCAAGGCATGGGTAAACCACTCGGATTCGGGCACCCGTCCGGATTTCACCGCAATCACGGGCTTGGTCCGGGAGGCCACCCGGACTGCCGACATGAAGCGCCTGGGGTTGGGGATGTTTTCAATGTGCAGCAGAATGGCTCGGGTCTGGGTGTCCTGGGCCAGATAATCGATCAGGTCGTCGTGATCGATGTCCATACCATCACCCAGGGTCAGGAAGTAGGAGAATCCCACCCCCCTGGCAAAGGCCCAGTCCAGCACCGAACTGGCAATGGTGCCGGACTGCCCCACGAAGGCCACCCGGCCGGGAATGGCCCCCATATGGGCATAGGTGGCGTTCAGATGCCGCGCCGGCACCATCAAACCGATAGTGTTGGGGCCCAGTACGCGGATGCCGGTCTCCCGGGCGGCATCGCGTACTGAATACATCAATGGCTGGCCGGTTTTACTGTGAGTCCGGGACATGCCCCCGGTCATTACAATGGCGGTACGCACGCCACATTCACCCAGCTTGCGGATCATTTTCGGCACCGTGTCCGGCGGGGTACAGATGATCGCCAGGTCCGGACTGAAATCCAGTTTGGACACTTTGCGCACACAGGGCACCCCGTGCACGTTTTCGTAGTCGCTCTGGTTGACCACCACGAGCCGGCCCGGATAGCCGCCGCCCAGCAGGTTCCGCAACACCATACCCCCGAGGTTGTCAGCGCGTTCCGAGGCGCCAATAACGGCAATGGATTCAGGATTGAACAGGCTTTCCAGATAGCGGGTACTCAACGCGGCTCTCCCAGTGGTGTGCGCGACAGGAATGTACAAACTTCAATAAAACGGCTTGCTTATCAGTGTATACCTTATCTTAGGTGGCGATTTCATGATGTAAATCGACTAACGAGTTATTAGACCAAAGAAATACGACAGGCTTCGGTTATCCCTGATAACATGAAAGCGATAATAAGCATACTCAGGTTCAGGCATTACCCATGACCACGGCATTTTTTTCCCACGACGACTGCAAGAAACACAACATGGGCCCGGAGCACCCGGAAAGCCCTGAGCGTCTTTCAAGCATTCTCGCCTACCTCGCGGATACCAACCTACAACAGGAACTGGACTGGGTTCGTCCGGAAGAAATCACCCGGGACCAACTGCTGACCGTGCATCCGGAAAGCTATCTGCACCAGCTGGACCTGATGCAGCCAACCCGGGGCCGGGTGTTCACCGACCCGGACACCGCGATGATGCCGGACACCCTGAGAGCGGCGAAGCTGGCCGCGGGGGGCAATGTGCAGGCTGTCGATATGGTGATGAGCAGCCAGGTAACCAACGCTTTTGTCTGCGCCCGGCCACCGGGACACCACGCCGAACGTGCCAAGTCGATGGGGTTCTGTTTCTATAACAATATCGCCCTGGCGGCGATGCGGGCGCTCACCTTCCATCACCTTGAGCGGGTGGCCATTGTCGATTTCGATGTGCATCAGGGTAACGGCACGGTAGATATTGTCAGTGGTGATGAACGCATACTGATGTGTTCCAGCTTTCAGCATCCGTTTTATCCGCATTCCCATGTGCACCGGCAGGCCGACAATATTGTCAATGCGCCGATTGCAGCCGACTGTTCAGCGGCTGAGTACCGCAAGACGGTTGAAGCCGCCTGGCTCAAGAAACTGCAGGATTTTCGTCCGCAACTGGTGTTGATCTCGGCAGGCTTTGACGGGCATCGGCTGGACCCCATGGCGGAGCTGAATCTGGAAACCGAGGATTATCGATGGTTAACGGAAATGCTGGTGAGTGTCGCCCATGACCACTCCAACGATCGCATCATCTCCACGCTGGAAGGCGGGTATCACCTGAAAGCCCTGGCAGAGGGTGTGGCCGCGCACCTGGAAGTCCTGAACGCAGTATATTGAAACTCGGGATGGCGTGTTCCGGCTATCCCGAAAACTCGCTCCCCATACCGTTAGCCTGCAGCAGTTCCGGGCGCTCACCCTGGCGTTGCAAACGAATGGTGGTGCGGCGGTTATCAGCCGGCCGGCGGGAAACCGGATACTGATCACCGTGGGCCCGGACCGTCAGCATAGTCTCATCGATTCCCCTGGATTTGAGATACTCGGCCACCACGTTGGCTCTTTCCTCCGACAGCGCGCGGTTATCAATCCGGCTACCAATACTGTCGGAATGGCCGTCCACGAAGATTCTTTCTACCGTGCTGTCGGCCATCACGTAGGTCACAATATTGTCGAGCAAGTTCATGTCTGCCTGTGACAGGCTGGTACTCCCGCTGGCAAACGGAACCCGGCTGCGCCGAACCTGGTCGAAGTTAACCGGCAGCAGACTGGCAACGCATTCACGATAGCCGGCGTACGGGCCGGAAAAATTCACATTCGACAACTGCACCCGCACGGGCTGGCCGCTGTATACCGCGGCTCGGGTTACTGTCGGCTGCATACCTCGGGACAACCCCTGGGCAATCAACACCGCTTCCCGATTCCCCAGGTTCACCGAGCGCGGACTATCCGTTACCTGCACAGCACCAATGGGGCTCGGTGGAACTCCTGGCCGCCAGGGCGGCGCTTCAACCACTAACTGGCCCTGGCCGGGGCGCATCACACTCAGATCCGATTCGAGATAGAAACGCAGGTCTTCCCCTGCCCGGTGCCTGAGCACGGCGCGGCCAAAGCCAGGAACCTCATGGACAAGGGAACACTCAAAGACCGACTCGGAGAGATACCACTGGCTGTTTTCAATACCGGCACCATAACTGGATGACAGCACAGGCGCAGAGGGCAATGACATCAACCCTGCCGTCGCCAGCAATTTCAGCAATCTGCTCTGCCTGAAGAACCAATTGGGTGAAACCATAGGAATGCCCCGTGGAGCCTTTAAACCAGTGAACTAACCGGTTAACGGCGACCCGACCGGGAACTTGAGCCGGATAACTTACGATCAGGTTAAAAACATCTGCTTTTCGCTTCTGATATAATCCGCGAAATTTTGCGCTCGCTTTCGGATACCTTCTCATGACCCGACAGATAACCATCACACGCCCGGACGACTGGCACCTGCACGTGCGCGACGGCGACATTCTGAACGATGTGGTGCCCGCCACCGCCGCCTGCTTCGGCCGCGCTATCATCATGCCTAACCTGGTGCCGCCGGTAACCGATGCCAGCGCAGCCATGGCGTACAGGGATCGCATTCTGGCCGCGGCCCGGGGAACGGACTTCCAGCCCCTGATGACCCTGTATCTGACCGAGAGCACCACTGCCGAGACCATTCGTGAAGCCAAAGCCGCCGGCGTAGTGGCAGCGAAACTGTACCCGGCTGGCGCCACCACCAACTCTGCCTCCGGCGTAACGGACATTCGCAATATCTACCCGGTGCTGGAGGCGATGGCGGATTGCGGCATGCTGTTGCTGGTACACGGCGAGGTGACCGACAGCGACATCGATATTTTCGATCGGGAAAAGGTGTTTCTGGAGCGGGTTCTGGCGCCCACGCTGACTGCGTTCCCGTCGCTCCGGGTGGTTCTTGAGCATATCACCACTGCCGATTCGGCCGAGTTTGTCCGTAACCATCAGGGCAATAACCTAGGGGCAACTCTCACACCGCAGCATCTGATGTATAACCGCAATCACATGCTGGTCGGCGGTATTCGCCCACACCTTTACTGCCTGCCCATCCTCAAGCGCAACAAGCATCAGGAAGCGCTAAGAGAGGTCGTGGCCAGCGGCGATCCCCGCTTCTTCCTGGGCACGGATTCTGCCCCACACGCGAAAGACAAGAAGGAAGCCGCCTGCGGCTGTGCTGGCTGTTACTCCGCCTACGGCGCCATCGGCCTGTATGCCGATATCTTCGAGGAACTGGGCATTCTGGACAAGCTGGAAGCCTTTGCCAGCTTCAACGGCGCCGATTTCTATGGCCTGCCCCGGAACACCGACACCGTGACGCTGGTGCGGGAACCCTGGACCATGCCGGAGAACCTGCCTCTGGCCGGCGGCGGAATTGTTCCGTTGAAGGCTGGCGAAACCGTTAACTGGCGCCTGGCGTAAACCCTATTCATTCACTACCACGAACATCGGAGTTCGAGTGTCAGACGAAAACAAACAGCCCCACCCCATGTCCCAGCGCTTTCGCGGCTTTCTGCCGGTGGTGGTCGACGTGGAAACCGCCGGCTTCAACCCGGAACGTGATGCTCTGCTGGAAATCGCTGCCGTAATGCTGACCATGGATGAGGATGGCTGGCTGCGCCGGGGCGAAACCCACGTGCAGCAGATCGACCCGTTCGAAGGCGCCAATCTGGAGCAGTCGGCTCTGGATTTCACCGGTATCGATCCCTGGAATCCGGAGCGGGAGGCGGTACCGGAACGGGAAGGCCTGAGCGAGATTTTTTCTCCCATCCGCAAGGCGGTAAAAGAACACGACTGCAAGCGAGCGGTACTGGTGGGCCACAATGCCACGTTTGACCATAATTTCGTTTTCGCGGCAGCGCTGCGAGCCGATATCAAACGCAACCCGTTCCATCCATTCTCGACGTTTGACACGGCTACCCTGGCGGGCCTCGCCTACGGCCACACCGTGCTGGCCCAGGCCTGTAAACTGGCGGGTATTCCCTTCAGCAACAAGGAAGCCCACTCGGCCGCCTACGACGCGGAAAAGACAGCAGACCTGTTCTGCGGCATCGTCAATCGCTGGCGTGAACTGGGCGGGTTTCCGCCGCCGCCAATCGAAATTGCCGAAGAACCCCAGGAATGAAATCTCCAACCTGAAACGAAAAAACCCGCCGAGGCGGGTTTTTTCTTGGCTTATAACGACGATTACCAGTATATCCCCCGCATAATCGCCGCAAAGGCCACCTGCTCGGTAGAGACTTTCGGCTTTTCGCCGGACTTGCTGCCAGCGGCTGCTGGAGAATCCGGGAACATCCGGTAGCCAGTGTTCATAATGATCTCACCCATCTTCGGTGCCAGCGCATGCAGAACCTGCGCGAACACGCCAAGACGGGTGGCAATGCGCTTGGGCCGGTACACAATCGCATCCGCCACCATCTGCGCGGCTTCATCCGGTGTCAGCGTCGGCACGGAATCGTAGATCTTGGTGGGCGCGATCATCGGCGTTTTCACCAACGGCATGTTGATGGTGGTGAAGGTCACGTTGCGATCCGACCATTCCGCAGCGGCACAGCGGCTGAACGCGTCCAGTGCGGATTTCGAGGCGACATAGGCCGAGAAACGCGGAGCGTTGGTAAGTACCCCGATGGAAGAAATATTCACCACGTGCCCGCGGCGACGCTCCAGCATGGCTGGCGCAAAGCCCATGATCAGCCGAACGGAGCCAAAGTAGTTCAGCTGCATGGTCCGCTCAAAATCGTGGAACCGGTCAAAAGACAACGCCAGTGAGCGGCGGATGGAGCGACCCGCGTTATTCACCAGAACATCCACGTGGCCGTGATTATCGAGCACCGTCTTCACAAAGCGGTCGCAGTCGTCCATGTCCGAAAAGTCGCACTGGTAAGCATGCACGTTGCCACCTTTGGCCTCCAGACTGGCCGCCACTTCATCCAGAGTTTCCTTGGTGCGGGCACCAATGACCAGAATGGCACCGGCCTCTGCCAGTTTCTCTGCCGTTGCCAGGCCAATACCCGAGGTCGCGCCGGTGACCACGCAAACCTTACCTTCAACCGTGCCCTTGAGGGTGCGGTCCTTGAACAGATCCGGGTCCAGATTTCTCTCCCAGTAGTCCCAGATCACCGGGGCATAGGACGGCAGTCGCGGCACCTCAATGTCTGTACCCTTCAGTACCCGCTCCAGCTCCCGGGTATCAAAACGGGTCGGATAATTAATGAAAGACATCACCGAGGGCGGAATGCCCATGTCATCCAGAAGCGCACCAGTAATGCGCTTGACCGGAGGCAGATTCTTGATGCTCTGGCGAATAAACGGCGGAATAAAACCGAACATCCGGGAATCGATGCGCATACCCATGCGGGGGGCATGGCCGGCCTCGCAGAAGATATTGAGGATCTCACCCACCTTGTACGGATCGGAGTCCACCAGATGGAAACAGTTGCCATCTTCGCCCTCCAGATGGGCAATGTGATCCAGGGCGTCGACCACGAAATCCACCGGTACAATGTTCAGCCGGCCACCTTCAATACCGATGGTGGGTACCCACTGGGGCAACGCGTGACGGATCTTCTGAATCATCTTGAAGAAGTAATAGGGCCCGTCCACCTTGTCCATTTCGCCGGTTTCCGAATGGCCAATGACCATACCAGGGCGGTAGATGCGGAACGGAACCTTGCATTCTTCACGCACAACTTTTTCGGATTCGTGCTTGGTGCGCAGGTAAGGATGATCAAGCTTCTCGGCTTCTTCGAACATATCCTCCCGGAAGATACCCTTGAACAGACCCGCTGCCGCGATGGATGACACATGATGGAAATGCTTGGCGCCCATGGCTTCTGCAGCCTGAACAGCCGCCCTGGTGCCTTCGATATTGGTGGCCGCCTGGGCTTCTTCGTCTGCGCCCATGTCGTAGACCGCGGCAAGATGGAATACGTGGTCAATATTTCCTTTCAGTGATTTCAGCGTTTTCGCGTCAATACCAAGGGTTTTGCTGGTGAGGTCGCCGATCACAGCCTTCACTTGCTTGTCGTCTGCACCCCAGCGCTCCCGGAGTCGCTCCAGCTTGTCCTGGGACTGCTCGCGAACCAGCACATACACGGTGCCGCCGCGCGCCAAGAGTTTCTCAACCAGAAAACGACCGATAAAACCGGTGCCGCCTGTCAGGAAATAATTCATAGGTACTCCATTCTGCCTGTTGTGTTTTTTGTCTTTAACCGACACAGATACGACTAAAGTCGTAGCCGATTCCATCGGTCGGCAATTCTACTTAATTGCAACCTTCATGTATCGAACTTTTTTAGAGTTTTTACTCTGTAACCCATTGTTTTTATTAGAGCCATTACTCTAAAAGCAGCCAACCCCACCTCACTCCCTGTCCGGTTTATCGACACAATGTGATTGAGATTAGCACAAGAAACCGCGACCACCGCATTGGGTCATTTAATTACGACCAGGCAATGCAAGAGGTTCTTACCAATGACATAATCGGGAACTTCCAGCGCCATCCGGCGTCACTAACCGAGCCAGACATCAAGGTTTAAAAGAAACTCCCATGCCGAAAAACAATCCGAACACCGAACGCTATATTGCCATCGCCCGGGCCTGCCTGAAGGCCATCAACGACACTGCCGCCGACAGTGGTTCCCGGGAAGACAAGATCCAGGCCGTATACCAGGCAATCGACAAGGCGTTTCAGGCCGAGTTTGCCGATTATCGACAGTCCGTTGCGATCATGGCGACGGTGCTGGAGCGGATCGCCTCTGGTGAACTCGACGCTGACCAGGCGGCCAAACTCGCGCGCCAAACCATAGAACAGAAGCCTGAGAGCGCCAAAAACAACCAGATGCACTGATCCCTTTTCCGACCTGAACGCCATTCCGGAACCCGAGGCCCCATGACTTCGAAACATCCGTTATCTGTTCGATCTCGCTACGCTCTGCTGCAGAGGCTGTTGCTTGTCGTCACCGTGTTACTGGCTCCACTGGCGACAGCCAGTGTGTCACCCACCCAAAGTCCCAACGATCCGAACCAGTACCGGTTCATCGAACTCGACAATGGCTTGCGCGTGATCCTCGCTTCGGACCCGGAAACGGACAAAGCCGCCGCCTCCATGAACGTTGCCGTGGGCAGCGGAAACGACCCGAAAGAGCGGGCAGGCCTGGCGCACTTTCTCGAGCACATGCTGTTTTTGGGCACCGAGAAGTACCCGGAGGCAGGCGAATACCAGCAATTTATTCGCAGCCACGGCGGCAGTCATAACGCGTTCACAGCGTTTGAGGACACCAACTATTTCTTTGATGTCGAAGCCGAGTTTCTGGAGTCGGCGCTGGACCGGTTCGCCCAACAGTTTTCTCATCCTCTGTTCACGCCGGAACTGGTGGATCGTGAGCGCAATGCCGTCCACTCCGAGTACAGTTCCAAGCTTAAAGATGACGGCCGGCGCCTGCTTTCTGTCAGGAAGGCTGCGGGCAATCAGAAGCATGCCTTCAGCCAGTTTGCGGTCGGCAACCTGGAGACCCTGGAAAACACCGAAAGCAACCCGCTTCGGCCTGACCTGATTCGTTTCTGGGAAGAAAACTATTCGGCGAACATCATGACCCTGGCAGTCTACGGCCCACAGCCGCTGGACGAGCTGGAACGCATGGTGCATGAGCGCTTTGGCGCCATCGCCAACCGTAACCTTGAACCCAAGGTTCACCCTCACCCGCTGTACGACACCTCCCGGTTGCCAGAGAAAGTGACAGCCGAGACGCTGAAAGACAATCGCAGCATGACGCTGTCTTTTCCGATCCCGTCTCAGCAGCGTTACTACAAAAGCAAACCCGCAGCCTACGTTGCCAACCTGCTGGGCCATGAGGGCCCCGGCAGCCTGTTTGACGTTCTGAAACGCGCAGGCCTGGTAGAAAGCCTTTCCGCAGGCACAGGGATGGACACCGGTGAACACGCCACTCTCGACATCAGCATGTCGCTCACCCGGGAAGGCCTGGAGCACCAGGATGAGATCGTTGCCCTCGCCTTTGAGTACATAGATCGTATTCGTGACAACGGCATCAGCCAGCAACGCTTCAACGAGATGCGACAGCTGGCCATGATTGATTTCCGTTTCCGGGAACGCGCTGAAGCGCAAAGCGAGGCCATGCGCCTGTCCAGACTCCTCAAGGACTATCCGCCTGAAGATGTTTTAAGCGCCCCCTGGCTGTTGGAGAGGTATGCCCCAGAGCAATACAAGGCGATCCTCGATCAGCTGAAACCAGCCAACCTTAAAGTCTGGGTTGCCGCCCCCAACCTGGACGCGAGCGAGCCGAACCTCACGCGGTGGTATCAGACGCCATGGGTCAGGACACCCCTGAACCTCGATAATCCGGCTGCTCCCAGCCTGGCTGAACAGCTTGCCCTGCCCGAATCCAACCCCTTTGTTCCTGAAGATCTCGAACTGGTGGGGGGGGACAGCATGGCTCACCCGGAGAAAATTGCCGAACTGGACGGACTGGATATCTGGTACGCCCGGGATACCCGTTTCGCCACCCCGAAAGCCAATCTGTTTGTCAGCCTGAGAACGCCGGCAGCGCGGGAATCCGCCCGGAGTTCAGTGCTCACACAACTGCTGGTGGACGCCATTAACACCAACCTCAACGCCTGGGCCTATTCTGCCCGGCTGGCCGGGCTGGACTACAGCGTCTACCCCCATCTTCGTGGCGTTACCATCCGTGTCGGCGGCTACAGCGACAAGCTGCACAAGCTGGCTAACCAGATACTGCTGGAGTTCGCCAATCCCGCCCTTACCGAACAGCGATTCAGGATCGCGCGACAGAACCTGATGGATGCTCTGGAAAACAAGAGCAAAGAACGACCGGTGCAGCAGACTTCGGAATTTGTCCAAACCGCCTTGCTGGAAGGCACGTTTCCCGCGGAGGAGCGCCTGGCCGCTGCGCGCGACGTCACACTGAATGAGCTGAGAGGGTTTGCCGGCAGTTTCCTCGCCCGCACTGATCCCGTCATGCTCGCCCATGGCAACCTGACACAGGCCAGTGCCCTGAATATGGCCAGACAGGTACAGGCTCTGGTGCTGAACGATCACCAGCGTACCAACGTGGATCGGGCGCGAATTCGCCAGCTGCCTCCAAGCCAGACCGCCGCGCATCTGGCGGTTGAGCACCCCGATACCGGTTACACCTTATACCTGCAGGGCAACAACACTTCCTACGCCGAGCGAGCCCGATATCGGTTGCTGGCACAAATCATCAGTAGCCCGTTCTATGAGGAAATCCGGACCACGCGCCAGCTCGGATACATCGTCTACGCGACCGCGTTCGAGATTCTGGAAACGCCGGCGCTCGGGCTGGTTGTGCAATCCCCATCCGCTGATGCATCTGCCATCGACTCGGCCGTCAAGGAATTCAGCCAAACCTTTGCGCAACAACTGGCGGAGATGGATGACACCCGGCTTAAGCGGGAAAAACAGGCGGTGATCAGCCAACTGCTGGAGCGTGACCGGCAACTGAGCGAAGTCTCCAGCCGATACTGGCGGGAGATCGACCGGGAAAATGCCGAGTTTAACAGCCGACAAGCCCTGGCCGACGCTATTCGGAACGTATCGCTGGAGGAACTGAAAGAGACCTTCGAACAGGCCATGCTTGAACGACAACGGGCTCTGCTGGTCACCACCGGAGGCGATGCCGTGAATGATGAGGCGATCCTTCAGACCCTGCGGGACCTGGGCCCTGTACCGAAGGATTGACGAGAGATACTACGAACCTGCCCGGCGATCATTCGCCTGCCGGGCAGGTTGTCGGGTTAACAAAGCCGGTTACAGATCCACCGCAAACTGATTGAAATACACCACAGACCCAGTGCCGGTCCCCACATTCAGAATGCTGAATGCCACCTTGCCCTTCTCCTGAATAAAAGCAAACTTGTCGCTTTCATTCTTTAATTCGTAGTTCTCGGTGTCGTTTTTCTTCTCGTTATACACAGACAAGGCTCCGTCCTGGCTGCCATGACGAATCTGGGCCATGGAGACAATAATCTGGGGAATATCCTTTGCCTTGTTGAACGTCAAAATCCAGATGCCCGAGTCGTTGGTGGGCAACATCACCTGCACAAAGCCTTTCTCGGCGCCATCCTGGTATTTAGAGCTGGCCAGGTCGTTCATGCCAACCCAGTAGGAGTACCAGTTGCCTTCCAGAGCAACGTCAATGGTGTCAAATACCTTGACCTTCACACTGTTGTCGGGATCACTGACACCCAGCTGTTTCACAACGGTAGTCAGCAGGGATTTCGTGCCCTCGCCGTAGGAGTCAAAGCCACCAAAACTCTGAGCCAGACTGGCCTGGGAGAAAGACACGACCAGCAACAGCGCAAGCAACTTATAGAACTTCATGCAGATTTCCTTTTTATCCGGTACTTGATCCGACGGCTCCGCGCCATCCCCTGCCTGAAAACAGGCCGAGCCTATGATAGTCAGCGACTACCCACGTGATCTACCCGGAAACGGCAAGACAGTGTGAACAAATGAAAAATGACGCCCTTGAGCCCGCTGCCTCAGGCCGTTATCATACCGCCTCCTTTACGAAGCCCCCGTAGCTCATCTGGATAGAGCGTCCCCCTCCTAAGGGGAAGGTAGCAGGTTCGAGTCCTGCCGGGGGTACCATTCTATTTTCAGGCTGCCCGCGGATCCGTTTCCCCTACCCCGGGCTGACCTCGGTGCCCGTCGCGAAATGCCACCAGACTATCCACTTCGGAAAAGTCCACCAGGTCACGGAAATCCAGCCAGTCCACCAGACAATAGAGACAGATGGCGGGATAGTTCCACTGTTCAAACTGCCCCGCTTCCACCATAGCTGCCAGGGTTCGCAACGTTGTCATGATGCGTTCGCGCTGAAGGTTGTAGAACATCGCATCCTGGCTGGTATCGATTCCGGACCTCTCAGAAAGCAGCATAGTTACCGCAGAATCGTTGGCGCCATCAATCAGCGTTAACTGGTTCTCCTGGTCCCAGGTGAGGGCGTCAAGCCCAAGCTTCTGACCAAGATAACGGGCGATAACCCGTGAGTCATAGAGCTCCTGATCGCCATCAATCAGTACCGGGATTTTCAGGGTGGGATTAGTACGCCGCAGCTCATCACGGCCTTCACCATAAATATCGAGATTGATGAACTCGTACGGTTCATCGCTCAGCAGGAGCCGAATGCGGCGTACGTAGGGCGACGTGGTAGATCCAATCAGTTTCATGATACCTCCAGGGAGCCAGGGTCAGGACCCCAGTAAGGATTCAGGGTCTGTATAGGGGTGCCCGGTAGCGTCTGCGACTTCCCGATAGGTGACTTTCCCCGCAGCGACATTGAGACCGGCCTTCAGGTGCGGGTCTTCCTTCATTGCCCGGTCAGCCCCCTTGTTGGCCAGCGCAACAACATAAGGCAAGGTCACGTTGTTCAAGGCCAGCGTGGATGTGCGCGCGACGGCGCCGGGCATGTTGGCAACACAGTAATGCACAACGCCATCAACAATGAAGGTGGGATCATCGTGCGTGGTTGCCCGCGAGGTTTCAGCACAACCTCCCTGATCAATGGCCACATCAACAATCACGCTGCCCTCGGGCATCCGGCGAATCATATCCCGGGTAATGAGTTTCGGAGCCGATGCACCCGGAATAAGCACGCTGCCAATAACCAGATCGGATTCAGTGACCGCCTGGTCAAGCGTCTGAGTAGTTGAGAACAAGGTGGTCAGACGATTCCCATATCGATGATCGAGTTCCCTGAGCACGTCCATATTGCGATCCAGTACTGTCACCTGGGCCCCCATACCGATGGCCATGGCAATGGCATTCTGACCAACCACGCCCCCGCCAACCACCGTTACTCGCGCCGGTGGGACACCGGGCACACCTCCCAATAAGACGCCGCGACCTCCCATGGCCTTTTCCAGGCAGTGAGCCCCCGCCTGAATGGCCATTCGTCCGGCCACTTCCGACATGGGTGCCAACAAGGGCAAATGGCCGGTACGGTCAGTCACGGTTTCGTACGCGATACAAGTGGCCCCAGAGCGCACCAGGTCGTCAGTCTGCGGTTTGTCCGGCGCCAGATGCAGATAGGTGAAAAGGGTGTGCTCCGGCTTCAGCATCGCCCGCTCTTCAGACTGGGGCTCCTTGACCTTCACGATAAGCTCGGCCAGCTCGAAAACTTCCCTGGGGCTTTCCACAATGTGTGCCCCTGCCTGCCGATAATCCTCATCGGAAAAGCCGATGGCGACACCTGCACCAGTTTCGACCAAAACCTTGTGTTTATGGCCACACAATTCATGAACCGCCGCTGGCGTCAAACCAACCCGATATTCGCGGTTCTTGATCTCCTTCGGTACACCAATCTTCATGCGCTACCTCCTTACGGCCGGCCCAAATGGACCTCTGTTGCAGTGTAGTCAAGGCTATCGGTCAGCACTCACTCCTGATAAATCATCTTGCGCGTCATGCCTCCGTCCACCACAAAATTCTGCCCGGTGACGAAGCCAGCCTCGGAGGAAATCAGGTAAGCCACCAGTGTAGCGATGTCTTCGGGCCTGCCAACGCGGCCGGCCGGATGCTGCTGGTGATCCGCTTCTGACAGAGGCTCGACAGCCTGCTCGCTTCCCTGCCAGTCGCGGGTATCTATCCAGCCCGGGCTGATACAGTTCACCCGTATTTCTGGTCCCAGGCTAATGGCCAACGCATGGGTCAGTGCCACAAGGCCGCCCTTGGTGGCGGCGTAGGCTTCAGTATCCGGCTCTGATTGCAGGGCCCGTGTGGAGGCCATATTCACAATCACGCCCCTCGCCTTTCGGAGATGCGGTATCGCATGTTTGCTCACCAGAAACGGCCCGGTCAGATTGACATCCATTCGACGCTGCCACTGTTCAAGGCCCAGTTGTTCTATCGGGCCGGTATGAGGGTCCGCAATGCCAGCGTTGTTAATAACGGCATTCAGGCCACCACCCCAGTGCACCGTTTGGGAAATGATATTCTCAACATCCGCTTCGCTGGCAACGTCGCCTGCCAGAAACACGACTTCACCCTCTGCGTTGGCAACCAACTGTTCACCTACGGCTTGGTCAGTATCACAGAATGCCACTTTCCAGCCCGCCGCCGCCAGGTGCAGCACTATGCCTCGGCCAATTCCCTTCGCGCCTCCTGTCACCAGGACTACCTTTTGCATTCGTTCCAAGTCTGCCTCCAACGGTTTCGGTTCCGTCATTACTATTCGGCGGGCTTTGCGCCGGACGGATTGATTGCTGCAGTTTAGCAGCAACTGATTGATACGGTTTTCGCCGAAGGCTGTATCAACAGGTTAGAATGCCCGCCTGCCCACACTACCGGAAACCAACCATGGCCCGCTTTAACGAAATTGGCACCGCAACCATCCCCGGCAACGGCACCTGCTTGCGACTGCTGCAACGTAATGACGAGTTTTCCATCAAGATTGCAGGCGCCCCGGGTGAACTGATGAACAGCCGCTTACATGGTTCGGAGGATGCACTCGCCACCCTCGCCTGTGAACGCCTGAGCCATCTGCCCGCGCCACGGATCCTGATTGGCGGGCTGGGTATGGGCTTTACCCTGGCGGCAGCGCTTTCGGCTACAGGCGATCAGGCTCAGGTGACGGTGGCAGAGCTGGTTCCCGAGGTAGAAACCTGGAATCGCGGACCATTGGGCGCAGCCGCCAGCTACCCTCTGGACGATCCCCGAGCCGCCGTTCACATTGGCGATGTGGCAGAACTTTTGCGGCAGGGCGATGGCAACTGGGACGCCATCTTGCTGGATGTGGATAACGGTCCGGAAGGTCTTACCCGTAAAGAAAACAACTGGATCTACTCTCCGGAAGGCATCGCCGCCGCCCAGAAATCCCTGAGCAACGACGGCATTCTCGCCTACTGGTCGGCCGGTCCGGAACAGGCCTTTACCGAACGCTTGCGGCGCGCTGGCTTTTCGGTGGAACCCGTTGTTGTGAGAGCCCTGCGTCCGGGTAAAGGCGCCCGTCACACAATCTGGCTGGCGTGGTAATTTAGGGGATGGCGGGCGATTCCCGATCGGTTTGTTGCCATACGGTCATTCGAAATACAGGTTCAGGTGTACTAGGGTTACTGATGAAGCCGCTATGTTTTGACGAGGATCTGGTCCTCGGCGAAACACTCAGGAGGTCTTTCCATGAAACCCTCAGTGAGTATTACCGGTGAACAGGAAGCCCATAAAGTAGCCGCAATATTCGAGACAGAAACCGATGCCAACGGCGTTGCAAGGGTGCTGTCGCAGGAAACCAGTCTGGATCACGAGCAAGTCATTGTTGTAAGCCCCCAGGACCAACACTCGGGTGAAGAGCTGGAGCCAGAGAATCAGGGCATATGGCAAACGCTGGTGCGTTCGCATCTCTGGCTCGGTATCGGCGGTGCAGTCGCAGGCTTTATTGTGTTCCTGATACTGAGCGCTATCGGCGTGGGGTTTATTGCCCAGAATGGCGTGGTTGCCGCAGCCGTTCTTGCGGCGCTCGGCCTGATACTTGGCCTGTTGGTGGCTGGAGGCGTTACGCTCCGGCCTGACCACACTCCCTATGTTGCCAAAGCGCAGTCGGCTCTGAAGGAGGGCAAGTATGTACTGACCGTGCATGCCTCCAGTTCTGAGCAACTCAAGGAGGCCACGACGGTCCTGAAAAACCGCAACGTCCGGTTAGTGCGCACTATCTGAGCCTCCGCCCCCGGAGCCACGTTATTGGGAGCAACCAGAGCACAGTGGCCAGTAGCCAGCGCGTAAGCAACAGCAGTGGCAGCATTACCAGGAACCATCCTGGTATCTGCACCATCCAGGCCGGCACGCCCAGTACCCGGGCAGCGCCGGCGAATACGTCGTTCAGTAAGGCGGGGTGTTTGACAACGACATAGACCAGAGCCACCGCAGCGGGCCACTTTGCGTTGCTAACCATGACCGAAGCCATTCGCCCGGCCCGCGCGAGGCGGGAAGAATAGGCCGCGGAACGGGCGGCGACACTCGAGGCTCTTGCAGTACCTGCTGCCGCCCGACCGGCTTTCAGGAATTTCACCGCACTGCCAATAATCAGCGCGTCTACGGCGGCCCAGCCGACATCTTCCATGCGGATCGGCTGATCGGTACGGTACCGGGATTCCAGAGTCCGGATGCCACTGGTGAAGAACTGCGTAATGCCCTCTGTAATCCGCTCCGTCCAGATCCACTCTATGTTATTGCCATCGGCCCCCACCACGAACTGGCCCGTGAAATCCTGCCCTTCTTTATTGGCGAAGTTGACGGCATACCAGGCACGCTGTTCCGGCGTCAGGACTTTACCGGTGCCGGCAACCCGGTTCATCATCTCAATCGAGCCAACCGGATTCTGATAAAAATGCATCACAGGAGGCATCAGATACTCGCCATGGGCTCGCAGGGCCTGCCGAAATTCCGGTTCTTCACCAAACAGATCCATTACAAACCTGGTCCACTCGGGGTATACCTGCAACGCGGCCTGAGCTTTCAGCAACAGCAGGCGGTCGTCCCGGTAATCCAGCAGGAGCGCCTGCAGAGCCAAGGCTTCGCCCAGCAGCGGTGATTCCGTACCGAATTCATTCTGGGCATGCAGGCGCACAAGCCGTTCTTCAACCGGTTGCGGTTGCAAGCGTACTGACACCAGAACGGCCACCACCAACGAGAAAAGCGCCAGCCACAATAGTCGCCGTCTGGGCCGGGACTGGAACAGTGCGGGCTCTGTCATTCAGTACTCCTGCTATAAAAACCTCAGTCTACATGGAAAATCTCAAACATGAAGGCTGACACATGTCAACATCGGTTACAGAAAACAACTCTAGGTGGGTATACCCGTTGCAAAAAACGGATACCATGTCCTTATAACCTCGCTTTCGTCCGACGGCACCTATGGATATCTTCGAGCAGAAACGCCGCATTATCACCACTGCCATCGTTGCAGTTGTTCTCACTGGAATCAGTATTGCCGTGGTGGTCTCCACCCCCCTGATCAATCAGATCCATACCCAGGCCGCAGACACTGCGAGCCTGGTGGCCGATGCCAAGGCCGAGAGCGTTCGGGCGGTATTCGATCAGCATCAGGATCTGGCGCGACAAACCGCCAGTCGCTCTGAGCTCGCGCGGGTTATGGTCGAATACAACAGGGGAAACCTGGCACTCGCTGACTTGCGGACCTTTTCTCGCCCCAGGCTTGACGATGCCGCAAAAAACATCGACAACCTTGCCGCCATCGTCCGGTTTGATGCCAGTGGCGCCGAAGTTGTGCGCGTCGGGCCTCTGGACGATCAGCTTCCCGCTGACCTGCCTATGCCCTCCGGGCTTGATATCCAGTCTTACCCGGTAGGGGTAAGTAACGAAGCGAGGCCGTTACTGCACGTCATCGCTGCGATACGCGTGGATGAACAGATCGTAGGCTATGATCTTCTGCTGTTCGAACTCTCCTCACTGATTCCCATCTTTCGCGTGGATGCGGACTCCAGTCTGTGCCTGCTTGATGTCGAGAGAACGCGGCGACTGATCTGGACCGAGGGCAGTCATCAGTTTCAATTGACAACACCCAATGGTTGCCTGGCCGAACAGGAAGGTATCGATTACAAACCAGACCTCGACTTTTTCCAGGCTTCGCTTCCAGACGGCACCCGTGTGCTGGCATTCATAAGACTAGTGGAAGGATATGGCTGGGAAATCCATATGAATGCCAGGACTTCCAGTGTGTTCGGTAAAGTGATTGAAGACATTGTTATCAGTGTTGTGCTGATACTCATGCTCTCCGCCCTTGCCGGCACAATGGTCTGGCGTTCACTGATGCCGATTGTGCAAGCACTGGCCAACCAGGCCTCCCAGATTGCCCGGTCTACCGATGAGCTTCGGCTGGCCCAGCAGGTCTTTAACCACACCCACGAAGCCATCGTGATTTGTGACACCGGTTTACAGGTTATTCGTGCTAACCCGGCCTTCAACGAGATTACCGGCGCAACAACGAAGACACTTCGCAATACAAACCTGATGGCATTTATCGACAGTGACAGATGCAAGGAGATAGACCGGGAAGAAATCCACCGGCATCTTGTCGCGGAAAATGCCTGGCAAGGCGAGGTCTGGCTGACCGGGCCCGATAATGATCCGTTCCCCAACCTGCTGACGGTTTCGCCGGTACGCAATGCCCGGGGACAAATCCAGCAACTGATCCTGACCTTCAGCGATATTACCGCACGGGTACAGGCAGAAAAGCAGATGTTCCGGCTGGCACATTTCGACAAACTCACTGGCCTGCCAAATCGCACGGCCCTGGAAACCCACCTGGAACAAGCCATCGAGCAGGCACGGCGCCAGCATCATCACTTCGCCCTGATGTTCCTGGATCTGGACAAATTCAAACCGGTAAACGACACCATGGGCCACCAGGCTGGCGATGAGCTGCTACGGAATGTCGCGAGAAGGCTCAAGCACAGTATTCGGGCCAATGATGTGGTGGGGCGCCGGGGTGGGGATGAGTTCGTGATCATAACCGGGCCATTGACCAACGATGCCGATGCCCAACCCATTGCTCGCAAAATGATCCAGGTGCTGAATGAGCCGTTTCACATTCAGGGCCAGACTGTGCACATTGGTGCCTCGGTGGGAATCGCCTTGTACCCGGACAACGGCCAGACCGCTGAGCTTCTACTGGCCACCGCCGACAAGGCCATGTATTCCGTGAAAACCAGCGGTAGGAACAACCTGGCGTTTGCCTGACCGGCAACTAACTCTGCTCATACTCCTGTACCAACTGGTGCAGGAAATAGCTGCCGGCGGAACTGAGGAAATAGCGCCCCGCCCCGGAGCGAAACAGCAGGTTCCGTTTTTCCAGGTAATCCAGCGCTTCGCTCAACCCTTTCTCGAAACGGGCGGCCCGAAGGATGTCCTGATACTCCTCATCCGCCCCCAGATTTGCCAGATCCTGCTCGTTTAAACCGGCTTCAGGGCGCCCCAGATAATCCAGATCTCTGCCGCTTCGGGCAAAGTAACGGCCGATCAGAAGCAATACCACCTGCACCCGGAAAGCGTTTTCATCGTGCTCTTCGCTTTCGTCGTCACTGCTCTCTTTCAGGAAGAAAAAGGCGCCGGTTTCATTGAACACCAGGTCGCTACCCAAATGCTCATAGAAAGTACGGAAGTGAGACAGGTGGTTATACAGCAGGTTGTAGAGGGGGTTGGCACGAAGTTCCGAGCGGTTGTTGTCCCACACATCCCGGACAATCACCCGGCCAGCCTGGAACTCCCGGTAGATGGCGGCACTGTGAGCCGGCAGGATCTGCTCGAAGCTGGTCGCGCCCTGCTCGTTCAGGGGGCTCTCTGTATCCCGGGTTTCCACGAAATCAGGCATGGTCTGGCTCTTGTTCTGTATCAGTCGTATTGGTTTCAAGGCGTCGTTTGCGGTACACAAACTGTTCACAGTCCGGCGCCTGTTCCAGGGTGCGGAAACGGTTAGTGGTTGTCACCTGCATACCCTCCGGCGGCGAATTGACCAGCCGGTTCAGGGCTGCCAGCAGGTCCGCAAAACGGTAGCCCGGGATGAAGCCATCCAGCCGGCCGTGAAGCTCCCGCACCAGATCCGCCGTGGGACGCAATTCCAGGGTTTCCAGCCATTGATACAGTTGGTTGATGCGCTGAACATCTACCCGGCTTTCGCGGCCGCTTCCGGCCACTTCCTGCAGTACCGGCACTTCGGATTGGCGGCGCAGATCGCTCAGGCGCAGCTCCAGTTCGCTGAACAACAACTGGTAGTAGCTCGACGACTGGCCAAAGGCATAATGCTTGGGCCGCTGCTGTGCCCGCAGGCCCACCAGGAAGCCGGTGCTGCGGGCAAAATCGCCGCCTTCGAGCCATTTTCGGCGCAGGCTGAGGGTTTCGGTGTCGTCTTTGAGCGCACGCAGCTTGCCGTAGAAATGCTCCATGGCGTTGTACTGGGCCATACCCCGGCGGGTTTTGCGCAGGAAGTGTTCGACCTCCTGGGCCACCGCCTGAATGGGCTTGTACAGGGCGTTCAGGCTGATAGAGGAACGGAACAGCTGATCCGCCAGGCTGTGGTCATCGTGGCCCTCCAGCAGGCGCACCATGGCTTCCAGGGTTTCGAACAGATTGCTGCCGTCAGGCAGCCGGGTGTCCGGGTTCAGGAACACCAGCGTGGGTTTGATATGGCGTTCATAAAGGGTCACGATCTGCTCAAACAGATTCTGGCGGAACTCCAGGTACTTCTCCGGCGCCCGGCTGGCATCACCGGACAGGTCCGCCAGCTGGGCACTGATGGTCTGCATGCGCAACACGTTCTGGCGCAACAGGCCGATCAGTTGGCTGACCCGCTCGTTCAGATCGTCCCGCAGCTCGGTGTAATCCGGATCAGCATCACTGAAACTGCTGGTTTCCAGGCGATTGCGCACATCCCGAAGAGTCACCAGATGGCCGCGCAGGCGGGCGTCAGTAAGCTCCTGGTAGAGCGAGGCGTTACAGGCCCGCATCAGATTGATCAGTGCGTCCTGAAATACCAGCCGGCGTTCGCCGTCGGCCTTGATGATGTCGATGATCAGCCCACTGCGAAACAGATTGTCGGTGTTCAGGGCCAGCCGCACGCGCTCCCGATCGGCCTTGCCCAGGCCTCGAGTGTAATCCATCACCTCGGCCACCAGGTCGCTTTCCCGGATGAACCGGGCTTCATTGCGGTCCATGCGCTCGATCATCCGGAACAGGATTTTCGGGTGCTCAAACAGCAGCCGGGTGGTGTCCAGGGTGCTGAAGCGTTTACTCATCCACCGGCTCCAGCAAGCTGTTCTGGGTCTGGTCTGCCCAGTGGCTCAGCGGTTCACCACCAGTAAAACCTTCCGCGCCGCCCCAGAACACCAGAGTGCGTTCCTTGCTGTAGGGCCGCGCGGTGCGCATCTGCCCCACTTCCAGGTGCCGGCCAATCAGGTAGATCACTTCGGCGCTGGCGCTGTGGGTAGCGGCAGAGAACAGGTTGAATCCCTGCTTGCGCAGCCGTTCCAGCAACGACGGCATCTGGCTAATATCCACGCTGGCCAGTTCGTCGAGCACCATAGGGAATGACAGCTGCACGCCAGGGTACAGCACCCGCTTGAGCAGGCGGTAAACCAGCTCCAGGTTGATCAGCGCGGTAGTAGAGGTGGATTGGCCTTTCTTGTCCAGATTGGCGGCGTTCTCCTTGCGGGTGCGGTAGGAAATGCCGGTGATGACTTTATCCATGGTGAGGCGCTTGCTGCCGCCCTGCTCCCCGAAAAAGTCCGCTACAAACACCCTAAGGCGGTCGTAGAAAGCATCGGACTGAAGCTTATTGCCATACGGATCAATGTTGTTGGCTTCTTCCACCAAGTTACGGAATTTCGGATCGGTGTGAATGTCCACCCGGATTTCCACCAGATCGTTGATGCGAACGCCGTCCAGTTCCCGATTGAGCTGGGCCTCGAACCGTGCAATGTGTTCGTGGTTGGACTTCAGGGCCTGGCGGTAGCTGGCGACGGTTTCATTGTGGATGCCGACCTGCTGCTCCAGAACACTCCAGCGCTCGGCCATGCCGGCGTACAGATCTGAAAGGCTCTTGAAGGTGCTTCGGATAACAGACGACGCGGGGCTGTCTTTCTGCAATCCCCCTTCGGTATCTTCATGGATACCCAGGTACACAAACTGGCGAAGGTGGTCGAGAATGTTGCGACGCCGCTCTTCCAGATCATCCAATTGGCTTTGCAGGGCGTCGAAGGCGGCCGCCGATACACGATCAATGTCCAGTGGCTGCTCCGCTTCAACCGCTCTCAGGTGCGGGAAGCGGTGCTCCACAGTGCCGACACTTTTACTCAGGGCCGCCAGCTCACGCTCTCGCTCTTCGATGCGATCTTTCTCAGATTTTGCTTTCGCGGCTTTCGCCTGAACCGCATCCTGTTTTTCCTGCTCCAGCCGGGCCTGCTCATCCAGCTTGGCGAGCTGTTCTTCCGCCGCCTGTTTTTCTTCGGTGGCATCTCTCAAGGTGGTGGAGGCTGCCGGGTAGCGCTGGAGCGTTTCCAGATCTTTCTCGATAGACCGGATTTCTTTCTCCGTGCGCTCGATCAACTGAGGTCGGTCGTGTTCCTGGTTGGCGGTGTCGGCCAGCTCTGAGCGTTCTTTCTCCAGACCATGAAGTTCACCTTCAATATATTGGCGTTGCTCGGCAAAATTGGTGTGCCGGGCAGGCTGGCTCTGGTATTCAGTATCAAACCAGTCAAAGCCGCGATCGTTGGGGGCAAACAGGCGAGCGAAGGCTTCAATGGTGGCTTTGCTATCGGCATCCAGATCCTGTCCGGGGCTTGCCATCATCAGCCGGGGATCAACCGCCCGCAAAGGCGCGGCGGTCGTTTCGTCCAGCTGGTTCTGCAACTGCCACTGCTGCTTGCTTTCCCGGTCTTTCAGGGTTTCCAGCTTGCGCTCCAGATCCTGCTTTTTGCGCTGAATCTGCTCAAGTCGGATTTCCGCGTGGGCGGCGCTTTTCAGGGCAGCAAGATGGCCTTTCTTGCTTTCCAGCTCCTCTGTCTGGATCTCTGCAATTTCCTGCAGGGTCATATCGCCATACTGCGAGATCAGCAGCTCACCGTCTTTCTGGCTCTGTTCGGCCTGCTTGATACGCCGATCGGCGGAGCGAATCTCGCCCTTCAGGCCGCTGGCCTCCTGCTCCAGTTTTTTCAGGGTTTGCAGCACGTGGCGCAGGGTGTCGTTCTGTTCGTTGAAAGCCTCAAGCGCCGCCCCGCGTTTGGCAGCAATATCGGCCAAGGCGTTGGTCACCCCGTCCCGGAAGGCGGCAAACTCGTGCTGGCTGCGCAGCAGGGTCTGGTAGGCCTGGTAGTCCCGGTTCAGCTTCTCAAACCGGTGTCGCTCTTTCTCGATACGGTTGAGCTGGCTTTGCTGCTGCTTGAGCTGATCGTGGCGATTGAGGAAATCATCGATGTTGAAGTCAAAGGCATCGTCAGCAAACTTCTTGTCCGCTTCGATAATGCTGGCCACGGCGTTGGCCATGGCCTGATCGTCCGCCTTCATCTCGAACAGCAGCAGGATCAGGGTGCGCAGTGATTGCACCCGGCGTTCGTCCGATTCGCCCAGGGGCAGCACGGAGTAACGCACCGCGTCGGCGTTCATCAACTCACTGCTGTAGAGCATGGTTTTCAGTTTGGCCGGGTCGTTGACCAGCCTGGTCTCTTTCGAGAGCTTTTTCAGCGCCTCCGACAGCCGGGTGAATGAGAGCTCCGGCACCGCCTGGCCAATGCCATCTTCATCGTCGCCGTTCCAGAACAAAGGTCGCAACTGGTCGTAACTGACCGGTACAAAGGCCCGGCCGTAGCTAAGCTGGCTTGCGTTGTCGCGATACAGGATCTGGCAATGGCTGCCCGCCGGGTTTTCCGCTTCCATAATCAGGAAGCTGAACTGGCTGGGGAAGTAGTGCTGGAAGCTTTCTTCGTTGGTGTAGAAGCTGCCGGCGCTGGCGTTGCGGAAGGCAAATTTCTTGCGGCTGTTCTTGAAGTTATTCTCTGGCAACAGGAACAGGCGCAGGGAGTTCAGCAAGCTGGATTTACCCAGGTTGCCCGGCCCAAGAATCAGGCCGTGGTTGTCCACCGGAATTTCCACGTAACAGAAGCCGGCGGAATCCACCAGCACCAGGCGGCGAATGCCGAAGGTGAACGTGCTCGCGCTCGCCTGTGAATCACTCATCCAGAATCATCTCCTGTTCCATGAATTTGCAGGTGGCCCGGAAAGCCTGCGCCAACGACACAAACCCCAGATCTTCCGCCAGCGACAGGGCTTTTGTAAACCTTTCGGTGGAGTCCGGGGTTTTGCGGAAACGGCTCAGCCAAGGTTGCCAGTCAGCCGGCTGCAGATAGCAGGCCTTGTCGCCCAGTGCCGATCGCACCGATGAAAACATCTGCAGGCCGCCGGCATCGTAATCAAAGGCGCAGAGCACCTCATCGTAACTGGTCAGCCAGTTCAAATCCGCATTACCGGTAATCCGATTGCCGCCACCGAGCACGACATCGCTGTTTGTGAGATCAACTGTCTGGCCCAGGCAGTCACCGGCAAAGGCCAGCATCTGTCGGTAGTAATAAAAATTTCGCTCATTCTCCACCACCAGCACCCGGGGCGCTGGCCGAAAACCGATATCCACCGAATCTCCGGTAATCACCACCGAATCCGGCCGGTTGCCTGTCAGGGCGTGATGATACACCAGCAGAAAACTCACATCGGTGCCGTGGCGGTGGGAATCGCCCTTCTTCGCCGCATCTACTCTGCTAACGGGTGAAGCGGCCTGTCGATGTAACTCCGCAAACGCAGCTTCATCAAGAATGGTTACCTGCCAGCGATTGGCGCCAACCTTCTCCGTTGCGAACAGCTCCCGATGCCGCCGACGCTGGGAATCCGGCAGCTTCTTCAGAAAGGCCTCGTAGTTAATCGCCTGGCCCTGAAAGATTTTCTGGAGGTAGTTCTTCAATAGCTCACCTGTCCGCAGATTGTTATTATCGGTCTACCAAAATATGACACCTTATGAGCCACGGAGGGCCCATGCCAACCATCAGTGAATTCTTCGGCATTCTGATACGGATGTATTACGATGACCATAATCCTCCCCATTTTCACGCTTATTATGGGGAACACGAGGCCATCATTCTGATCGAAACGCTGGAGATTGTTGAGGGCAAACTGCCCAAAAGAGCCAAAGCGATGGTTATCGAATGGGCCTTTGAACACCGGCAGGACCTTATCGCAGACTGGCGCCTTGCCGAGCTGCACCAGCCACTGAAGAAGATAGAGCCATTGGAATGAACAGCATGCCCAGAGTCACCCATGTGGAAGCCAAGGCCGATTACGTACTGGCCGTCACCTTCGATGATGGTACTCACGGCGAGATCAGCCTTGCAGATCGTTTGTTTGGCCCGATGTTCGAGCCCCTGAAAGACCCGGCATTCTTTGCTCAAGCAAAAGTTGATGAGTTCGGAGCCATCTGCTGGCCCAACGAAGCAGACATTGCCCCGGATGCTCTCTACCGCAAAATCAAATCTGAACAAACTGGAACAGTATGTCGCTGAAGTACAAGATCGTACCCGTCACACCCTTTGAACAAAACTGCACCCTGCTCTGGTGTACCGAAACCCACAAAGCAGCGGTGGTCGACCCTGGCGGGGACCTGGATCGCATTCTGGCGGCAGCCGAGGACGAAGGCGTGATTCTGGAAAAGATCCTTCTCACCCACGCCCACATAGATCACGCCGGCGGCACGGCGGAGCTGGCCAAATCAGCGGGGCTGCCCATTGAAGGCCCGCACAAGGACGACAACTTCTGGATTCAGGGCCTGGCCATGCAGGCACAGATGTTCGGGTTTCCGGCGCCGGAGGTGTTCACGCCCAATCGATGGCTGGAAAACGGGGATACAGTGACCGTTGGCAATGAAACCCTGGAAGTACTGCACACGCCGGGCCACACCCCTGGCCATGTGGTGTTTTTCCATCGAGGTTCAAAACTGGCCCAGGTGGGTGACGTGCTGTTCAATGGTTCCATTGGCCGCACGGATTTCCCGAAAGGCGATTACAACACCCTGATTCACTCCATCCGGGAAAAGCTGTTCCCTCTGGGGGATGACGTAAACTTCATCTGTGGCCACGGCCCCATGTCTACGTTCGGCCAGGAACGCGCCACCAATCCGTTTGTGTCTGATCACCGGGGCTGAACGCCCCGGTAAAAACGCCCACTTCAGCCCTGGGACAGGCGGAACTGCTCGATGGTTTTGCGCAAGGTTTCCGCCATGGACAGCAGATCCCCTGCAATCCGCGCGGTCTCCTGGGCATCGCTGGAGGTCTGCTCGGCAGAGCGGCTGATTTCAATCACATTCTGATTGATGGAGTCCGACACTTCGCTCTGCTCGTTAGCCGCACTTTCCATTTCCTCATTCAGGCCCGTGATCTCACGCACCGCTGCAGCAATAGTTTGCAGCTCGGTTTCCACTTTCAGAATTGAGTCCACCTGATGCTGAGCAAGTTCCGAGGCATGGCGCATGGTACCGACACAATCCACCACCTCTTTCTTCAGTCCTTCAATGGTTTGGCGAATTTCCTCAGTCGACGTTTGCGTGCGCGAGGCAAGTGCCCGGACTTCGTCTGCAACCACGGCAAATCCCCGGCCCTGCTCACCAGCTCTGGCCGCTTCAATCGCCGCGTTCAGGGCCAACAGGTTAGTCTGGTCGGCAATCTCGGAAATCAGCTCCAGCCGTGAGGCCATCTCCGTTGTCCGCTGATCCAGCTGCTCAATGCGCTGCGCACCGTTCTGGACTTCCGCATTCAGAGATTCAATACCCTGAACCGCATTTCGAGCCAGATGCTCTCCGGTTTCTGCCGACTTGGTGGTATCGGCCGATTTCCGTGCGGTAGTCACCGCGTTCTCTCGAACCTGCACCGCGGAAGCGGCCATCTCGGTGGTGGCACTGGCCACCTGGTCGGTATTGTCTTTCTGGGCCAGCACTTCCTGCTCGGTGGTCTCTGCCTTACCGGCGATGGTGCGGGCCGCCGCTTCAACCTGTTCTGCGTTGTCCATCACCGTATGCATGCTGGCGCGGATCTTGGCGACCATCCGATTGAACGCACGAGAGACCGAACCAATCTCATCGTTTCGGGTTACCTCCAGCTCTATGGAGAGATCCGAATTGCGGGAGATTTCATCCATTCGGTCGTGTAGCCGACGTAAGCGGGAAAACACCAGGCGCCCCAACACTACGGTAGTCAGTATGAAAATAACCACAAAGATCAGAATCTGGATACCGCCACTCACCATCAACTGCTGCTGCAGGCGCGCGTCGCTCTCCGCCAAAGAATAGTCGACCCGAATAGCGCCAAGCACGTCCCCTTCCTGGGCCTGGTGACAGCCGAGGCAGTTCACGCCCTGATAGTTTTCGCTGGCAATAACCGGCTCGATCAACGTGTAGACACGACCCGCGTCGTTCTCCGAATAGTGCTCTACCCGTTCACCATCCAGCGCTTTCATGTCCAGCGGCTCACGGCGTTGTTCCGCAGCATTCCCAGCACCGTACATGGCATTCAGCTGATCGCTGCGGATCACCCGAACATCCAGTACGTCCTCGGGAGCCATCACCTTCTCGCGCAGAACATCACGGTTATTAATGGTGCCCGTCACCATCATGGTGTTCAGGCCATCGAAAAAGGACTTTGCCAGACCATCCACGTATTTGTGACTGTACTCTTCGAGGTGGGCTCGCTGGGACTGCGCGCTGTAAACAACCGTAAACACGAGAATGACGGTGAAAGCCGCAGCCAGTGCTGCCAATAACAGGAAACGGATTGAATATTGTTTTTTCATGTGACCCCGACAACGGAAGATGATCTGGACATCCAAGAGTAATGACGGCGAATTGGCGCATAACTTTATAGATATGCATCAATTTTTTTATGACGCAGATCATCCGGACGCGCCCGCTATGTCATTCCTTGCAATGTTTTACATTCGTCCCGGCACACTCAAACCAGAAGGCAAGGCAGATTGGCCCGAAACCTGCACAGCCTGATGCGACACGGGCTAATTCCGTGATATCCGGCAGAGATTTTCCGTTCAGGGGAGGCAACCATGTCATTGCTGACATCACTGTTACAGGCCAGCACGCGCTTTCAGCAAGCCATGGACAACCGTGTGCCGCGCACTGACGTACCCGCCGGTAAAAGCAATGAAGGCGCCGCCACAGGCGAGCCCCAGAGCAGCACCGACGACCGCTTCACGCCGTCACAGTGGCAGGAGCGCAACCCGGCCAGTCAGAAAACCCGGCAATTGCCACTGACCCAGTACAAGCAGACGGTTGCCCAGGACCTGTCCTACGTTCGTGAAACCTTGCGGCACAAACTTGCCGAATACAACGTACACCCGGCAACGGCGCTGAGCGTGAGCAAAACCGAGCAAGGCAGCATTCAGCTGGACGGCAAAATTCCCGACCAGGTGCGGGAGAGGATACAACAGGATCTCAACAACAACCGGGGATTTGGTGAGGCGTTAAGCCGCTTGAGCGTGACCGAACCCACCCTGCACTTCATGGATAATGCGCTCAAGCTCAATCAGGCTTATGGCGTGAACAATTCCCTGCTGGATTCACTGCTCAGCGAAAACCAGCAGTTCAATGGACTGCAAGATGTCATCCACCGTTATGACAGCCTTCGCCGCACCGCCACACCCGCCGAGACGGGTATCACAGCGCAGCAACGCTACGCCTTCAGCCTGAATACCCGGGCCTGAAGCCCGGGGGTAACTGCTAATCAGATCAAACCTGAAACGGGGCCGGATCACCCTTGCCCACCCGCGTAACTTCAGGCACATCACCGGTAAAGTTGACCACCGTGGTAGCCTCCATACCGCAGAAACCGCCATCAATAATCAGATCAAGCTCATGCCCGAGGGTCTCGCGAATATCGTAAGGATCGGTCAAAGGTTCGGTTTCACCCGGCAGAATCAGGGTGCTGCTCATAATCGGCTCACCCAGCTCACCCAGCAATTCCCGAACAATCTCGTTGTCCGGAACCCGGATGCCGATAGACCGCCGTTTGGGATGCAGCAACCGGCGAGGCACCTCGCTGGTCGCGTCCAGAATAAAGGTGTACGGGCCCGGCGTGAAATTCTTCAGTAACCGATACTGGGTATTGTCCACCTTGGCATAAACCCCGATGTCTGACAGGTCACGACACACCAGGGTGAAGTTGTGCTTGTCGTCCAGGCGCCGAATTCGCTTGATACGGTCTGCCGCCTGCTTGTCACCAAGGTGACAGCCCAGTGCGTAGCCTGAATCTGTGGGATAGACAATCACCCCACCCTTGCGCAAAATCTCCACCGCCTGCTTGATCAGACGCTTTTGCGGTGTTTCCGGGTGAATCTGAAAAAACTGGCTCATCCATTAGCTCCTTGTTGAAGCTTCTTGTCCATTGCTGCATCACCTTTCGACCCGCCCATACAGTTGGGCGAAACCGGAGACGCCTGACCACTGGCCGTCCACTCTTCCGGCGTATACAGATGCAATGCCAGAGCATGCACCGGCCCCGCCAGTTCATCCGCCAGAACCTTGTAAATTGCCTGGTGGCGCCGCACCTTCATCTGCCCTTCAAAATCCGCTGACACCAGCGTTACCTTGAAATGGGTTTCAGAGTTGGGTGGCACCGAATGCATATGGCTTTCGTTCTCCACAGAAATCACGCTGGCGTTAAAGCCCGCGACCAGCTTTTCCTCTATGCTTTCCTGTACTTTCATAAAACACCTACTTCGGACTTTAAGCATCAATGTCCCGACCTGCTGTGTAAACAGTCTACTACAGTACGCCGCGGAACCCCGAAGCCCTTGACACAAAAGCCTCAAAGCGACACATTCCCCTGCCAGCAACCAATCCCCAGATACCCATGCACCTGTACATCGCCGAAAAGCCAAGTCTGGCCAGGGCCATTGCCGCCGCACTGCCCGGCCCCCACGAGAAAGGCCAGGGCTGGATACGCTGCGGTAAAGGACCAGATGCTGCCACGGTAAGCTGGTGTATAGGCCACCTGCTGGAGCCCGCCGAGCCTGCGCGCTATAACCCGGCCTGGAAAAAATGGCGCATTGAAGACCTGCCCATGTTCCCGGAACCCTGGCAACTGGTGCCCAAAGACAGCGTGCGCCTGCAATTCAAAGTTCTTGAAGCCCTGGTTCGCAAGGCCGACCTGATTACCCACGCCGGCGATCCCGACCGTGAAGGCCAACTACTGGTCGACGAAGTCCTGCGCTATCTCGGCACCAAGGCACCGGTAAAACGGATACTGATCAACGACCTTACCCCCAAGGCGGTAGCCCGCGCCATACAGAACCCCCGAGACAACCGGGAGTTCCGCCCACTCTCCCATTCTGCGCTGGCGAGACAGCGGGCCGACTGGCTCTATGGCATCAATCTCTCCCGGTTTTATACCCTCAGCTATCAAACCCGGGGCGAACAGGGCGTCTTCTCCGTGGGTCGGGTGCAAACTCCGGTGTTGGGGCTGGTGGTGGATCGAGACAACACCATCGAGCACTTCCAGCCCAAGCCCTGGTACCGGGTCGAAGCCACCTTCCAGGCCAGCGAGCCGGAGGCCGACCAGCGACCGTTCATTGCTCGCTGGTTACCCGGTGACGAATTTCAGGATCATCTGGATGAAGAAAACCGGCTGCTGGACAAGTCGGTAGCCGAGCAGATTGTCTCCGCCATCAGCGGCCGACCCGGCAGAATTGATGAAGCCCGGTTTCGCGATCGCCCGGAACCGCCGCCGTTACCTCTGTCGTTGTCTGCACTCCAGATAGAGGCCGGCCGACTATACCGGATGGGCGCGAAAGACGTGCTCGACACCGCCCAAAACCTGTACGAACGCCATCAACTGATTACCTACCCAAGGTCAGACAGCCGCTACCTGCCAGAGGAGCATTTCAGCCAACGGGAGGCGGTGATTCGTGCCATCGCCCGTGTCGCCCCGGATTTGTCCGGATTCTGCGAGAAAACCGGGACAGAACGCCGCTCTGCCGCCTGGAATGACCAAAAAGTGGATGCCCACCACGCAATCATTCCCACAGTGCGGCCCGCACCAAACGGCAAGCTGTCTTCGGCCGAACAGAAAATCTACGATCTGATCAGTCGATTCTATCTGATGCAGTTTGCACCTGACGCCGTGCATCGGGAAGGCCGGCTGACGGTCGCGATTCAGGACTATCGCTTTCGCGCCGCCGAGACAGCCGTGATCGAGCCAGGCTGGAAAACGCTGGAAATCCGCAAGCGGGAACCCGGGCAAGAGCCAGAAAAAGCTCCGTTGCCAAGACTGGAAAAAAACGAGCCGGTCCTTTGCACTGACCCCCAGACTAACGAGCGCAAAACCCAGCCGCCACAACACTTCACCGATGCCACGCTGCTATCGGCCATGACCAATATCGCCCGTTTTGTCGCCGACAACGAGCTGAGAAAAACGCTGCGGGAAACCGATGGCCTTGGCACCGAAGCGACTCGCGCAGCCATTATCGATACGCTGTTCCGCCGCGATTACCTGTTCCGGGAAAAACGCTTTATCCGCGCCACCGACAAGGGGAAATCCCTGATCGCGGCGCTACCGGAATCGATTCGTACGCCAGATCGCACCGCTGTCTGGGAGGCCACTCTCGAGGGCGTTCGCCGGGGCGAAGAGGACCCAAGAGCGTTTCTGGAATCCCTCAAAGATGAAATCCGCGGATTCATGGCGCAAGCGCCCGCTGCGGGTTTGGCGAATACAGAGACACCAGGCACCGCCATTCACTGCCCGAAATGCCGGGCGCCGATGGTTGAACGGGAGGGCAAGTTCGGCGCTTTTTTTGCGTGCACCCGGTACCCCGCCTGCAAGGGCACCCGCCCCCTGGAGGACCATCAACCCGAGGACGGAACCAGCCAGAAACCGGTACCCTGCCCCCACTGTTTCTCGCCCCTGGTGCGGCGCAAAAGCAAAAAAGGCTGGTTCTGGGGCTGCAGCAATTTCCCCGGCTGCCGACAAACAGTTGATGATCACAACGGCCGGCCAGCGGTGGACTTACGGAATTCTACATAACGATACTGAACGGGAACTCATTTTTTGGGATAATCCCCGACACTGCAGGGTCTGACCAAGGGCTCTGCGCTACGGTATATAAACCAGGCAACACGATCGAGGGCCAGGCTTAATGCGCATTGCTCTGCTGGAAGACGAACACGAACAGGCGCAGCACATCCAGTCCATCCTTTCAGAGAAAGGACATCACTGTGACAGCTTTCCGACCGGCCAATCGTTTCTCGGTGCCGTTTTGCACCGCAGTTATGATCTGATCATTCTGGACTGGCAGATCCCGGACATGACCGGAATTGAGGTACTGGAAAACATCCGGGCACAGCTGAACTGGCCTGTGCCGGCCGTTTTCCTGACCCAGCGTGACAGTGAAACCGACATCGTTCGTGCCCTGGATGCCGGCGCCGACGACTATATCGCCAAACCGGCACGAGCGGCTGAACTGGTCGCACGCATCAATGCACTGGCCCGCCGCAGCAACCCGGAAATCGAAAAGGAGGTTCTGGTCTACGGGCCCTTCGAGATCAACACCAACCAACGCATAATTCTCCTGCACGGGGAGCCACTAACGCTCACCGACAAGGACTTCGACCTGACCCTGTTCCTGTTCCAGAACCAGGGCCGCCTGCTCACCCGCGAAATGCTGCTGGAGCGGGTGTGGGGATTGACCAGGGACATCAATACCCGCACGGTGGATACGCATATGAGCCGCCTTCGCAGAAGGCTCGGGCTCAACCCTGAAAACGGATTTCGCATCAAGACCATCTACCAGCGAGGCTATCGGCTCGAAGCCATCAAGCCCGGTGACGCAAACGAAATTCGGAACGATGACACTGCAAATGCCTGACGCTCTGAGCAAGCACCTGAAAACCCTGGCCTTCCTTGCACTGGCGTTCATGGTACCAGCGACCACTGTCGCGGAGCTGTCAATCGCACGGGGTTCTGCGGTATCCGGCAGCCAACAACGGGACAATGCCCCAGAGTGGGTTTATACCTTACGCCAGGGTGATACGGTTGCGAGCATAACCCAGACGCTGCTTTCCCGGCAGACCACACAGCAACGACTGCTGGAGCATAATGGCCTGGCCAGCAACGCCAAACTCGGCGCCGGGGATA
Source organism: Marinobacter sp. C1S70 (assembly GCF_000475355.1). Taxonomy (NCBI): domain Bacteria; kingdom Pseudomonadati; phylum Pseudomonadota; class Gammaproteobacteria; order Pseudomonadales; family Marinobacteraceae; genus Marinobacter; species Marinobacter sp. C1S70. The sequence continues at coordinate 18,984 of NZ_AXBW01000062.1, read as the reverse complement.
CCCTGCGCATTCCCGTAAACTGGCTGAAACGTCAGCCCGAACCGGCCCGGGTGATTGCGGTCACCGGCAACGTGCAACAGATCTCCGGAATGGATGGGCGAAAACTCCCTCTGTCCGAAGATTCGATTGTCCGGGTTGGCGACGAAATTCTCTCCGGTGCCGGATCGGCAACCATTGAACTGGCCGACGGCTCGGAACTCCGGATCTCCCCGAACTCCCGCCTCATGTTCAATCGCCTGACCCAGTTTGGCAAATCGGGCATGGTCGACACCCGGCTTCGCCTGCAACGGGGCGAGGTTCACACCCGTGTTCGCCCGGTCATTGAGGGCGGAGCCCGCTTCGAAATCGAAACACCATCCGCTGTCGCCGCGGTCCGGGGTACGGTATTTGCCATTCAAGCCACCACCAACGGCAGCAGCGTGCAGGTTACCGAAGGTGTGGTGGACTTCGGCCAGCCAGGCAACACCCGCCGCATTCCAGCCGGCTATGGCGCGAGTGTTTCCACCGCCAACGGAGGCGCCCTGAATATTCGGCAACTTCCGCCAGCGCCAACCATGAATCCCTTGCCATCGGTGCTTACTCAGCTTCCGGCCGAACTGTCCTGGCAGGCAGGCGGTTACCCGGCCTATCGGCTGGACATTTTTGACCAGGCATCAGGCACCTGGGTGCAGAGTCGTGATGTGGCTGGTACCCGTTTCGACATCGCCCAACTTGACAATGGCCGCTACGAAATCCAGCTCGCCGCGATTGATCAGCGCGGTATTGCCGGAATGCCCGGTACCGCGGAACTTGAGGTAGACCTTCAGGCAAAAAAGCCGGACCTCACCGCACCGGCTGATGGCGAGAGCGTGAACGACGACATGCCGGAATTCCGCTGGCAACTCAATGGCGCCAACGAAGTTGCCCGGGTGGAGATCGCCGAAGATGACAGCTTCCGGCAGTTGGTGACAACCAGCGAGTGGGCGCCGGAAAGCCAGGCGCTTCCGTCGCGCCCCCTGAGCCCCGGCCAGTATTACTGGCGCGTGGTTACGGAGGCGGGAGGCAGCTCTGTTGCCACCTCCGAACCGCGCAAGATCGTTGTTAACGGCACTCTGCCGCCAGTCCGGATTATCAGCGTGAACTATCTGGACAGCCAGGTTCGGGTGTTCTGGGAAAACATCGACACCGCCACGGATTACCGTCTGCAACTGGCTGAAGAGCCGGCGTTTCGCAATATCATCAAGGAAGCCGATATCGCCGATACCACTGCGGCCTTGCGCCTGATTCCCGGAAGAAGGTATTTTGTCCGCGTCAAAGCGCTTTCTGACGGCCCTCTTGCCAGTCGCTGGGGCCCGGGCAGGGAGCTGTATCTCGACTAACCTTCTACGACAAAAAGGCCGATGCGAAGGGACTGGTTACCGATAACAACAACACCGTGGTCCTTGGGCCTGCTACTCGTCACCACCCTGCTACTGATTCAGGCGACTGAGCTGCCGAGTCGAATCAATGACTGGATGTATGACAGGGCGATCACAACCTGGCCAGCGCCCATGGATGATTCGGTGGCCATCATTGCCATTGATGAGTTCAGCCTGGAACAGGTTGGCCGATGGCCCTGGGACCGAAGTCTGCATGCCTCGCTGATCGACACCTTGCGGCAAGCGGGCGCAGAAACCATTGTACTCGACATCCTGTTTCCGGAAGCCGGGCCGGGCGATGAGGAACTGGCTAGCGCCATGGCCCGCCATGGCAACGTTGTTCTACCAGCCTATCTTACCGCTCCAACCCGGGAACGGCTGATCAGTGAACAACTCCCCACACCCAGCCTGGCAGGTGCCGCAGGGGCAATCGGGCATGCCCATATCGAGCTGGACACAGATGGCGTCGCCCGCGGGCTCTATCTGTACAACGGCCTTGCCGGCCGATTATGGCCGACCCTGTCACTCGCCGCTCACCTGCCAATATCGAATCAGATGCAGGCGCAATTGCCGAACTACATCAACGTCCGGGAGGATTATCGGCTGGTGCCCCTGGCAGGCGGGGCCGGCACCTTACCCACCTACTCCTACGCGAGCGTGCTGAGCCACCCGCCCTCACCGCAGGAGTTTGCCGGCAAAACCGTTCTGGTCGGCGCTACCGCTGCGGGGTTTGGCGACATACTGCCAACGCCGTTTTCCGGTCTGAGCCGACCAATGTCCGGGGTGGAATTCCATGCCAATGTCTATTCCGCGAGTAAGCAGAATATACTGATCGTGCCGGCGGAGCCCTGGGTAGCACCCGCACTGAACCTGCTCGTGCTGTTGTTGTTAGCTCTGCTTCTTCCTCGCCTGCGCCCTGCTGCCACCTTGCTGGCATGTGCAACCATTGCCGCAGGACTGGTAGCCGGTTATGTATTGCTGCTAATTGGGGCCCGGGTTCAGCTGTCCGTAGCCAACGCCCTGATTCTGCCGATGGCCGCGATGCCCATTGCCAGTGCACTCCGGCTTGCCATGACCAATCGCTTTCTCAACCGGCAACTGGACGAGATGACCAGAACGCCGCGGCTATCCCTCCCTGAACCTTCGAACCGGCATCCTCACCAACTGCTGATGCACTTGCGTGCGCTGTTCCACCCACCCGGATGGCTGCTGGCAGCAGAGGATGACCTGTTGGAAGTACAGGAAATGACCCTTGCCCAGGCCCCACCCACGGAAACGCCAGGACGGTGGGAACACCAGCAGAACCAAAGCTGGATAACGCTGATTCGTGGCGGCACCAGCTACCTGCTCGGCCTGACACTGCCGAACGACCTCAGTCGGGAGGTCATCCAGCGCTATCTGAACCAGCTGGAGCTGGAGCCCCATGCAGACAGTGAACGCCAGAAGGGGCCCCGGGAAAACATTTCGGCCCGGATCGAGAAAGTGCGCATTGCCACCCAGAAGCTGGCAGAAATGCAGGCGTTTATTCGCCACAGCTTCGAGCACATGCCCGATGGCATCATCGTGACCGATGAATTAGGCGTTATACGGTTTACCAACCGTCACATTGAAGACTGGTTTTGCGAGCCTATGCCAAGTCTCAGCGGCATGCCCCTGGCCACCCTCCTTGATGGCCACGACCCCCGGGACTTGCCGCCCTGGTTCGAAACCATTTCAGAGGCGCTGACCCTGAGACAAAGCCGAACCGTAGACCTGACATTGAACGGTAAAGATTTTCTCATCCACCTGGCACCTTTTGCCCTGCAAAACAGTCGCCAGTTTGGCATTATTGCCAACATCTCAGACATCTCCGAACTCCGGGAGCAGCAACGGCAGCATCGTGAGGCGATCGACTTCATCTCACACGATGTTCGCTCACCTCTGGTCTCTCAGCTGGCCCTGATTGAACAACTGAAACGGGATCCCCGCCATATTGACGCCAACCAACTCGACCAGTTGGGGCGGCTGGCGCGGCGTAGCTATCATCTGGCCGAAGAGTTTGTGCAGCTGGCTCGCGCCGAGCAACTGACCGAAACCCGGTTCTACGAGTGCGAATTTCTGGCGATTGTTGAGAACGCTCGGGATAGTGTGTGCGAGCAGGCCCAGGAAAAAGGCATTTCGATCGTGCTGAACGGTACCGAAGACCTCTGGCTGAAAGGCAACGCCGAACTTCTGGAACGGGCCGTCATCAACCTTTTGACCAACGCCGTGCAATACAGCCCCCCGGACTCTGCAGTCAGCGTTCACGTCTATCAGGCAGCGCATCTGGCCTGTCTGGCCATATCAGACGAGGGCTATGGCATTGATCCGGAGGAACTGCCTTTACTGTTCGACCGCTATCATCGACAGAAGCGCAGCGAGATAGCCGGAGCGCATGGCACCGGCCTGGGGCTTTCGTTCGTTAAAACGGTGGTGGAAAAACACCGAGGGGAGATCAACGTCGACTCACGGCCGGGCGAAGGCACCACTTTCACTCTGAAGCTACCAATCGCAGACCCGATGTTCTGAACCGGTATGCCTGCTCAGGACTGGATGGTCTTGCTGACCGGCTCAGAAGGCTCACTCAGAAGACCGGCAGTGTCCTGAACCTGGATGGTGAAATACCAGGTACCCGCATCAAGATTATCGACCACATAGGACATCTCTGCCTCACCACTGGCACCATCTACGGTGATCTCTCTGGACAGATCATCAGCATCCTGCCCGTAACGAATCACGTATCTGTCCAGCTCTCCCATCGCGATCGACTCACCGTTTACACGAGTCATAGGCGCAGACCAGCTCAATACAGCAGAGCGCTCTGCAACCGGCTGAGCACTGCCAACACTACTTCCGGTATTGGGTAGGCTGCCAGATTGAGTCGCGGATTCACTACCCCCGGAACCACCGCCGCCGCACCCCGCGAGCACCATCCCTACCAACAACGCGGCAATCCATGCCCTTGACATATAAATGACGCGTTTCACGGTTATTCACCACCATATTTCCGTCGATTTTGTGAAATACTATAAAATCGACGCCGATGATGATGCGATAAATGTCATTTTTATAGATAAAAAATCGTCATTTTTCCGTCACCATAATGCAAGACGGAAATCGAAAGGAATTGAGGGGACACCGGCACATCGCAGAGAAGCGGAAACAGCGAGTAGGGTGAGGCGTTACCGCCTCATCCCTCTCACAGAACCGTACATACGGGCCACGTATACGGCTCATGCCATTAACTTACCCCGAACTCGGGGACAGTGATGCCGGTTTTGACCTTCGCAAGATCCATCAACTGCAGGTCATTGTGCAGGTAGGTGTTGGGCAGGGCCAGACTGGCCAGTGGAGATGCTGCATTGCGCCAGCTTTGCATCCGGATGTGCCGGAACGGGGGTTGGTAACCCAGCTGTTTCAGCCTCCGATGCAGCCGACTCGGCTTTTTCCACTGCTTGAGCTGGATGCAGCGCAGGCGCCGCCTTAGCCAACTCATCACCTGCTTTAACACCCGCGCGCAGTTCGCCACCCGGAAGTAGCTGACAAAGCCCCGCAACACCGGATTCAGCTCACGTATAATGGCCGCGAGTCCGATGCCCCGGTTTCGCTTCGTCAGTGATTTCAGCTTCTGCTTAAGCCTGACCACCTTCTTTCCCTGTATGCGGGTGTACTTGCTATGTATCACCACGCCCAGGAACTTAACCCCTTCATCACTATGGGCGATGTGGGTTTTGGTGGTATTGACCGTCAGCTTCAACTCATTTTCCAGATAGCGCCGGGCAACCCGTAACGCATTCTTCGCGCCCGCTCGTGAGCCGCACAGGATCAGGATGTCGTCCGCGTAGCGGACGATCCGGTGACCCCGGGCTTTCATGAACTGGTCGAAGGCGTCCAGATAGACGTTCGCAATCAGCGGGCTGATCACGCCGCCCTGCGGGCTTCCCAGCTCCGTTTCTTCAAGGTGGTACCCCACCATCACGCCGCTTTCCAGGAACTGGCGCAGCAGTGACAGGACACTGCCGTCCGTGATCCGTTGGCGGAACTGGCGGATGATCAGGTCATGGTTGAGCGTGTCGAAGCATTTCGACAGGTCCATGTCCACAACCCAGTCACGCCGGTAGCGGCGGATAAACAACTCCGCCTTGCCGATGGCGTGGTGACCACTGCGTCTCGGACGATACCCGTAACTCGACGGGTGGAAATCCGGCTCGAAGATCGGTTCGATAATACGGCGCAGCGCCTGTTGCACAACCCGGTCCCGAACCGTCGGAATGCCCAGCAGACGCTCACCGCCGTCATCCTTGGCGATGGCAACGCGTCTGACCGGTTGCGCCTGATAGCGCTTTTCCTTCAGCTCGAGCAACAGGCACGACAGCTCCACCTCCAGATTCGCCTCAAACGCACTCAGGCTCTGCCCATCGATTCCGGCCGCGCCCTTGTTGCGTTTGATGTGTCTGAAGGCTTCATACAGGCACTGTTTTGACAGCAATTGCCCGTACAGACTGTAGTATTTCCTCATGCCTGCTCATCTCTGTGGTGACGGCTTCGAGGATCGGTCTGGCTGCCGGTCTGTTTCAGGCGATCCGTCCGGGTACTAGCGCTCTGGCAATCTGCCGCCACGGTATCGCTCTACTCCCTTGTTCGGAGAACACCAGAGCCACTGCGTTCCCGCAGCACCCCGATGCACGTCCCTGCCCCGTCGGGCAGCTTGTGAACGCAGCGTCCACCTGTTCGCTCGTCGTCCGTCACTCTCGTTAATGACTTCCGCCCTTCGCATCCGACCAGAGCTTTTGACCCTGACCGGTCCGCTGAACCTCCGCCAGCGGTCGTTCCGGTTTTGTCCTCCACGCTGTTACCAGGCTTCTCAGGCCGGAACTTCCTCACTACTACGGCTTCATCTGCCACCTCGCACCGACTACGGCCTCGGCTTTCACCTTGCGCCACAGCCTCCGGCATCGCCGGATTCGGTGTCAGGCTTCCCCGGTTACTGCACCGGCTCCCTGTTAACGATGCCACCCTCAAGCACAGCCCAGGTCTGACTGAGTATCGGGCTTCGCGTTATTTTGCACGCTGACCCACCTGGACTGCCGAAGCAGGTTCACTTGCGTTGTGTACCGTTAACTTCCTATGGCTTCCTTCAGACCCCACCGTTGGCCAGTGACGCCCTTGCCAGTCGGATTGTCTTCCCCTCAGTCGGGGTGACGCCATCTTCTTTCAGATGGCCGGGTTTGCCGGCTTCGCCGGGCAAACAAAAAAGGCAGACCAGTAAAACTGGCCTGCCTTGCAAGAATCAGGGCCAAAACAAAACACTGGCCCCGGAAACGAGAAAAGCCAGCAAAAGCTGGCTTTTCTGGATTGGTAGCGGGGGCTGGATGGTTATGAGACTGATGTTTTAGGCACACTTTTTTTGTGCCAAATTGATGATATTTGATATAAATTGATGTGTGAATTAGAATTTTGGATAGAAGGGAGAGTGGAGACTAAGTACAACAATGCCAAGTAACGACAAGCAGAAATGGCACGGGGCTGATCAATCAGACAACGAGGACTTGACCTTAAGGCATCCAGGCCCTCACTTTCAAGCCATCCGTTCTTGGGCTGAACAAAACAACGTCTCCGACATCTTCGACGCCATAGCGCTCGCCTTTGGCTTCACTGAAAACTTCACGATCATCGGAAACCTGTATCGCGAACTCTCTAACCCGGACTCAAAGGCCATTCTGCATCAGTGGGCTGACAATCCCTACATCAGCCACCTAAACAGGCTTCTTTTCTCATTAAACCAAGATAAAGACTTTGCCAATAACTATTCTGGTCTTCACCAGGGCGTATCAAGAGGCAACACGAAGACTATTCTGCGGTCGGCAGGAGCAGATCTGAAAAACGAGCATTTTCTACTCGAACTAATTATCCAACCTCAGCCCCCTTCCGACAATAACCTGCTCGACCGTTTACGAAGAACTTTGAAAATATGGCTGATCGTACAGGCACTGGAAAGAACCGCAGAGCATAACTGCCCACACGATAACCAGATTCAGCAGGTCGCCAGCACACTCTGCCTCCCCGGAGAGAACAGCAAATGGACACTTATTGACAACATTCTTGAAATGTCATTGAAAGCCTGCCCGTCAGACCACTACTCCTACTCCCAATTCAACCTGGCCATCCGACACGCTGCATCTCAGTTAATTGCCAGATACTCAGGGCCAGAAACCCGTAAAGAGCTGCTGCTTCTTAAAGCCATCCAACGGGTTGCAGAGGGCCAACTCAACCCCACCAGAGTTCAAAAAACAGAGACCGCTTTTCAAACTTCCTTTACAAACCTGCTCAAAGCAACAGAGAGCGCATTGGATCTGAGTAGCTCGGCGGGTGGGCCTCAACTTCTTGCCTATTCAGACAGCGAAACAGACTCTGCTGACGAAGAAGCCCTGCAACAAATGCTGCTGTTCGGCATCAACCCGGAAGAAACACCAGAACAGCAGAAACTCTCGGGCCGAAGCATACTAATGCAGACGGCAGAACTGTCGAACTATCTTCCCTGGTCATGGGAGAAACCTCTTCCCCCAGAAGCTCATCAACTCGATCAGTGGATTAACTGCACTCTGGCTGATGACCGTCCTGAAGACAAACTGGGGGCTGCGTTAGTCTGGCTGGCCGTTCATCTTGAACGCTCCTTGGAGTTCATACAGGAAATTGAAATAACGGATGACTTACGCGATGAATGGAGCATTTCCCAAGACCTAGTAACAGCCCACAGGGAACGACCAAGGCGACACAGCTCTTGGCTTCCGGATGCCGAAGCTCAACCTCTGATCGAACCCTTCCAAGACAGTCTCCGCGTCACTCTGCCAGAGCAGATACAGAGCGTTCTCCGAGAGGCTACTCATGTTTTCCCAGACATCTCCACTCTGCGGCAACTATGGGCGAGGGCCAGCCCTCTTGCTCTAACAACCTGGTTCAGGCAACACGCAAATCGGCATTTCCCGAGACTCACCAGCGCCAAACTCGCTAACGCACAGTCCCAAAGTGTTTTCGATCAGTCGAGCGATCATTCATTGGCCCGCATACTTTCTGCCCACCCTCGAGCAGCGCTACCAGCAGCTTGTGGGTACGCCAACTGGAGCATCGCTCAAGTCCAAAACGGATTTGGGCTTCCATTGCAGAACCCCGCATTAGGCGATGAGAGGACCAATCTCCTCGGGAGTCTCCTTACGCCACTCGAGTCCATTTTGGTCGAGGGCGTTCGGGAAGCCACCCAAACACTGCTGGATAGCTCGCAAGGCGACCCCATCATTTTCCACAACCATCTGGTCCAATACACTGTCACGGCACTGAATGCCGCAACCGGTTGCCGTAACCTGTCAGAGCCTTTCGAGTCGATCGCCCACTTTTGTGATCACCCTCCGGCCGTCTTTATCAACGATAAATCCGACGACGGCCTTCATTGCGGACGAATGGTTCCGCTTGCAGGTGGCGCAAACAGGCTATTGGCGGACTATCTTGAGCACCTTCGTCGGTTTAAGGCGAGCCTTCCAGATCAACACAAAAACCTTGCACATCGCATCCAACAGGTTCTGGAAGGAAACTCCGACACCCTGCCCCTGTTCTTCCTGCTCGATAGCCATGGTGCCTGGCATCCCTTAAACGATTTAGCTGTCCCAGGGACGGAACTCTTCTCGTGGCCTCTTCCAAAGAACTTGTTTCGGCACAGGTTTGCCCAGCAGCTGGCTCGAATGAACGTTCACCCCGAAGTCATAGACGGCTGGATGGGCCATGGGGAGCGGGGAACAACCTCCTACAGTGATCACTCGGCGAGGTGTTGGCGAGAGGACCGTGAACGGTATAAGGACGCCCTGGACGACTGCTTTGACCGGCTAGGTTTTATGGTGCCGCTACCCAAAGCCAGCTACGGCATCACTGCTTTTGAACCCAAACAAACCGTTGATACTTACCGGGAGCCTGATTGTTTTGGCCAGGCACGGCGACACACGGAACGGCTCAGAGCTCGTGATCTGGCACGCTCTGCAGCCCGGAAAGAATTGGACTTGGCGCTAGATGCCAGGCCAGCAAGCGATGAGCACGAACTAAACCAAAGCGACGTTGATGGCCTGGTAAAAAGGATGATCACCCGCGAAAACGGGATGCCGCACCCTCAGGCGGCTGTTCGGATGGAAGTATTGGTCCAATGGCTGGAGGAACACAGTCCCCATACACGACAATTCATACGACATAGAACATTGAGGCTAGGCTCCGAACGCTCACTGGTCAGAGACACTTGCCCCAAAGCGCTTCAAATCATGCCTAATCTTGAACGGTGGGCACAGGACACCAAGCAGGCCATCCGGCAAGCCCGACTTTCAAAGTCTGATAGTCTGGCTCTGGCCACAGCATTCGTTGCAATCGAAAAGCGCATTTCCTATCTCGGACTGCTGGAAGATCTGGTTCAAGGAAAAAATTTCCGGGTCATACAACACAAGCAACGAGTGTACGTGGAATACTCCGAGTCCTTGGAGCTAGAAAATTACAATCAACCGGTTCAACGGCATCAGATCGACCACACCACCGGACGACTGCTGGCAAAAGGACTCGGAATCAAAGACAGCAAGGATCTCGACACAGCACCCTGCCCGAAGTCGTTACAATCACTGGCCACAATACTGGCGGAAACCAGACACCTTGATGATGTAAAAAGAAACGAGCGGTCGGTAGGCGCGCTGTTAAAAGAGCTGAGCCGGTTAATTGAACAGGCCAACCTGATTGACCTTCCAGGTATGGTGGCAGGCGCTCTCAGCAATAGAAACCCTCCTACCAGCCTGTGCTTGTACGATTATTTTCGCCTTACAGAAGGTCAGCGATATCAACCACCAGAATCCGCTCCAGAGCAGAGCCTACCAGAAACTGAAAATTTACCCCCGATTCCAGCATCAGCCTCTGGTACTTATCCCGAACCTTTTTACGACTCAGCGAAGGCTTTTCTTGGAGGGCTGCAGGACATCCTGAACCAATACACAAAAGCCAAGTCACGAGAGATCGCCAAACAGGTCGAACAGTATTGCCGGGCCCATGCTCACTCTGTAAGCAGCGCCATTTTGCTACTTGGCTACTGGGTCGCACACCGAATCCGAAAAGGTAAAGGCCGAGCTAACCTCGCGCACAAAGCCTACGCGACTGGGTCTATCAAACGGTACTTAAGTGAACTGTCTGGCCCATTTCGTGGTTTCGCCTACAAGGCGGATTTGCTGTTGATGGCCGAGGAGGACGTCACTGAGCTTTGCGCCAAAATGCTGTCTCACTGCGCTGACAAACTGAAAGACCTGGCGTATTTTTCGGCACGCCTTATTGAGTTCTTCGACTGGGCGAGTGAGCGCGGAGTATCCACTCCCGACTGGGACGAACTTGATCTCGGCAGTGCCCGACGCTCGGTTCGCCCCAGGCTCTTTTCAGAAAGCGAGTACCTCCAGGCCCTCCAACTGCTCCTGCATCCTGACACCGAGGAGATCGAACGGGGTATGCAAGCCGCCTTTGTACTTCTGTTAGGTTTCCGCTTCGGGCTCAGGGCCCAGGAGGCTATTGGCTTACTCCGCTCGGACTGGTGCGAAGCCGCTGGGTTGACCTGGGTACTGGTTCAAAGCAATTCCATACGTGGCCTGAAAAGCAGCGTCCACAGCCGGCGAGCTGTACCGCTGGTATTTCAACTGAGTGCTGTCGAGCGGTCACTGGTTACATCAATACTGACACGATATACGACCAGGCTGGGTAACGCCGACAATAAGCCGATCCTTGCCGACAAAGAGGGTAACCTCACGCCGTTTGCGGGATCCATTCCATCGGATATTGCCCGGACGCTTAAACTGGTGACGGGAAACACCCGCATGAGCCTGCACCAGGCCCGCCACGGATTCTGTAATGTGCTGAACAGCGCCTTGTTTGAGATAGACACACCGCTTGCCCAAAAACTCACTGAATCGGTCGATAGGGAGAGCCTCCGAAAGATACTGCTCGGCAACCACGGGCTGCCGTCAAGACGCGGCTCTATGGCGATCGCCCGGGCGCTCGGGCACCACTCGCCTCGAACGCAATTTCGCTCCTATAACCGCATGATGACAGAGTGGGCAGACAGGCTCACTCCGGTAACCACCCACTACGCCGGCACGATTTCAAAGGCCCTCCAGATTGATCGTTGGCCTGTAAAATCCGCCAGTGAAGTCGAGAGTGCGGCTCCCACCATTTTTGCACAGCGAACCAGACTCACGCCCCTTATTGTGATGGAAGCTCTGAGACTGATGGCGCTTGGGTACGCGGCTCACGGAATCGAACCGATGCTTCGCCTACCACCAGGAGAACTTGCCGATGTGGAAATTCTAGTTGACCGGATAAATGCGGGGCTGCGGTTCAAAGTCTATGACCCGGAACAAATGAAGAAAGCATTCGTGTATGGCACCAAATTGCCGAAGTATTTACTGAAGTCCCGCTCGGCTGCCGTTTGGCCCAGATTGCTGCATATGTGCGACGAGCTGCACAACTTTGAGGAACTGGACACTGACCGACCACTGCCATCTCTCGCCCAGGCCTCGAATCTCGTTGGTAGAAATGGCCACCTGCTGATGAATGAGGTCGAAGATGCTCACCTGATGCGGCTTCTGGTGGACGCCTTCAAAATCCCCGAGAATTCGTACAAAGTCGTCATAAAGAGCAAACCGGATTATGCTCCCCGAGCTCAAAGAGTGGTTTTAGCAGGTGAATTTGTAACGGCGGTCGAACCGCTGCAATTGGATACCTTCAACGAGGATTACGATAAAAGTTACACAAGGGCCCGCTCTTACGCGGGATTAGTCCTCAGCAGTCCGGTGGCTACCCAAATCCATGACCGTTTGGAGTTGGTACTACTTTATATCGCCATTGCATCGTCCTACTGCCCGAAACCCGCACCACTGAAACCGTTACCCACCTACCCTAACTGAAGGTTGAAGCTCTCCGCAGGGTCCACCGCCACTGCAGCTAGTTCAAGAAGAGTCAATACCGTTTTTTGCTTTCTGGCATCTTGCTGGCTCACCGCTTGAAACTTCACCAAACTGCGATTCGCATAAGCTCTGGCGAAGACACGAAGGAACTCCAGATCATGGCACAAAATCTCAGTTCTTCCCTCGAGTTCCGGGGTGTCATCATCGCTGGAGCTAGGTGTCACCCACAGAGTCACCGTACTTTTTTGCTCGTCGAACCCTAACGGCCTGCCAGTTGCCCGCACAGTGCCAAGAGCTTTTTGCTCGACCGTCAAAGCCGGCATGACACCCTGTACCGTTGCACCACTGAGATCTTCAAAGCCAAACCTCACCATGACGCCTTGCTTGATCGACCGGTTGGCAAATTTTGCCGCTATCCCCCGGCTAAGGGTTCGAAGAAACTTTTTTTCCTTAGTAGAAAGAAGATGCTCGTCTTCCGGCTCTCCCAGGAGACTCTGCGGAAGCAAATCTCTAAATACAAAGCGAGCCGCAGCTCTAAATCCTTCTACTTCTGAAGTGGTAACCCCAGCTCCTACCAGCCTCACAACGTAGGTTGCCGGAAATTCAACATTGTGCGCAGGCTCAATCCTTAGACGCCACTCTACGTAAATCGCCGCCAATTTCTTCAAATCTCGAAAATCGTTAAGAGCTGAAACGACGGCGTCCTTTAGCTGTTTTTGGGCGGGCAGGACAATTGAAGAATCTTCCTCAAACTCAAGCACCCCGCCGGAATTAACGACGTGCGGTGCACTTGCCGGGTGTAATACTACGATAGTGCCGTCGAACGAATCGGATTCTTCATAAATACCCATAAGAGTTTATTTCCCAGAGCTTTCCCATATTTTTTTTCGGAAGTTGCCCAAACGATATCGCTGCCATTACCCCGTGACTAAGCTCTCACCGTATCTTGTCCGGATAGCCGGACATTTGACTTCTACCGCATGGTTTTGGGGTGAAGTTATTGCCTAACCGCACCAGCTCGCTGGATTACAACTCAACCATTCTGCTATTACGCTCCAGGCTCGAATTGGTCGAGCAGCTCTAAACGATGGCAATACCGGGCAGTTAGGCGACATCCATGACGTGCCAAGGCAAACCATAGGCATCACGACTTCATATTTTTTCAGAGAAAAAAGACCAGGGGGCGCCGGAAAAGTGTGTTTTTTGCGTACTTTTCAGCATGCGGAAAGCAAATCAGGCAGGTGGGACAACTTTTTAGTATGGTTTTGGTCGTGTCGAAGATCCTAGCCACGCCGGCCGGACTGATTGGCGGTTTGGTGCTCAGATCACATGCCAGGCTCTGGCGGGAAATCCACGAATTATCCGAGTCCTCCGATTCAAACTGACACCACCAAAATCAGTCTTGAAGTGACTCTCAAGCCAATCACGTGCCGGACACCTCGGCGTTCTGAGAGTCAGTAAGAAAATCGATCAATACGGACGGCAATCTTCCGCAGTTGCAGTTGACGGCTTGATTGAGTGGTCAGGAAGCACACTGGCAGGTAAAGACGGTTTCCTTGACTGCCAGAGAGGATCCAATAGCAATATGGCGACCGGCGACAGCATGCATCAACAGAAGTCTCCCCACGCAATTTTCTGGAGCGCAGAAGCTACTGAGAAGCAGCCCTCATCAGTGCCCAGCAGGTCGAAAGGTTTTTCACCCTCGAGCGCCGGAACAGGGCGCTGTAGCCACTCGAACGCAAGCTCCTGGGACTCAAAAACCCGTATTGCCTGGAGAATGACATCGGCCGCTTGCTGTGTGATTTCCTGCTCCAGGCCAACTGGCACCATCTGATCCCATTCTCGAAATGCCTCTGGCATTGGGGCACTCAGGTCACATTGGGCCATCAGATCACTCAAGCTGTAGCGTTTGCGCCCTATCATCGTCTTACCTTCTATTTCCATTTCGGCCGCGTATCACCGCGGCTTGCATCGCCGCAGTCTCCTGGCTGGAGAACCTATCGAGTGGTTGGTATTCACCATCCCACTCCTGAGCATGTCGGTACCGGACAACCTGTTCTGAGGTGAACTCGACAATATCGTCGAATCCTGTTTCGTACCCCTCAACCAGGACAGGCGTTTCCGGCGGCAGTAATTTCAGATGTTCAATCAGTTCTTCCGCTGTCATTCAAACTCCTTGGTCAAATATGACCTTGTCATATCTCTACCACGACAGGCTCGTTGTTGGGTTCGTAGCGAGCAGTACAGGTGCTGGCATTGATCAGTCTCGTGCTTCCCAGCCAGTATTCCCCGTAGCCCTCGTGGATATGGCCAAAGATATGCGCTTTGAGTGAGAGTTGCTGGATTCGGTGAAGCAAATCAACGCATCCGACATTCTGGCATTTGAACCCCAGGTTGACCTCATCTCCAATGCCGTGAGGCGGGCCGAGGGTGATGAGAACATCGGTGTTGTCCGGAATGCCTTGCCAATTTTCGTACAGCGGCTCACCACGCTCCAGCATGAACGCCCAATCCATGAAAGTCGGCGTCCAGGGGGACCCCCAAAATCGTATGCCTTCAATCTCGACGCCGCTGTTTTCCAGGTATATGGCGTTGGTCAAAGCCTGCCTGGCCAGATCTGGCGTCTCCTGAAAGGCCCGGTCGTGGTTGCCTGCAATCACAATCTTATGGCGATGCGGCAACGTTCCGAGCCAGTCATTGAGCTCTTCAATGTTCTCCAGTGTGCCCTGGCCCAGACTATCGCCTGCATGAACAAGCACAGGACCATTATATTCATCCCTTCTTTGGCTGCTCTCGATCCTCCATAAAGTCGTCACTAGCGCCTTCAGACTCGAAATACTCGTCCCAAACCGGGTCGGTCGGCCTGTCATAGCGCTTAACCGAACCCTTGAGGCGTTCCAGAGGTGTAAGCTCCCGAGGCAGCGGCTCTGCCAACTCATCGGCATGGGCAGTGTGGGGATTGAGCCCTTCCAGTAGTTCCTTTTCCGTTGGTCGTTCTGTTTTCATCTCGGGACATGCTCCGTGTTGCCTGCCAACGAACAATCAAATGGACGGTCAAATTTGACCACGAATTCGACGGGCCTGCACCAAGCCGTCGGCGATCAATGTTGTCGGAAAAGGGCAGCAAATGACTGGTTTCGGGGATCGCCCAACAAGTGATCCAGAATCGAGGTGCCGTTGAGTCCCCATAATTGGACCGGTTTCCTGAACCAATCTGCCGCCATCCCTTCGTGACCATCCCCCTCTGCCATCGCTAGTGCAATAAGGCTTGAAAGCGTTAACTGTTGTAAG
The DNA here is from genome assembly GCF_000475355.1 of Marinobacter sp. C1S70. NCBI lineage: Bacteria > Pseudomonadati > Pseudomonadota > Gammaproteobacteria > Pseudomonadales > Marinobacteraceae > Marinobacter > Marinobacter sp. C1S70. The sequence continues at coordinate 3,317 of NZ_AXBW01000062.1, read as the reverse complement.
ATTAAGGATACCCAATTGCCAAAAAACAATGATAGATAGAAGGTAACTTGCACCAATATGGAACAGAACTCTGTGCCAGTCTCGTTCACAAATGCATCGCCAGCTTTGTGCTGCTGATCCGAATGGAGGGCTTGGGATTTGCAATCAAACAACGAAATTCATGATCAGCGTGCTAAGGAGGTGAGTCAAGACTATCTGGCCTACATGCTGTCTCAAAACATCCAGAACAGCATTTCGAACTCACAGCCCAATAACGAAACTCGTCAGAAAAGCCAGCCCCTATCGCCAAATGAAAGGGACATTCTCAAAGCCGGCGGAGCAAGGTTCACAGACGCTGACGGCCATACCAGCGACGAAATAATCCACCGCCAGATCCAGCAACTCCAGAATGAGGTGCGAGACATCATTCAGCAAGCGCTTACTCTGGACGAGGTAGCCCAACGTCTTTCCAAGCCAAAAGAAGCGGTTCGCGGTCTTATTGCGAAGACACCCCCGGGGCTTTATACGTTTGAGTCTCCCAACGGAGAGTTGTTGTTTCCTCGTTGGCAGTTTACAGAGAAAGCCACTCTCCCCCACCTTCAGATCATTTTTCAGAACATTGGCCCAGGTGTGAACCTGCTTACCCTGAACCGGTTTATGACGGCCGAAAACGGTGATCTGCTGCTCGGCAACCGCCGCCTAAGCCCAAGGGACTGGCTCGCCTCAGGCCATGACCCTTCAGAAGTTGAGATACTCGCCAGAGATATCTCCGGGCAGGTATGATGAACACCCAGCACTAGATAACACGGAGGCACCATGAACATGACAGCAGCGCTCATCGGTTATGGAAGCTTTGTCTTGTCGTTACTGGCCATTGGTGTTGTTGGGTATTGGAAGGCTGATGCTCTGGAAGCTTGGGCAACACGGAGGTTTAAAGGCTTCAGGGGCTGACGGGGGACTCAGCGCTTTAGTGTCCAGGAAAGCCCATCGTCCTCCATATAAGAATGCCACTCCGTTCGCAGTGGTAGTGAAGCTAGACGTTACATCAGCTCTCCGATAACTAATGTCGCTTTATGCCAATAATCTGCTTGGAGTCATAGTCCGGGATTCACATTACGATTCTGCACTGCGCGTGTTCAGCATTTCAATAGCGTCTGCCCCGAATGGTGACCACCACCCTCCATCCTCAGAAACCTCAGCCAAGTGGATTATTCTGTGAAAAATCCACTTGGCCAGGACTCCTACCTCCGGCGATAAAAAATTACCCGCTAAAGACATAAGGCTTCAAATCGTCCAGATTCGCCACAACCAAAGGCTGCTCAATCGGTGGACGTAAGATCGCACCTGGCTGACTGCGGTTTGTTTCACTTCGTACTTCGCCATATTGTTCTCGTCCCTACCCCAAGTTCCTAGATACTCAACAACCTTATCCACTGACAAAAGCCGCGTTCACAAGCCAAATTAGCCACAATCACTCTGTTGCCCGCCCAAGTTCCCAAATCCGCGACGAATAACAGCTCTCAAAGCCATCCTCAACAACGCAGTCAAGGACCCCGCTCAGCCAGCGGCGCTGATCATTCAGCACAGTCTTCGGATCACCAGCTTTTTCCCGCGCGGCAAAGTACGCTGATGACAAGTTCTTATCGAGGGCAGCGAACTCCGATGAGCCGCAGGTCAGCAATTCAATTCGTCGTTGCGCCAACGAACAGTCAAAGCTAGCTTCAGGCAGAGATAGCCCTATCGACTGAATCATGCCTACGAGCTCTTTTCTCTCCTTCTCGCTCACTTTCTCGTTCAGGCCCAAGTAGAACAACGCATTTCTGCCGGCTGAATCAGTTTCAGGAACAAAAAAATCACCAACATCCCGTAATACAGCGCTGACAAAGTCAAACTCCGAATTTTCCAGCGCATAGGTCAGCACGTTCCTGCCAAATATCTCTGGCCCCCCATATTCGTTCTCTACCGTAGTACTCGCTAGCAGCTCCGGGCGGGAATTCCGAAGGATTTTGTAGGAAACAAAATTATTGTGGTGAGCGGCATACATCACGGGGGTCTTGTTGAAGCTTCCCCACTGACCGTAATCAAACTTGATCCACTCCATGATAGCCCCGAGTCCATTAGAGTCCTGTGCAGCCAAGTTACCCGTTAGCGTCGCGGCGACGGACGGCCCTGTTTCTTCATCCACGAAATATTCAGAGTATCCATCGGTCTGTTCACTCAGCCTCTCCAAAAATAGACCAAACTTTTCTCCGGACAACCAATTGATATAACGCTCTAACTGGCGGAACTTGCCCTCTGAAATCAGGTGGCCACCAATAATTTGAAGCTGAAACTCAGCAGACTTAGGGTGAAATCTATTGATTAATAGAATTCCCTCAGACCAACCATAATTTGAAACATTACTAATCAGGCTTTCTGTGTCCTCCGCATATCGACTGTTCGCAACCCCAAAAAAATTGTTCTGTATCTGATGGGTAAAAGTCTCGACTATTAGGGTGGCATCCTCCGGCTGCAAATAATGCCGCTCAGTCAGCCGCTCAACGAGCAGTCGTTTCAACTGATTTTCTAACGCAACAATCCTGGAATTAAGTTCTTTCTCGTAGGGGCCAAGAAACTGCCAGGAGTCCAGCCAGTCAGAGCTGTCCGAGTTCGAAGCATAGCTAGAGTACAATTCTGGCCGATACTCAATAAGTGCAATGGCCTGCAAATTAGTCTTGTGCACAAGGTTGAACATTGAGCCTAGACGGACACCTGCCGGGTTCATAACATCGCTCAACAAGCTCCGCCAGTCAGAAAACACATCCAGCCACTCACGGGAGTCCTCAGGCAGCGTTACCTGAAAGTAGGCATCTCGTGTCGCTCCCCAGACCGGCGTATGGTTAAAAAAGACCTCCGGGTAGGCTTCCACAAATGCTCCCGGTACGGAGAAAATCGTGTTGTTTACAAGCCAACCATAACAAGAGACCAGAACGTCCTGTCTTGAAGTTGCACGGTTGGTGGGGAGGTTATCCATGTACGTTGTACTGACCTGATCACGGTAACGGCTAATCAGTTGAACTGATTCCGAGGTCTTGCCCTCTGCAGCCAACGCCATCGCCAGGAGAATGATGACCCTGGACTTTGTCTCGGTATCGGCGATCAGTTCAATTGAGTGAATCCAACGCTCATTCCGTCCAGTGTTCGTTCTGGAAATACTCATCCGGTGCAGAAATGCCTCGATGTCATCTCCAGTGACTTTTTCTCCGGCAATGGCACTTCGTAATAATCGATCCATGCCAGATTGCGGCTCCGCCATTACCTGCGCTGGCCCAGGCTCCTTAGTTGCGGTAGGAATGCCT
>NZ_AXBW01000061.1:0-33988 GCF_000475355.1 Marinobacter sp. C1S70 | reverse complement strand
TGGCCTCCGAAATTTCCGGAAAGCCCCTCCCGCCCGTCACCGCTGAACTGAGTGCACGCCAGCTTACGATGATCATGAGTCAGATAGAGCAGGAGAGGTGTCATGGCCCTTAGAAACGAAATCCTCGTTAAAATAGCCGAATGGCTCCAGCCCGATAATTTTCAGGACTATGCTCCCAATGGGCTGCAAGTAGAGGGTAAGGAGAGCGTAGGCGTTATCGTGACGGGAGTGACGGCATCGCAGGCACTGATCGACGCCGCAGTCGCACAAAACGCAGACATGATCCTTGTCCACCACGGCTACTTCTGGAAAGGTGAAGACCAGGCTATTCGTGGCATGAAGAAAAACCGGATCAAGCAATTGCTGGACAACGACATCAACCTCGTCGCCTACCATCTGCCACTGGACGATCATCCGGAGTATGGCAACAACCGGCAACTGGCGGAAGTGCTCGGAATCCAGAATCCGAGGCCGCTGGGGGGGCTGGTCTGGCAGGGTGAGTTGCCGGAGCCCTTGTCAGTGGAAAAGTTTGAGTTAGAGATGGCTCGGGCTCTGCACAGGCAGCCGTTGCACGTTGGTGCCGGGGCAGACAAAATCAAAACCGTCGCCTGGTGTACGGGCGCCGCTCAGGGCTTTATCAACGTTGCTTTGGAGGCGGGCGTAGACGCCTACATCAGTGGTGAAATCTCGGAGCCGACAACTCATACCGCCCGGGAATGCGGCATTCATTACTTTGCGGCGGGCCATCACGCGACAGAGCGTTATGGAGTGCAGGCGTTAGGGGCGGCGATTGCTGAGGCGTTTGGTGTTACACACCGTTTCATCGATTGTGATAATCCGGTATGAAGATCGTTGTCAGGCTGCGCGTGGCGCAGCCTCTGATTTCGAATCAAGCCGGGCGCTTCTCGCCCTTGTCCAGGCCGTAGTCCTCGGCAAGCGTTCCTTTGGCCTCAGGGTCGGCCTTGGGTGCATAATCCCTGGGAGGTTCTGAAGGCTCGCCATCACTGCCATGCTCCAGTCTGCCCTTGGATTTCTGATCCAGCTCTTCCATCCAGTCTTCGTCATTGCACAGACGGTTGGCGCCACGAGCCATATGCTGGTTCACATCCCGGTAGGCGTCGTTGAACCGGCGCAACAGGTGCGCGGATTCCATAAAGTGCTCGTTCACCTGGGCCTGATAGCGCGTAAACTCGCTGCGCAGCTCTTCAATCTGCTGCTCCGCCCGGCGCTGCCGCAACGTTGCTCCCTGGCCGGAACGGCCAACCAGAATCCCGATGACAATGCCAACTACCAACGCGGCAACTGCCGCCAGAATCAGGTTTGTCATATGAAAATCGTCCTTATATTGCCTGGAAGTGAGCCAATCCCCGTAAACGGAGTATAACGCCCCAAACCGATTGAGCCCATGCTGAAACACTGAGCCAATCGTCGTATTGCCCCGAGAGCCGCCCGGCGTGGCGAAAAAACGCGAAATAGGCGACAATACCGCGCCGATTTTTCACTCGATTCAACTATTCAGGAAGCCTGATGACTGCAGCTACGTCCTCCGATACCGTTGCGAACCTGACCCCTTGGGAGCGTTACCAAAAGGATCTTGAACGCCCGGATTTTCATAAGGACCCCGCCCAGGTAGATGCAGTTCAACGCTTGCAGGCACTGTACGATAAATTGGTGGCTGCTGAAAACGAGCGCAACAAAGGGCTGGCCAAACTGCGCCGCAAACTCAAGAAGGGTAGGGAAGAGCCGGTTAAAGGCCTGTATTTCTGGGGTGGCGTTGGCCGGGGTAAAACCTATCTGATGGACACCTTTTTTGAGTCGCTGCCGTTCGAGCGCAAGATGCGGGTGCATTTTCACCGCTTTATGCAGCGTGTCCACAACGAGTTGAAGGCCTTGAAGGGGGAGAAAAACCCCCTTGAAATGGTGGCTAAAAAGTTTGCGGACGAAACCCGTGTCATCTGTTTCGACGAATTCTTTGTCTCCGATATTGGCGATGCCATGATCCTTGCCACGCTGATGGATGGCCTTTTTGGTCGTGGGGTTACCTTGGTGTGTACGTCCAATATCGTCCCCGATGGCCTGTATAAAGATGGCCTCCAGCGCGCCCGGTTCCTGCCTGCCATTGAGCTGGTAAAGAAGTACACCGATGTGGTGAATGTGGATGGCGGCGTGGACTATCGTCTCCGCACCCTGGAGCAGGCAGAGCTTTATCACTGTCCGCTGGATGATGAGGCGGATATCAGCTTGCGGAACAGTTTCGACGCCCTGGCCGTCGAAGCGGCGAAGCACAGTAAAACCATGGAAATCAACGGTCGCAAGATTCCGGCCCAGGCCCACGCAGACGATGTGGTCTGGTTTGACTTCAAAGACGTGTGTGACGGCCCCCGGAGTCAGAACGATTACATCGAAATGGCGCGCCAGTTCCACGCCATTATCGTCAGCAATGTACCGGTGCTTGGTGGCGACAAGGACGACCAGGCGCGCCGTTTTATCAACATGATCGATGAGTTTTACGACCGCAACGTCAAAGTCATTATCTCCGCTGCGGCGCCCATCACCGAGCTCTATTCGGGCGGGCGCCTGAGCTTTGAATTCGAGCGCACGGAATCCCGGTTGCTGGAAATGCAATCCCGGGAGTATCTCGAAGCGCCCCACAAACCATAACCAGAATCATAAAGAACCAACAGAGAGGTCACAGCATGAGTCAGGACAACGTTGTCATCGTGAGCGGTGTTCGCACCCCCATGGGCGGTTTTATGGGCAGTCTTGCCCCGGTGTCCGCGCCGGAACTGGGCGCTATTGCCATCGCCGAGGCGGTGAAGCGCGCAGGCCTGCAGCCTGCCGATATTCAGGAAGTCATCATGGGCAATGTGCTGCCAGCCGGCCTGAAACAGGGCCCCGCTCGCCAGGCCATGCGCAAGGCGGGGCTGCCAGACAGTACTGGCGCCACCACCATTAACAAACTTTGTGGCTCCGGCATGAAAGCCACCATGTTTGCCCATGACCTGATCAAAGCCGGCTCAAACGACATAATGGTCGCTGGTGGCATGGAGAGTATGTCCAACGCGCCACACATTCTGCTGGGTGCCCGCCAGGGTTACCGTATGGGGCCTGGGCAGGCGCCTCAGGACCATATGTTCCTGGATGGCCTGGAAGATGCCGAAACCGGCCGTTTGATGGGATCTTTTGCCCAGGAAATGGCGGACAAGAAAGGCTATACCCGGGAAGAAATGGACGATTACGCGATTTCCTCCCTGAATCGTGCCAAGAAAGCGATTGAAGAAGGCCTGCTCAAAGAAGAGATCATCCCCGTTACCGTCAAGACCCGTAAGGGCGAGGTGGTGGTAGAGGATGATGAGCAGCCCCACAACGCCAACATTGAAAAGATTCCGACACTGCGCCCGGCGTTCGCCAAAGACGGTACCGTGACTGCGGCAAACGCGTCTTCCATCTCCGATGGCTCTTCAGCACTGGTGCTGATGCGTGAATCCGAAGCCGAAAAACGTGGCCTCAAGCCCCTGGCGCGGATCGTTGCCCATAGCACTCAGTCCCAGCATCCCAGCGAGTTCACCTGTGCGCCAGTGGGCGCGATCCAGACACTTTTCCAGAAAACCGGCTGGACCAAGGACGATGTTGACCTTTACGAGATCAACGAAGCCTTCGCCATGGTGGCCATGATGCCTATCAAAGAGCTGGGCCTGGATCCGGACAAAGTGAATATTCACGGTGGTGCCTGTGCCCAGGGGCATCCGGTTGGATCGACCGGTTCCCGTCTTCTGGTTACCCTGATGCATGCCCTCAAGCGCTATGGCAAAAAGAAGGGTGTTGCCGCGCTCTGCATCGGTGGTGGTGAAGCCACCGCAATGGCGATCGAAATGCTGTAAGACGACAGGTGGTTGCACTCCTGAATCTTGTCTATAGTGAGGGAGTGCGAGCCCCGGCTGAACAGAGAGTGACAGCAAAATCATACTTTTGACTGATCAAAGCCCCCGAAAGGCTTAGCTATAGTGCAATCATCACGGCACTGTGTGTACAGCCGTCAGGACACCTAACACCAGAACAATCGAGCAGCGACTCAGAACAACAACGGAGTAGCCTTCCAATGACAAGAAAAACTCAACCGTGGCAGCGTTGGACCAAGTTACCACTTGCCGTAGCCATAGCCGCCGGTGTGTCCGGCCAGGCAGCAGCATACTCGTTCTACATGGGTGATGTTGAGGCTCAGTTCAATACCACGTTATCTGCCGGTGCTTCCTGGCGAGTAGAAGAAGCTGACAAGCGTCTTCTGGCTCCGCATGATGGGCGGGGTACTGCTTCCACCAACAACTATGACGACGGTAATCGCAATTTCGACAAAGGCGATACCATCTCCAAGATCATCAAGGGTAACAGTGAGCTGTTCCTGGATTATGCAGTCGACAGTCAGTATCTGACCCGCGTAGGTGGTTTTGTTCGTGGCCGCTATTGGTATGACTTCGAGCTCAAAGACGAGAATCGCCGTTACGTAGAGCTCAACGAGAAAGCAAAGGATAATGCCTCAGGCGGCGAAATCCTCGACGCCTACGTGTTTTCTGACTGGTATTTCGGCAACATCCCCGTGAGCCTGCGCTATGGTAAGCAGGTGGTGAGCTGGGGTGAAAGTACCTTTATTCAGGGTGGTATCAACACCATCAACCCGGTAGACGTTCAGGCGTTCCGTGCTCCGGGCTCTGAGCTGAAGGATGCGCTGCTGCCGGTTGAGATGTTCTACATGTCTGCCGGTGTGACTGAAAACGTCTCCATTGAAGCCTTCGTTCAGGCCAAATGGGAGCCGGTCCGGCCGGACGATTGCGGGACCTTCTTCTCCACCATCGATTTTGTCGCCGATGGCTGTGGCCCAATCTGGCCAGCAGGTGATGTGAGCGAGGCTCAGAGTCAACTGATTGATGCCACAGATGGACTTGGTCTTGGTGGTTACGCCATTAATCGCCTTGCTGACGTAGAAGCGGACTCAAAGGACCAGTTTGGTGTGGCGGTTCGCTGGTATGTGCCGGCGCTGAATGATTCCGAGCTGGGCTTCTATTACATTAAGTACAACAGCCGTCTGCCGTACGTCAGCGGTGTGCTGAACGATGGTCCTGGGCCCCAGGCGGGTGGGTTCCCTGAGTACTTTATGGAGTACCCGGAGAACATTGACCTCTACGGTATCAGTATCAACACAACCACGCCCGGCGGCTGGTCGCTGGGCGCCGAGTATAGCTTCCGTGAGGATGTGCCCCTTCAGTGGAACGCATTTGAGCTGATCTACGCTGGTCTGCAACTGCCGACCAATCCCAATGATCCAAATTCGACGCCTGTAAGTCTCTTGCAGCAGCAGCGGCAAAAAGAACTTGGAGCGGACTTCGATATCAACGGTCTGAGGGCTTCTGCCTATGACCGTTACAATGTCTCCCAATTCCAGTTCACGCTGATCAAGTTCTTCGATCAGGTTATGGGTGCCAGCCGTCTGTCCCTGATCAATGAAGTGGGTATGACCTGGGTACACGATCTGCCGGGCTACGACGAGGCACGTTATGGGCGCTCCGGTACTTTTGGCGTAGGTCCGGTGCCCACGCCTGCGGGTGATATCTGTCCCCAGCTGAATCTGAACCCGGACTACTGTGAGAACGACGGCTATACCACAGACTTCTCCTGGGGCTATCGCACCCGCCTGGTTTGGGACTACCCGAACGTGTTTGCAGGTGTGAACCTGTCGCCACAGTTGGCCTGGAGCCATGACGTAGAAGGTTACTCTCCGCAGCCGGGTGGTGCCTTCAACGAAGGAAGCAAAGCACTTGGTCTGTCTGTTCAGGCGGTTTACCAGAACAAGATCACAGGCAACATCGGCTACACAAACTTTTTCGGTGGCAAACCGTATAACGAGTTGACCGACCGTGATTTCGTGAGTGCAAGCGTTTCCTACTCATTCTGAACCGGACCGAATTCGTTCAACGAGGTAATTTAGATGAAACTGAACAAGAAACTACTGGCCACAGGTGTACTGGCTGCAAGTCTCTTTACCGGTCAGGCCTGGGGCGCGGTTTCTGCAGAAGAAGCGGCCAAGCTGGGCGATACTCTGACCCCGATGGGTGCAGAGAAGTCTGGTAATGGCGGTGCCATCCCGGCATGGACCGGCGGGTTAACAACTCCGCCGGCGGGCTACAAGGGCGACGGTATCTATGTAAATCCGTTCCCGAATGAGCAGCCCGAGTTTGTCATTGATCAGAGCAATGTTGATCAGTACGCCGACAAGCTGTCTCCAGGCCAGGTGGCGATGATTCGTCAATACGCTGATTACAAGATTCCGGTGTATCCGACCCATCGTACGGCGGCGTACCCGAAAGAGGTGATGGACGAGACCGTTGAAAACGCCACCAAGGTGGAGTTGATTCAGAACGGTAACGGCCTGGGTAATTATGAGAGCGCGACGCCGTTCCCGATTCCCCAGAACGGCCTGGAAGCTATCTGGAACCATATCACCCGGTATCGCGGTGGTTCGGTGCAACGGAACGTTGGCCAGGTTACTCCGACGGCCGGCGGCGACTACTCAGTGGTCAAGTTCCAGGACGAGCTGACATGGCGGACTTACCTCAGCGATTATCAGCAGGGTGAAGACGACAACGTTCTGTTCTACTTCAAACAGGCCATTACCGCCCCGGCCCGTCTGGCGGGTAACGTACTGCTGGTTCACGAAACCATTGACCAGGTGGCAGAGCCGCGTCGGGCGTGGATCTACAACGCCGGTCAGCGTCGAGTTCGCCGTGCTCCGCAGGTTGCCTACGATGGCCCGGGTACTGCAGCCGACGGCATGCGTACCTCTGATAACTTCGATATGTACAACGGGGCGCCAGACCGCTACAACTGGGAGCTGCTGGGCAAGAAGGAAATGTACATCCCGTACAACTCCTATAAGCTGGTGGATCGCAGCCTGAGCTATGACGAGATCATCAAAGCCGGCCACATCAATCAGGAGCTGACCCGTTACGAGCTGCACCGGGTATGGCACGTGCGTGCAACTCTGAAAGACGGTGAGCGCCACGTTTACGCCCAGCGTGACTTCTACATTGATGAAGACTCCTGGCAGGCGGCGGTTATCGATCATTACGATGGCCGTGGTGAGCTCTGGCGTGTAGCAGAAGCACATGGAATGCAGTTCTATGACCAGAACGTACCCTGGTACGCCATCGAAGTACTGTACGATCTGCTTTCCGGTCGTTACCTGGCTCTTGGCCTGACCAACGAGGAAAACCAGCCGTACACCTTTGGTGTTGATCGTCAGTCCCGGGATTATACGCCGGCGGCTCTGCGTCGCGCTGGTACCCGTTAATAGCGGCTCTTCAAAGCTGTTAGAAAAAGCGAGCCGCCACGGCTCGCTTTTTTTTTGCCGTTTGATCTTGTCTCCCGCGTTAAAAATTCGCCTCTAACCTCTTTTTTCCCCGTCAATTTTTTGCAGCAGGCACCTGCTTTAGTTTAACCTCTCCCTGAAGACTCATACTAAAGGCGTACCCCATGCAGGGCGCCATGCCGTTTTCGGCAAGAGCAAGACTCTTATTTTCCGGTTCAGGCTTTCGTCTGGCCGGTTTCAAACGGGGCAGTGCGTGAAATCCTTTAAAGAAGGCTGTGCAGCCAACGACGAGTTCCAGACCGCGAACAGTGGTCTACAGAGCGGTGAGCTGGTGCGGGATCTTATGGAGCACCGGCTGCGGGTTCCCTCTGTACCAGGCGATACCCTGGCAAGGCCGGATCTGGATCGAATAATCTGCCAGGCCTTGCAGCCGGGGCGGTTGCTTCAGTTAGAAGCACCGGGAGGCTATGGTAAAACCCACGCACTGGTCAGTGCGCTTGCCAGTGAACCGGATGTGAATGTTCGCTGGATCGCCCTGAATGCCGGCGACAATGCCCCCTCCCGTTTTCTGTCAATACTTGCGATAGCGTTAGGGCTGGCAGAGGTGCTGCCGCCCAATGGCGGTACCTTTGAAGATCATTTGACCATGCTTCTGGTCAATCGAGGTCGGCAGGCCCGCGAGGCCAGAGAAGTGCTGGTTCTGGACAATGTCCATTATCTTACCAATCCGGCGGTCAGCGGCTTATTGCATCAGCTGGTCACCCATCTGCCGTCGGGTCTTTCCGTTGCCATGGCTTCTCGGCTTCCGGTGCCCTTTGAGAGCCACACACTGGAATTGAATGGCAACTACACCAGGCTGGGACCCGATATTCTGGAGTTTTCACGGTCTGAAACCTTTGAGTTTTTTGCGAAAGCGCGCTCCGACAGCCTGATTACCAGCGTCGCGATTGATCATTTATTCGGGCTGACTGAAGGTTGGCCAACGCCACTGGCACTGTATCGGCGGGAGCTGAAACAGGGCGGGGAGCGTCGGGCCCTGCACGAAACCCCTTCGGTAGAGCGTTTCCTGAAAGACTGTATTGCGGCCCAGCTGGGGTCCGCTCAGTTGAAATCACTGCGGGCGATTGCCGAGATGGACAGCTGTTCGGATGAGTTGTTTTTCGCTATCGAGCCTTCCGTGTCAGAGTCGGGGATGCCACCGTCTGAGGCTGCTGATCGTGGTCTGCCCTTGAAGCCGGTCCCTGGCCGGGGCCGGTGGTATCGCCTGAACCCATTGCTACAGGCCTGGCTGCAAACCCCGGTGATGGGGGGCTACATCACCCGAATGCTTATGGCCAGCCGATGGTTCGAGCAGCGCCAGCAATTCCCGGAAGCATTAAAGTATGCGGTCCTGGCCGGTGATAGCGATGAGGTCGTGCGCATTGCCTCCGAGAGTACCGAGGCGCTGTTACTGGGCCAGGATACTGCCTCTTTGTTGAGCTTGAGAAAAAACCTGCCTGCAGAATTGCTGGAGCGAAGCGCCCGGCTGCGTATTGTTTACGGCTGGGTACATGCCATTGGTGGTCAGTTCCAGCAGGCAAAGCAGCTTCTTGAAGGCTTCAATGACCGGGACCGGAACGAGCATGAGGGCCGCATCTACGCTTTGAAGGCGTTTATATTGCGCGGTGAGGGCTTTGTGCAGCCCGCGTTGGCCATGGCTGACAAGGCGCTGGCGATGGGTAGTATGTCGACCCAGGCGCAGTTGGTGACTCAAATTGTTCGTTCGAGCGCGCTTTGTGCGGCCGGGTCTTTTCAGGAGGCTCGGGATGCCAATCGTGTTGCTTCCAAGCTGGCCCGCGAAGCTGGCGATTCGGGGTCTGAGGCCCTGGCGGTATACGCCCATGCCCGCATTGAACTGGGTAAGGGGGCACTGCGCCACGCGGAGCAACTTTTGCGAACCGGGCTGGATACGGCCATGCAGGAGCTCAGCCGGCCGGCACGAATCGGGGAAACCCGCCTGCAACTGAATCTGGTCCTGGTACTCTGGCATCAGGGCCGTCTGACGGAAGCCGATCGACTGCTGGTCAACTGTGCCCGTCATGCCGAACAGACCCGTGATCTCGGGTTGCTGCTCGCCATGGCGTTGAGGGTGCTGATGTGTCGCGCTCAGGGCCGGATGGATGATGCCTTCGTCTGGGTGGGTCGGGCAGAGCGCACCATGCATACCTGGCAGGTGGATGAGAGCCTGTACGTACCGGTGCTGGAAGCGTTGAAAGCCAGCTGTTGGCTGGCTCAAGGCCAACACGACAGTGCGACGCAGGCGATCGCCAAACTGGAACCTTACCGTAAAGGTGGATGTGTACCAGAGCTTTTCCCGATGATGCCAGGCCTGCTGGATTGCTTGCAGGTGCGGGCTGATATGGCCAATGGCGACCTGGTGAGAGCCCGGGAACATCTGGATGCTGTCTCTGAGAAATACGAGGGCAGCATGCCCTGGGGGCTTCAGCTGCATGCGGGTTTGCTGGATGCTGTTCTGCTGGAAGCCGAGAAAGGCCTTCCTGCCGCCCGGAAGAGGCTGGAGAGCGTCGTTGCCCAGGCGAGCCGGGAGCATTTTATAAGCCCCTTTGCAGAGCTTATGAAAGAGCTTGGGCCGCTGATGGACAAATGCTATCGCCATCTGGATAACGGGCCCTTTACCGCAGCGCTTGGGCAGCTGTTTGGTTGTGAGCCAGTGGTAACGGCGACAGATCCCCTGGCCGAGCCCATCAGCGATCGGGAGCAGGGCGTTCTGGAATTGATCGCCCAGGGGCTATCAAACCAGGAAATCGCCGACAAATTGCACATTTCGCTGCATACCGTGAAAACCCACGCCAGAAGGATAAACGCCAAGCTGGATGTTAAATCACGGACCCAGGCAATTGTCCGGGCCCGGGAGCTGGGGCTGCTGTAATACCGCAGCCCCGCGTGGGTTATTCGTTAGCTGTTCTCGGCCAACAATGTTTCAATTCGCTGGTCTTTCTCCGCCCAGATCTCACTTACCCATCGCTGGAAGTCGACCCTGACCTCCCGGTTGTTTTCGTAATCCATTCCAAGAAAACGCTCCGGCACTTCGCGGGTGTGAATATCGATCACGATCTTGCGCACCCGTCCGCACAGGTAGTCCCAGATGCCGGGTCGACCACCGGGATACACGATAGTGACATCCAGCATGGTATGAATCATCTCGCCCATGGCGCCAAACACAAAGGCCGTGCCGCCCGCTCTGGGTTTCAGCAGATGCTTGTAGGGTGAATTCTGGCGCTGGTGTTTTTCCGGAGTGAAACGGGTGCCTTCCATAAAATTGAAAATGGTCACTGGTGTGTACCGGAATTTTTCACAGGCGGCCTTTGTCGCTTCAATGTCCTTGCCTTTCAGTTCCGGGCGTTTGGCGATCTGTTCCTTGGTATGTCTGTGCATAAACGGGAAATCCAGAGCCCACCAGGCAACTCCTAACAAAGGCACCCAGATCAGCTGCTTTTTCAGGAAGAACTTCAGCAGTGGGATTTTGCTGTTCAGTACATATTGAATAGCGGGAATGTCAGCCCAGCTCTGATGGTTGCAGGTGACAAAATACCAGTGCTCCTTGCTGAGTTCTTCCGCACCACGGACCTCCCATTCCACCCGGTGGAGCAGATTCATCAGGGTGTTGTTGAAGCCGATCCAGTACCAGGCAATGGCGTTCAGCACGATGGTGCACGCTTTACGAAATGGCCGGACAGGAACAATCAGTTTGGCCAGCGCTATAAGCACCAGTAGCGGAAGAAACACCAGGGTGTTGATCAGTATCAACAGCACCGCAAGAGCACCTTTTAGCGGTGCGGGCAAGAAATCAAGCATTGGAAAATCTCTGATCTGTCAGTTTCAGTAATCAGCCTTCGAAAGGGGTCGCTTTGCCGCCGGAGCCACCCGGCAGCAGGGTTGTGTCCGGTATGGCGGATGCCAGCCGTTCAAACTGCGCAGGGGTTCGGTCACCCAGCAGAGTTCTGAACTCCTTGTCGTAGAACTCCAGGTTGTTGTAACGGATCATGGCGCGAATCTCTTTTATGTATTCTTCACCGCGTTCGGAATAGCCCAGCAGGCCCTCTGCAAGCTCCCATCCAGACAGGGGTTTCCGGGCTTTGCGGTCAGCGAGCCGAATGTCTCTAACTGTTTGGTAAGTGGGATGACGGTTCAGGTTCTGAATGTAAGAGCGCACAGAGTAATAAGGCGACGGGAACTTTGCCACTTCGTGGTTGGCGCCTTCGATTCGACTTTGCGGGACCAGTCCGCAGCCCCGGGAGAAGCACCATTGACCGAAGAGATTGTTGCCTTCGGTCGCAAACCGGGAGGTACCCCAGGCGGATTCATTGGCCGCCTGGGCCAGGATCAGCGACGGGGGAATAACATCCAGGCGTTTCCGAAGCAAGGCAAATTGCTGGTCACTGCCAGGCTCTGCCTCAATACGCAGTCGATCTCCCTGGCTCGTCAACCATGTGAGCTCATCTTCGGTCAGTGCCGCTTTTTCCTCAAGCGAAGCCAGATATTCCCGCTCAAGCAGAATGCGGGAATTGGCGAGAACAATTCTGGGATAGAGGTAAGAGAAGAACGCGACTTTCTTTTCAGTGGTGTCCTGATAGGTTGAGAAGTCCGGAAGACCCTCATTCGCCCAATTTGGAAGCGGTGGCAGAGAAGACAGCGTAACTTCGCCTTCGCCTTCTCCCGGCAGGGTGTTCTGACTTGCGGTTGGTGTGTAAATAGCACCCGCAACAGCAAACGCAAACAACGGCATCAACAGCATCAGCGCCCGGTTAACTGCAGTCATAAACCCCTCGTTACTATCGATATGGCTTGAATTATAACAGGTTATACGGGGCTGTCCGCGGTTCAGGTTTTAAGGCGCAGAGGATTCCTCAACAAGGGTTGCGAGCAATAGCCCGGTTTTCATTTCCGGGCCGGTATCGTCGCTGATAACCAGGAAGACCTGGTTGCCGGCCGCGGTATAGAAGCCGCGCATCTCGTATTCTCCGGCGCTGGTAATCGAAATGCCCCCTTCCAATGTTGTTGTGAAGCTGCCATTAAATTGCATCGGCAGTTCTTCAGGGGCCACCACCTCGTTGTCTTCGATAAGGTGGTTCACCATCATGGTTGTGCCCTCGAAGCTGGCAGAACTGTTCGCCAGGGTCAGCTGTGCATTGTTCACGTGGTAGAGCCGGTTTTCCTCCTGGGTCACGCCAACGATGGCGCCCTGTAGCCGATAGGTGCCTTCTGTCAGTGCTCCGTCTGTGAGCGTTTTTCCTGCCACCAGGAGGCCACTGCCCAAGGTGCCATCATTGAGGTTAAAGGCCATCAGATCTTGATTTGGGGTTGCCGCCCCCAGGCCCATGTCGGGGATGCCAAAGTTGGGGTCGTTGAAGTTGGTTCGTTCGTCGATCTCGTTGCGGAACAACCCCAGCCGCCCCATATAAATATCACCCGAGCTCAGGCGGGAACGCCGGTTAATCAGATTCCAGGTGTCGTTGCTGGTATCGGGTGTGGCTACGCCACCGGAGGCGTTGCGGGCCAGGGTGAACTGATCCACATTGGCGGTGCCGTTGAGAGTCTGATCGTTCGCTGAGCCGAATGCCCATCGACCATGCCCGGTTTCGAATGTTGCAGGCGCCCCATCGGCGAAGCGGGTGGAGAGGTAAGCCACGTTATAGGCCTGTCCGGCCATATCGGAGATCTGGAATGCCTCCGCACGTTGGAGGTGTAGCTCGAATGCGCTCAGGTAGTGGTTTTCGAGAGTGTTCCGGCGTTTGAGCTTGCCGTTATCATCTTCCAGCGCGATCGCTTTGCCGCCGGTGAAATAGTTGGTCAGTACCCGGTCTGGCCCGCTCTGGTCATTCACCGGTTCGGAAGTAAAGGCATCCAGATAGTACGGGTTTCTGGTCCAGCCATTGATCAGGCTGCTGTTTCGTTTGGTGATGGTTTGGTAAAGGGCTCTTCCCGCCAGCAAGCGAGCCGGTGTTTCGGTGGTCAGTGTGGCAGCGCCCGGGGCGCTGGAATGGCTGTTTCGTTCCCAGGTTTCGGTCCCGCGCTCGAAAAAGAGCTGCTCTGGAATGCCGGAATTATTCCGCTCGAAAAAACCGTGAATCTGCGTTTGGCGATCGTAAGGTATGTCCGTGGCCAGAGACGTGATGTTCAGGTTGAAGGCATCGAATGACGTGAGCGTCAGTGCGGGATACAAAAAGGCGCGGTTGTCCTCGGTCAGCCGCTCTACCTGAGCCATACGGACGCCCCACTGGCCGGCTCCAGCCACATTGGATTCGCGAAATGTCTGGCCCAACTCCAGGCCGAGAAACACGGAGTTGTAATCCGCCGCACTGGCGGAAATACGGTCTGAGGATGCCTGGCCGAGCAGTGCGTAATCCGCCATATCTGCTACATAGCTGGCAAAATCAGCCCGGTTAGCCAGTGTAGAGGTCGCTTGGGTAACGTTAGCGTTCTCCGGAATATCAATCTCAAAATCGTGTACCTGATCGGCCAGCGTTCCCCATACATACTTGTTCAGGCACGACGCGTTATCCACGCAGGCCAACACGGTCTGAAAATCATTGGTGGAGTACCGGCGCCAGAGCACCTCGGTAACCAGGTAATGGGAAAAGGGGTTCACCTTTACATCCCTGTCGGCGTCTGCTGCCAGAGCGGTCATCGTGGCGGTGCCATAACGGGCCTCAATGATCACATCCGGACCAACGGGAACGCCATTATCAAAGGTCAGAATAAAGTGGCCGTCCGTCCCTTTTTCAGTGGAGTAACGAACATCATCAAAGGTTTGTGCGCTGGTGTTGGTGCGGTAAACCCGAACCTGATCGGGAATCACAATACGAAGGTTACGCCGTGTTTGCTCGCCCTCAGGTGCCAGATTAACGGGTAATTCCATGGTAACCCGTACCTGATTTGGCTTCAGGCCCCGGGCGTTGCTGGAATCCCCGGTACTGCCGGAACTGAAATCATCCAACGCGTTCTGAGTGTTGCCAAACCGGTTGGGAATGTCTTTGGCGCCGTCAATCGCGCTATCTCCGCCCCCACAGGCGGAAAGCAACAAGGAAGTAGCCAATATGGAAGGGATTGTCAGTCTCATGAAAGCGCAGTCCGGTTTGCAAATGTCCGGACAGACTAGCAGTAATCAGGAGGGCAGGGCGTGAATGGCTGCACGAATCAGTCACCCGGCAAGGCGCCGGGTAACCGAGGCGAAGGGGTCAGAAGAAGATCTTGATACCGGCCAACACGCCCTCATCCAGATTCACATCTGGAGAACCGGCAAAATCCAGTTCTGTATTCAGGTAACGGTAACCGGCAAACACTTCCGCATTACGGATGACACGGTAGCTGCCCCGAAGTTCTACGCTGGTCATGTCGTCGGAATCGCCGAACGACAGAATACTTGGTGCGTAGTGCAGGCTGCCGCCAAACGACAGACCGGGCACGGTCGGAATGTTCACCGTGGCGAAACCGCCAAGGCCGATGGCACCGCCATCAACATCGTCGTCATCCCAGCCGACGCCACGCATGCCGATGCCGGCAGTTGTTGGCAGATTCCCAAGGGCAGTGCGGCCCTGGGCATGAAAATCGGCGTTGATAATGTGGCGACTACCTTCATGGTAGGTGTATCCAGCACCCATTTGCAGCTCTTCCTGGCTGCCGAAGAAGTTAACCTGACCTTTGACCGAATCGTTGGTCAGACTCAGATCCAGGTCACTGGCCAGAACCGGAGTGGCGGCTAGAGAAAGTGCCAGTGCTGAGACGCGGGTAATCTTCATGTGTACACCTTTTTTGCTGTCGTTATGAGAGCGTGGCCGGCGCAACTGCCGGTATATGCGATAGTTTCAACGTCAACGGATGTTAAACATCTGCCGGGTGGTTAACAACTTAAAAGCCCGTAAGTGGCTCGCAACCAACACGTTAGTGACGGGTAACTTCGCCGCCCTGGTCGAGATCATCGGGAGAGGCGTTTTCGGCGGGCACCCGATACTCCTCATTGGCCCAGGCACCCAGATCGATCAGCTTGCAGCGCTCAGAGCAGAAGGGGCGCCAGGGGTTGGTCTCGCTCCATTCCACGGATTTCTTACAGGTGGGACACTCTACATTCATGGCATGATTCCGGGCAGGTGACTTGCGGCTTCATCAGGATGTTGCAGAAGCCTGACAATATTGTTCCAGCACTGCCCGTAGCATTTCAAGGTTGACAGGTTTAGCCACAAAGGAATCCATGCCCGCTTCGCGGCAACGTTCCTCGTCTTCTTCCATAGCGCTGGCCGTCAGTGCCACAACCGGTACCCGGCTGCGACCATGGTTGGTTTCCCAGGCCCGGAGCTGGCGTGTTGCTTCGTAGCCGTCCATCCGGGGCATAACGCAGTCCATGAAAACCACATCAAACTGATGCCATTGCCAAAGCGAAGAAGCGGCCTGGCCATCGTTTGCCGTCATGACTTCGCAGCCCAGCTTTTCCAGCAACCGCCGGGTAAGGGTGCGGTTTACCGGATTGTCCTCCACCAGCAGCACCCGCATCCGGCCGCAAGGGATTTCTCGCTGGCGACTTCCAGCATCCGTCATGGTTTTCAGAGAAAAGCGGGTAAGAAACCGGCGTTCCTGTTGAGTGTCATGGGTAAACAGCTGATTCAGGATCGGAATCAGGTAGGATTCCCGAAGGGATTTGCTCAGGAAGGCATCGGCACCGGCCTGGCGAAAATGCTCGGCGTCCCCTCGCTGGGGGTTGGAGGACAGGATCAGCAGCCTCATTTCGGCCCATTGCGGGTTGCTCCGTACCTGGCGGCACAGTAAATCCGCATCCATGTCGGGCACGAATCCGTCCAGAATTGTGGCATCGTAGGGAATGCCTGCGTCAAATGCCTGCCTTAGTGCGGTAAGAGCCTCACCTGCTGACCGGACAGCATCAATATGAACCTCGTAGCGGGAAAGCATCTCCAGCGTAATCTTGCGTGACAGCTCATAGGAATCTACAACCAGTACTCGCCTTCCCTGCACCTGTCGTGAATCCGGTCGCACCTTGGCGGAGCCGTCGGTTGCTTCCTGAAGTGACAGTTCCACCCAGAAGGTAGAGCCCTCGCCGGGCCGGCTCTCCAGATCCATCGAGCCGCCCATCAGATCGACCAGTTGACGGCAGATGGTGAGCCCGAGCCCCGCACCAGGTAACTGACGCTGGAAGCGCTGACCAAGCTGAACATAGGGCTCGTATACCAGAGGTATATCCTCCGGATTTATACCAACCCCGGTGTCCTCAACCGCCAATCGAAGGCGCACTTTGCCTTCTTTTCTGCCAAGAAACTCGATGCTGATCAGCACGTGGCCGGAATCTGTGAATTTAATGGCATTGGATAACAGGTTCAGCAACACCTGGCGAATGCGTACCGGGTCTCCCGTCAGCGCCCAGGGCAGGTTTTCATCCACCCGTACTTCCAGGGCCAGACCTTTTTCCCGGGCCCTGGAGCCAAGCATATGAATCAGGTCGTTCAGGGTTTCGCGCAGGTCAAAAGGAATAGCCTCAAGCTCCAGCTTGCCGGCTTCCATGCTGGAGATATCCAGCAGGTCATTGATGATGGAAGACAGGCTTTCCGAGGCATTGAGGAGGGTGTTCACATACTCCCGTTGCTCCTGGTCTAGAGGCGTGTCGGTCAGCAAATTGGCGTAACCGAGGACAGACTGAAGCGGAATACGCAGCTCGTGGCTGACATTGGCCAGGAACTGATTCTTGGCGTGATTGGCTCGGATGGCTTCGTCCCGTTCGCCCTGAGTCTGGATGGTGGTCTGCCTTAAGGAGCGGGTGTCCTCAAGAATCTGCAACCGCATCTTATTCAATGCCTGTTCCAGTTCTGAAAGCTCATCGGGCCGGGAAGGGTTGCGCCGGCGCAGCTTGAGAGGTTCAACAAGCGCATCCAGATTCAGCTTGGCCGCATAGTCCGCCATGGTTTCCAGGTGGCGGGACAGTGCTACCCGTACAATCAACAGCAATCCCAATGTGCCCAGCATCACCACAATGGACTGGAACAGGAGATTCAGCAGGGCGCGCTCCAAGATGTCCTGATATACCTGCTCAATCGACGAAACAATGGTCAGTTCACCCACCCGTTGCGGACGGTCAAAACTGGAACGGTTGAATTCGAGGGGGAATGTCTGGGTAATTACCCGGCCTTCAGGGTAGGAGCCGGTACTGAATTCTTCGCCGGTGGTTGTGATCACCCGTGCATAGCCAATAAAAGGCATGGAACGCATGTCGTCCAGGCTATTGGCTACTTCGCTGAAATTCATCACCCACAGGTTGGTGCTCATGCCGCCGGCGATAAGGTCAGCGGCGCGCTCCTGACTGCTCTGCAATTCCGATTTCTGGCGTTCGAATTCGCCAATCATCTGAACACCCGTTGCCACCAGTGACAATATCAGGCTGTACAGCAGCACCCACCCAAGCAACCGCAGTGCCAGTGGGCGCAAACCCAAACGCTTGAAGAACTGGTTTGAAGGCAAGGCACAAGTTCCCTGTGTCGACTACAAAATCACCAAGGTGCATCTTAACAGACGGATATCACTTCCACACGCATGATTGAATCTTCGTTCACAAATCGAAACCGAACATTCTTGTCGAACAGGTTGGCTCCGTAGATTCGTTGTTCATCCCGTCCTCGGCGGAACGACGGGCGCGGGTCGTAACTGACGACATCCTCAATCAGGGCGCGGAAATCCGGATAGTCGGCCTCCGGAAGCTGGCTTAGCTGGTCAGAGGCTTCCGGTGCAAAGGTCACCTCCAATCTGTCGGTCGGCGCGCTGTCTGCCCAGCCCAGTGATGCCTCCGGGACAGAATCCGAGAATGGCAGGTAGGGCTTGATGTCGAGAATCGGTGTGCCTTCAATCAGGTCGTGATTACTGATCTTCAGGACCAGTTCGCCATTCTTGCGAGCGAGCCCTTCGTTTCTGACGACTGAAAGGCCGAGACTGTTCGGGCGAAAAGGTGATCGGCTGGCAAACACACCGATTTTCTTGTTACCCCCAAGCCTCGGGGGCCGAACCACCGGGCGCCATTCGGCGCGAACGGCTTCATGAAACTGGAAGGTAAGCCAGATATGGCTCGCTGACTCAAGGCCCCGGAAAGCGTCTTCACGATCAAAGGGACTTTGTATAACCAGTTCCGCGTGGGCATGGCGGGTAAGGCCGGGTTGCCGGGGAACGCCGAACTTGTCCTGAAAGCAGGAGCGAGTGATGGCAATCGGTGTGAGTGTCAGAGCTTCCTCGGCGGGCCGGCTTTTATGCAGTGGTCTGCTCATTTCTGATGTCATTCCCGGTCAATGGTGCCTGCAAAGTACATTTCGATTCGGAATACGATTGACGCCTGGTCGTCAAACCCGTCATCGCGCCGATACTCCAGGGCCGGAATCAGCTCCGCGAACAGCCAATTGTCATACACCCGGTAGCGCCATGTGATATCTGTAAAGTAGCTTGTGGTGCGCCAGGTTGGCTGGCTCTCGCCAAGCACGCCAATACGAGGGGTGATCACCGACCGGGTATTCAGACGTTTCTGCACGCTGTGAACATGGGCCCCGACAAATTCGCGCTCAGAATGAATCCATTCCAGCTCGGATGAGTTGTAGTAATGCCAGCCGTTACCCAGTGAGCGGTTTAAACCAACCCAACTGCGGGCCCCCCAGCCTTCGGTATGATAATAGTAAAAACGTTGCTGAGCATTGAGTGCCCAATCGTTGTCGATTTTCCAGCCCTTGCGCGCTTTCATACGCCAGAAGAGTTCGGGTGGTAGTCGCAGCCGGCCACCAATGTCGGTGGAGAGATTGATGGAGTCTCCAACATCCGTCAGAAACCTCAGGGCGCCGGTTGTCTCTGTGTCGGTTCGTTCCGGTTCCGTCAGTTGCCTGTCCCGCTCACGCTCCGCCAGTGGGATCAGTTCCTCGCTTTCACTCTCTACTACCAGTCGCAGTTTCTCCTCAGCGGTGGGTACATCAAGACGAAAACGCACCTCCGGCTCAAACTGGGCCGGATCGCTGTATTCGGATTCTGCTGCAAACCCCAGTCTCAGGTAGCTTTCGTTATTTGGCAGCGCCTGGGAAGAGCCGGACAGTGTTCGATCCGCCCATGCACCCAGGGACTGCACGGTTGGGCCATGCTGACGTTCCTGCCGAATAACCCAGTCGCTGACTCCCAGCCACCAGGAATCCCTGGGCTCTGCCCAGAACTCAGCGGGTTCGAAGGTATAGAACGAGATTGGCAGGCGCTCCGGCGCCAGAAGGGCGGGCACCGAGATGTCACGCATGGTGATGACCGGTTCTGCCGCTTTCGTGAAGGAACAAGCGAGGAGACCGGTGGCAAGTGCAGTAAGAATAAGTGCGGGGCGGATCAGACTATGCTCCTTGGCTGAAATCCGCCAGAAAACGTTGGTGCAGAGCGTGTACTGAAGCTTCCACACGCTCCAGCGGCTGCGCATTGTTGATAATCGCATCGGCTTTTTCGCGGCGGGCGGCTCTGGGCATTTGGGCGGCGAGTATCCGCTCCACCTGTTCGCGGCTATTCCCGTCTCTCGTCATGGTGCGGTTAATCTGGGTTTCTTCCGGTACATCCACCACAACAATCCGCTCCACCAGTTCGTGCTGGTTGGTCTCCAGAAGCAGGGGAGAGACCAGCATCACATAGGGCAGATTGTAATCCTCGGGTGATAACTGGCGGATCAGTTCCTGGCGGATAATGGGATGCAACAGGCCTTCCAGCCAGCGTCGTTGTTCCGGATCCTCAAATACTTTCTGGCGCAGGGCAGCACGGTCCAGTTCGCCGTTACCCTGAAGAATGCTCTCGCCGAAGTGATCAGCGATGGCTCTCAGGGCTTGAGTGCCCGGTTCCACGACCTGTCGGGCGACATCGTCAGCGTCCACCCAATGCACGCCAAGAGCGCCAAACATGCGGGCAACGGTGGATTTTCCAGAGCCAATGCCTCCAGTGAGGCCAATAATCGCAAAGCGGGACATTCAGACTCCGAGGTAACCGAACCAGATGGCCTGGATTTCAGGGCCAAACCACAGTGAAAGCAAGCCCGCGGCAGCCAGATACGGGCCGAAAGGAATCGGCACTTCACGCCCGTGTTTGCGAAATGCCATCAGGCTGATACCTACAATGGCGCCCACCAGGGAGGAAAGCAGAATGACGGCAGGCAGCAGTTGCCAACCCAACCAGGCGCCCAACGCCGCCAACAGCTTGAAATCCCCGTGCCCCATGCCTTCCTTGCCAGTAGCAAGCTTGAACAACCAGTACACACTCCAGAGTGAAAGATAACCGGCAACAGCGCCCCAGAAGGCACTGGTGAAGTCCGTCAGCACGCCAAAGTAGTTCAGCACGAGACCAAGCCACATCAGGGGCAGGGTGATGCCGTCTGGCAGGAGCTGGGTGTCGAAATCGATCATGGTCAGCGCCACCAGCGCCCAGACCATCAGCAGTGCCCAGAGCGCGGTCTCAGATGGCCCCAGCAGATAAACCGTTACGACGGAAAAAACCGCAGTCAGTGCTTCAATGATGGGGTAACGCGGCGAAATATGTGTTTTGCAGGAAGAGCATTTGCCACCAAGCATTAGCCAGCTGATGACCGGAATGTTTTCCCAGGCGCGAATTTTGTGGCCGCAGGAGGGACAGGTGGATGCCGGTTTTGAAAGAGTTATCCGCTCATCTGACTTGCGGTCGCCCTCCGGCACTTCCAGAAACTCCTCGCACTGGCAGCGCCATTCCTGCTTCATCATTTTGGGCAGGCGAAGGATGACAACGTTCAGAAAACTACCGACGCAGAGAGAGATGAAAATGACCGCCAGGTAGAGAAGCCAGGGGGTGGACAGGATGGTTTCTAGGGGGAGCATTCAGAGACTCGATTGGATCGTTATTTTAGCCCCTCTCCGTGGCGGAGAGGGGCGGATGAAATAGGCGTGGTGAGTTAGCCGTTAGACAACCTGACCCATCTGGAAGATTGGCAGGTACATACCGATAATCAGGCCGCCAACCAGAACGCCGAGTACGGCCATAATCATGGGCTCCATCAGGGCTGTAAGGTTGTCAACCATGTCGTCGACAACCCCTTCGTAATGCTCGGCCACTTTGGACAGCATATCGTCCAGATTGCCCGACTCTTCGCCGATGGCGGTCAATTGAACTGCCATCACAGGGAAGACGCCCTGTTGCCGCATAGAGGCTTGCAGTTGGGTACCGCTTGAGACATCGTTTTTAATGTTCATCACAGCGTCCCGATACACGGCGTTGCCGGTTGCGCCAGCAACCGAATCGAGTGCGTCAACAAGCGGAACGCCCGCCGCGAACGTGGTAGAGAGTACACGGCCGAATTTAGCGACAGCAGATTTGTCCAGGATTTCTCCGACAATCGGCAACTTCAATACATATTTATCGACGAAATCCGAGAATTTCTGGGATCTTCGCTTCGATTCTTTGAAAAGAAAAATCGTACCGACGATTCCAAGCAAAACAATAAACCACCAGGACTGAAGCCATTCGGATATTCGAATAATGAACTGTGTGAATACAGGTAGATCCGCCCCAAAGCCCTGGAACAAGCTCTCAAACTGAGGAACGACTTTTATCAAGAGAATAGCCGTAACGACAATTGCGACAACGATAACCGCAATTGGGTAAGTCATGGCCTTTTTGACTTTTTTCTTCAGGATCTCCGTTTTCTCAAGGTAAGTCGCGATACGATCCAGCATTTGTTCCAACGCACCGGCTTTCTCACCTGAGTCCACCAGGTTGCAATAAAGATCATCAAAATATTTAGGATGCTTGCGCAGAGAAGATGCGAAACCGGTACCGGAGGAAATATCGTTCCGGATAGTCATCACCAGTTCCTGTAAGCCTTTATTTTCGAGGCCATCGGCCACGATATCGAAGCTCTGAACCAGCGGAACGCCGGCTTTCATCATTGTTGCCAGCTGGCGGGTGAGCATTGCAATGTCGAAAGGCGTAATCTTCCTGCTGCCGCCAAATAATGGCTTTGGCTTTTTCTTAACCTTATCGGGAATAATGCCCTGTTTGCGCAACTGCGCTTTTACCAGAGCGATATTTGATCCTGCCAGTTCGCCTTTGGCTTTGTTGCCTTTGCGATCTTTACCTTCCCATACGAATGCTTCGAGCTTCTGCGCTTTTTCTGCCATGCTTAATCCTTCGTCACACGGTTGGCTTCTTCAAGACTGGTCACTCCCTCAATAACCTTGAGAAGCGCCGATTGCCTGAGGTTGCGGAAGCCTTCCGCCTGAGCCTGCTTTGCAATTTTGATGGAGCTGGCCTCTTCCATAATCATGCTTGCCAGCTCGTCGGTAATCTTGACCACCTCGTAAATACCAACGCGGCCTTTATATCCACCATTGCATTTATCACAGCCCTTGGGGCGGTACAACGTGAAGCCTGTATCAATTTGTTCTTGTGTGAACCCTTCCTTCAAAAGCACGTCTTTAGGTACATCCGCTGGTTGCTTGCAGCTATTGCAGAGTCGCCGGCCCAGTCGTTGAGCAATGATCAGACTTACCGAAGTGGCGATGTTAAATGCGGGCACGCCCATGTTCATCATTCGCGTGAGGGTTTCGGCGGCGCTGTTAGTATGCAGGGTGGAAAGAACCAGGTGGCCTGTCTGTGCCGCTTTAATGGCTATGTTAGCGGTTTCCAGGTCACGTATCTCGCCCACCATGATGACGTCCGGGTCTTGGCGCAGGAAGGCGCGCAGTGCCTCAGCAAACCCGAGCCCTACACGGTTGTTTACGTTTACTTGGTTAATACCTTCCAGGTTGATCTCTGCCGGGTCTTCCGCCGTGGAAATATTGATACCCGGGGTGTTCAGAATGTTCAAGCCGGTGTAAAGCGATACGGTCTTACCGGAACCTGTCGGTCCTGTGACCAGGATCATGCCCTGGGGTTGGGCCAGGGCATCCATATACAGCTTCTTCTGGTCTTCCTCGTAGCCCAGGACATCAATGCCGAGCTTCGCCTGGCTTGGATCCAAAATCCGCAAAACGATCTTTTCGCCCCAAAGGGTTGGCAGTGTATTCACCCGGAAATCGATCGCCTTGGTTTTGGATAGCTTCATCTTTATACGGCCATCCTGAGGAACCCTTCGCTCAGAAATGTCGAGCTGGGCCATGATCTTTACGCGGGCAGAGATCTTGGGAGCCAGCTTGATGGAGGGGCGAGAAACCTCTTTCAATATACCGTCGGTCCGGTAACGCACCCGGTAGATTTTCTCATAGGGCTCAAAGTGAATATCTGAAGCCCCGCCCCGGATGGCATCCAGCAGCATTTTATTCACATACTTAACGATGGGGGCATCGTCAACATCCGTGGCGGACACGGCACCGTCGTCGTCCTCGCCTTCACCACCTTCTGTTTCGACGCCCTCCAGAGCTGCATCGTCCAGGTCGCCCATTGTCGTGTCCTGGGACTCCAGATACTTATCAATAGTCGTACGGAGCTTGGAGTCGTCAACAAGAATGGCGTCTGTGCTCAGGCCGGTGTTGAACTTGATTTCATCCAAAGCCTGGATATTCGTTGGGTCTGAAACCGCTATAAAAAGCCTGTTGCCCCTTTTATAAAGCGGGAGCGCGTTATGCTTGCGAATCAGCTTTTCGTCGACCACCTTCTCCGGCATCATTTCGGGAAGAAACGAGTCAAGGTCCAATACCGAAACACCGAATTCCATAGCGGCCGAGAATGCGAGCTTCGAGCTGTCGGCAAGTTGATTCTGGGTCAGGTAAGTTATTAGTGGAATTCGGTTTTGGGACGCCTGGATGAATGCATCTTTTGCAGTTTCCTCATCCAGAAGACCGTCTTCCACAAAACGACGGGCCAGACCCGTCAAAGTCACGTTTCGGTTGCTGCTCGCCATAAATGCTCTGAGAAAGATCGTCTAAGTGGCTGAATCGAGTGTTTATGCCCACAGAGTTTAGATGTGTACTTCACGTTTGGAAAGCGCGGCCCGTCCCAGACTTGATCATTCGCAATAATCTGTCGCATTCTGCGCCTCGTCGAAATACGCGGGTTGGGGTGACGAGAAATGTCACTTCGAGACGCTGGTTGGCAGGAAAACGACGTCGGATCAGTGTGTGAAGTGCGTCACAGAAGCTTACAAGATGCTGTGGGAAAAGATGTTTTAACATTATCTTGCAATTGGCACGGTAGCTGCTTAGTTTATAGCACGCTCAGCGCGGAAACGGGGCAAAGCTCCACCGCCCCGGAGCTGGATAAACGAAAAATGACAACTCTTGAGGTTGATAACATGCAAAAGATTCAGATGAACAAAGGTCAGCAGGGTTTTACTCTGATCGAACTGATGATCGTTGTGGCGATTATTGGTATTTTGGCGGCTGTGGCTTTGCCGGCTTATCAGGATTATACAAAGCGTGCCAAAATGAGCGAAGTTGTTGGGTTTGCAGCGTCGGCTAAGACCGCTGTTGCAGAGGCGTTTCAGTCTACCGGAACTCTGCCCACGAATAATGCTGCTGCAGGGTTGCCTGCGACTCCTGCCGACATTACATCTACGTATGTAAAATCGGTGACCGTAGCGAATGGGGTTATCACCGTTGCCGTTCAGGGTACTAATGACACTACGCTTGATGCTGCCACCGTTGCATTTTATCCGGTCGACTCTGATGGCAAACTGATGGCCAACAATGCTACTGGTTCGATTGGGTGGAAATGCATTGTTAGCAGTGATGCTGTTGCTAAGTTTTTCCCGGCAAACTGCAGAGGAACAACGGCTCCTACCGGTCCATGATCATGGACAGGCACTAGCCTGACCAGACAGGCACTAGCCTTGCTACCCAAAGGCCCGGTGGTTTCGACCCCGGGCCTTTGTTAACAATTGATCATGGACAGGCACTAGCCTGACGAGATCCCCAAAGGCCCGGCGGTTCCGACCCCGGGCCTTTGTTGTTTCCGTCCGTTTGTTTACTGCGTCTAATTCGGGGTTATGGCAAAGCAGCGCCAGTAACTCGCGGCGAATCCTCGAAATTCCTGGATTCTAGGCGAGTGAAGTGCTCGGCAGGTCCGCCGATAGTTAAATTTGAGAAAGAAGGGGAGGGAGCCTAAGCCGCTTGTCGTCGCCGTCCAGGATTTCGGTAATCCTGATAACTGCCCTCAAACGCGGTCGCCCGGTGGCACCATCTTTCCGGGTCCAGATTCAACCGTTCCAGAATCGGCAGCGCCTTCTCATCAATAGCGCCCCGTTTGCCGCTTCGGCTGATCCGCCCGGTGCAATCTACCAGTTCCAGGTAATCTTCAAAGCTGAACAGGATGCCTCGCTGGAAGCCGTTTCGAATCACGCCTTCAAAACCCAGTAGCGGTTTTAACGGCACTGAAAACTCATTCAGCGCCTGCTGTTCTGTTTGCCGGGCAATGGCTTCTGCCAGATCAAAGGTGGGATGAATTCGCTCCTTGATGCTGGTGTGTTCGGAGGTTTCTGGCGTCTCTGCTATGGAGGCCCGGATGGGGTTCAGGTCGACGTAGGCCATGCAGGAGAGAAGGGCCTCTTCGGTGTCCAGGGCCTGGGATTTGAACCTGCTCTCCCAGAAGTGGCCGGTGCACTCATCCTCCTTATTGGCTTGCCTCGCTATTGGCTCATTTAAGCATTTCATAAACCAGCTCAAATCCGTCAACCGCTGCCGGAAGGTTTCTGCGTACTCCTGCACTCGTCGCAGCTCTGCTGCACACAACTCATCACCCCGATGATATCGCTGCACCAGTGGTGGCCCTTTATACAGGCTGCACCAGCGCGCCAGCACTTCATCTATGCTCCACGGTTCCACGTCATCGGGGCTTAGCTTCACGACCAGGTGGTAATGGTTCGACATCACCGCATAAGAGGCCACATCCACCGCAAACACCGAGGCCAGAAGCCGGATTCGCTCCTCAATCCAGCCGCGCCGGTGCTCATAACAGCGCCCGGTGGCGCGGTCTTGCCCGCACAGGAAGGTGCGGCGCACGCAGCGTGAGACCACGTGGTAGAAGGGGGTGTCTGAAACGCTGACGAGTTGTGCTCTGGCTTTGGGCATAGTGAGGTCCTTGTCTTCCGTGACTGTTGACATGCTCTTATCATGAATTAATCATTCGAAACTGTATATATATACAGGCTGGTCATAATTGTGGGTGTTTGTTTTCTCTTCGAATATGCCATGCAGTGCAGTAATCGAATGGGATTGGTGCTTGGCTATGGGGGGTAACAGCTAAAAATTAACAGAGGTTTGACGTTTAACGGTAAGCGTTATAGGATTCGAGGATGATTAAGAGCTTCCGATGCAAAGACACTCAAACGCTGTTTGAAACGGGAAAAACCAAACGGTTTTCGGTGATAAAGGCTGTAGCGGAGCGTAAGTTGATATTGCTGCAAGCGGCTGCAGAACTGGATGATCTGAGATCTCCGCCTGGTAACCGGCTTGAAGCCTTGAATGGTGATCGTGAAGGCCAGTACAGCATTCGTATTAACAGGCAGTGGCGGGTGTGCTTTCGGTGGACGGATGACGGCCCAGAAGATGTTGAAATTGTTGATTATCACTGAGGAGGCTGCGCGATGATTCGAAATGGTATGCGCCCTATTCACCCCGGAGAGATATTAAGGGAAGAGTATCTGGAGCCGCTGGAAATGAGTGTGAATGCGCTGGCTAACGCATTGCACGTTCCGGCAACCCGAATGAATGAGATTGTTCGAGGGAACCGAGGTGTTTCTGCAGATACGGCTTTGCGATTAGCTCGTTACTTTGGCACCAGTGCGCGGTTTTGGCTCAACCTGCAAACTGAGTTTGAGCTGCGTCAAGCCGAGGTTGAAAAAGCTGCAAAGATTGCCAAGGAGATCCAGCCGCGGGCGGCCTAGCTGATGCGCTACATAATGATTGATCAAGGACAATGATCATGGACAGGCACTAATTGATCATGGACAGGCACTAGCCTGACCAGATCCCCAAAGGCCCGGCGGTTTCGACCCCGTAGATCGTGGACAGGCACCGTCCCGCATATAGATCGTGGACAGGCACCGTCCCGAGCGCTAATCTGGCAGTTTTGTTCGACACCATCGCAGGAGCAGGCAAAGCTAACCATGCGTCAACCTCTCAACCCTAAAGTGTCTGGCGCTTCTCCGGCATCGGCTAGCCTGCTTCAGGCAATGATTGTGATATCCGCTTTTCTGGCGTTTATGCTGGTTTTGTTCTCGGACTTCATTGCCATGGCTTTCGGCGGCTACGCAGACCAGAGGTTTCTGCTAATCGGTTTAAGCGGCCTGCTGGTTATCGCCCCGATTTTGTCCTTTGCGGTAAAGCCGCAGGTGAGTATTCGTCGTACACTGCTCCTGTTGTCGCCTGCGCTGATTCTTTGTGTGGCATTTATTGCTCTTGCGTTGCCCTTTCGTAGCCAGCTCTATGTCTGGACAGAGCCCGGCATGTACTCCTTTTATTTTCTGGCTATAGTCGTGTCTGGCGGATTTTTGGCCTGGGCCAATGGCGGTGTTTTCTATTCTCGCGCTCTTATTTCGATCATTGCTGCAACCTGCCTGATTTATGGCTTGGCCTCCGTTAACGTTTATTTGTTCGCTATTTTCGATGGCCAAAAAAACCTGATTAATTTCATTCCCTGGGGCTTTGTGAATATTCGCTATTGGAGCCACATTGCCTCCTGGTGTTTGCCGTTGCTTCCACTTGCTGTGATGGTGGGGCCGCTGAAGGAGTTTAAGTCCTGGCGCATTGCTGTGCTTTTGGGGGCCGGGATGTGGTGGTGGATTCTGTTTCTGACCACTGGGCGGGGTTCCGCTCTGGGTATAGCTTTTGGTGTGGGCCTGACTGTTTTATTGTTTGGCCGAAGAGCGTTGCCCTGGTTGAAGGTCTTTGCTGTGTATCTGGCAGTGGGGATCATTCTATGGCTTCTATTGTCCGTTTTAATTCCTACCATGTTGTCAGATGGTGGCGTTCACATTAGAACGATTCATGCGGGAGACTCGGGACGTTTACCGTTGTTTGTCGAAGCATGGCATATGAGCCTGCAGAACTTCCCGTTTGGCATGGGGCCTCAGTCCTGGCTCACCCATGACCGGCTCACCGAAACCTACTCGGCTGTTGGCAAGCTTGGTCATCCCCATAATATGTATTTGATGTGGGCTGCCGAGTATGGGTGGGCGCTGATTGCGGCGTTGGGGCTGGTGGTAATTCAGGCTATCCGTTACTTCTGGAAGGCTCGCTTAGCCTTGCTGACGAGCACTGTCTCTCAGGCCTCTGATGAAAAGCTTGTGATGCTTGCTGCCTTAACTGCCTCAGTGTCAGCAGCGTTATTTCATGCGGGTGTGTCTGCGGTGTTCATGGCGCCAGGCTCGATGTTGGTTGGGCTATTCGTTTTGATTGCATTCTGGGCATTAATCATACCGGCGGAAGTTGATCAGTCTGCTGGTAACGAGCAGCGCCCGCGCTCAAAGTGGAATAGGGTAATCATTCTTGCTGTTGCTGCTGGTCTCTCTTTTGCTTGGTTAGTGTGGGCGCAAGGTGTTTGGGATTACTATCAGGATATGCGGGAGGATGAAGAGCTTTATTATGGTGAGGTGGGGGAGGGAATGCTGCCCAGATTTTGGTTTCATGGGAACTTTCCGCGTTAAGTGATTGATCAGGTGATGAATGATCATGGACAGATGAATGATCATGGACAGGCACTAGCCTTGCAGGCTCTAGCCTGACCAGATCCCCAAAGGCCCGGAGGTTTCGCCCCCGGGCATTTGTTGTTTCTGCCGTTTGGTTTCACTGCGTCTAATTCGGGGTTATGGCAAAGCAGCGCCAGTAACTCGCGGCGAATCCTCGAAATTCCTGGATTCTAGGCGAGTGAAGTGCTCGGCAGGTCCGCCGATAGTTAAATTTGAGAAAGAAGGGGAGGGAGCCTAAGCCGCTTGTCGTCGCCGTCCAGGATTTCGGTAATCCTGATAGCTATCTTCAAAGGCTGTCGCCCGGTGGCACCACCGTTCCGGGTCCAGATTCAACCGTTCCAGAATCGGCAGCGCCTTCTCATCAATAGCGCCCCGTTTGTCACTCCGGCTGATCCGCCCGGTGCAATCGACCAGTTCCAGGTAATCCTCAAAACTGAACAGGATGCCTCGCTGGAAGCCGTTTCGAATCACGCCTTCAAAACCCAGCAGCGGTTTTAACGGTACCGAAAAATCATTCAACGCTTGCTGTTCCGTTTGCCGTGCAATGGCTTCCGCCAGATTGAAGGTAGGATGAATGCGTTCCTTAATGCTGGTGTGTTCAGAGGTTTCTGGAGTCTCTGCCATGGCCGCTCGTATGGGGTTCAGGTCAACGTAGGCCATGCAGGAGAGAAGAGCCTCTTCGGTGTCCAGGGCCTGGGATTTGAACCTACTCTCCCAGAAATGGCCCGTGCACTCATCTTCCCGGTTGGCTTGCCTCGCAATTGGTTCATTCAGGCATTTCATAAACCAGCTCAAATCCGCCAACCGCTGCCGGAACGTTTCTGCGTACGCCTCAACTCGCCTGAGCTCTGCCGCACACAGCTCGTCACCCCGATGATAACGCTGCACCAGTGGTGGCCCTTTATAGAGGCTGCACCAGCGCGCCAGCACCTCATCCATGCTCCACGGCTCTATGTCATCCGGGCTGAGTTTCACCACCAGGTGATAATGGTTCGACATCACCGCATAAGCGGCAACATCCACCGCGAACACAGATGCCAGAAGCCGGATTCGTTCTTCAATCCATCCTCGCCGGTGTTCATAACAGCGCCCGGTGGCGCGATCTTGCCCGCACAGGAAGGTGCGGCGCACGCAGCGTGAGATCACGTGGTAGAAGGGGGTGTCTGAAACGCTGACGAGTTGTGCTCTGGCTTTGGGCATGGTGAAGTCCTTGTCTTCCGTGACTGTTGACATGGTCATATCATGCATCAATAATTTGAAGCTGTATATATGTACAGCATCTTGTTGCCGGATATAACTGGCTTATAAATGTTATTGGTTCCGGTGTTCCACTCAGTGGTATGGTTCGCGTATGATAAGGATCTTCAAAACGAAAACGTTTTATCGATGGATGCGGAGAAAAGGATTGCATCGCACAGTCATGGCAAGAGAGGTGGCTCGAGAGCGCTTGTTGCCACCAACTTAGGTGACCGTTGGTTCTTTGTGTTTGGGTTTGCCAAGAACGAACGTTCAGACCTGTCGGCCAGGGAGTTGCGAGCACTAAAGGCGTTGGCAGCAGACTTGTTGCAGTATTCAGACCAGGAGCTGCAGAAAGCTCACATAAGCAAAGTGTTGAAAGAGATTACTTATGGCAACCACTGACAGAGACAACCGGCTGTTGAATGAAATTCGAGAAACGGCATTGGACCTCCATGCCGTTGGGCTGATAGGTAAACGGCGACTCGGCGAATACGAAGAGCTGTGTCGCACTGACAGTAGAGAGCTCCCGCCGGAAGAAATCCGGAATATTCGCAGCCAGACCCGTATGAGTCAGGCTGTGTTTGCTGCCATTCTTAACGTGAGTGTTTCAACCGTTCAGAAGTGGGAGACGGGTGAGAAAAAGCCTGCCGGAGCATCGCTGAAATTGTTGAACCTTGTGAGAAGAAAGGGTATCGAGATTTTGTATTTATAACTCCTATCAACCATGCAATCGTGGACAGGCACTAGCCTGTGAGAGCCTGACGGGGCATGAGTGATAAATGCTGTTTGAGACTGGAAAAAAGCACAGCCTAAGGGTCATGGACAGGCACTGGCCTGCTAAACAAAAATGTGAGAGAGAT
Source organism: Marinobacter sp. C1S70 (assembly GCF_000475355.1). Classification (NCBI taxonomy): domain Bacteria; kingdom Pseudomonadati; phylum Pseudomonadota; class Gammaproteobacteria; order Pseudomonadales; family Marinobacteraceae; genus Marinobacter; species Marinobacter sp. C1S70. The sequence continues at coordinate 2,835 of NZ_AXBW01000061.1, read as the reverse complement.
GCCAATAGGCACACGGCCTGCTAGACTCCTCCCATGAAGCAAATTAACTGGAATGCTGAAAAGAACCAGCAGTTGATGAGCGAGCGCGAAGTTTCCTTCGAAGATGTCCTGTTTGCTCTTCAGTCTGGTGGTTTACTTGATGATGGACCTCACCCCAACAGGGACAAGTATCCGAATCAACGCCTGCTTGTGGTTCGGATTGACGATTACGCCTGGCTGGTGCCGTACGTCGAGAATGATAGAGAGATCTTTCTCAAGACGGTCATCCCCAGTCGCAAGGCCACCAAGAAATTTCTAGGGGGGTAGCATGGCCAAGACCAAATTGGATCCCGAAGAGCAAGAACTGCTGGAGGCATACGAATCTGGAGAGTTCGAGTCAGATCTCGATGCCGATCGTCGGGAGTACCTGGCGAAGGCGGCGGAACAAACGTTCAAGAAAGACAAGCGGATCAATATACGCATCTCTAGTCGAGATCTGGAAGCACTTCAACGTCGGGCGCTGGAAGAAGGGCTTCCTTACCAGTCCTTGGTTTCCAGTGTCCTACACAAGTATGTCTCCGGTGGGCTAAAGGATATCTCTGCCAACAAATCAGGCCAGCGGACGCGCTAAAGCGCGCCGCTGCGTGTGAGTCTGACCAATGGTTGATCATTGGTTGATCATGGACAGGGACTAGCCTGACCGGATCCCCAAAGGCCCAGCGGTTTCGACCCTGGGCCTTTGTCGTTTCTGGCTTTCGGTTTCACTGCCTCTAATTCGGGGTTATGGCAAAAAGGCAGCGGCATTCCGCCGCGAATTCTGGACATGCGCCGATTTCAGGCGAGCGACGTCCTCGGCGGGCGCGCCGATAGTCTGATTAGAAAGGCGCTGATCATGGACAGGCACTAGCCTGACCCTAGCCTGACCCGAGAAGCCGGATTCGCTCTTCAATCCATCCTCGCCGGTGCTCATAACAGCGCCCGGTGGCGCGGTCCTGCCCGCACAGGAATGTGCGGCGCACGCAGCGTGAGATCACGTGGTAGAAGGGGGTGTCTGAAACGCTGACCAGTTCTGCTCTGGCTTTGGGCATGGTGGGGTCCTTGTCTTCCGTGACTGTTGACAGTGTTTGATTCTTGTACAAGCATACAGCTGTATAAATATACAGCAAGGGAGGGTGGTCTGGATGTGTATAAATTGCAATGAATATAGCTTTAAGGCTATAGTTAGGGGCGGCTATGTGGGAAATTGAAACAACTTGTCGGTTCGATGATTGGTACTTTTCACTTGGCGAGGTGGATAGGGAAAATGTTCTGGCGGCAATACTCGTTTTAAGAGAGAAAGGCCCAATGTTATCCCGGCCGCACGCCGACAGCGTTTATGGATCTGTGCTCAAGGGAGGAATCTGATATGGCAAGTTCTTTGGACACACTGCTGGCTAACGAAAAGCCGGAAGTTGTCAGGCAGGCGCAGCTAAAGGCAGATCGCATACTTATGGAGATTCGTCTCAGCGAGGTGCGTGCATTATTGCAGAAAACCCAGAAGGATATGGCGGAGGCCATGGGTGTGACCCAGCCTACGATTGCGAATATGGAAAAGGCTGGTAAAGACTTGAAGCTATCATCTATTAAGCGATACGTGGAGAGTGCGGGAGCGAAAGTCCGTTTGGATATTGAGCTTCCTGATGGGACTCATCTGGCCATTCCTCTGTAAAAGAGCCCCCCCCTTGGACAGGCACTAGCCCCCCCGGCACTAGCCCCCCATTCTCTGTTGTCCATTTCTTTTGCCTTGCATTGTTGTAGTTTAAGAACTACAGTTAACTTATGCTAGAAATCAAGCAAACGGACACTTATCGAAAGTGGGAGCGCAAACTCCGTGACCAGCGTGGCAAGGCGTTGATTGCAGCGCGTATATTTCGGCTGGCCAATGGGTTGGCAGGGGATGTAAAGCCAGTAGGGCAGGGTGTCTGCGAGCTGCGCATTCATCATGGCCCCGGGTATCGGGTCTACTTCAAGCAGCGTGGGAACGAGATCATTATCCTGCTTTGCGGTGGAGATAAAGATACCCAGCAAAGTGATATCAACACTGCGCTGCGACTGGCATCAGAATGGGAGGCGTTATGAGCGACAAGATCTACGATTACGATCCGGCAGCGGCGCTGGATAGTGAGGACGCGATTGCGGTTTTTCTCGCCGATGCCCTGGAGACCGGTGATACGGCTTACATCGCCAAAGCCATGGGTGTGGTGGCTCGGGCGAAGGGGATGACAGAACTGGCCCGTGAAACGGGGCTTTCCCGTGAACAGCTGTATCGATCATTTAGCGAACAGGGCAACCCCACCCTGAAAACCATGCTCACAGTGACCCGCGCCCTGGGTGTGGACTTGACGGCTCGTCCTCATCCAAACCCTGATGCAAACCCTGATGGACAGGCTCGAGCCTGACCAAGTGTGGTTTATGGAGGCTTTATGCAGACAAAATCTAAATCTGGTCGGGCGTTTACGCTGCCCTCGAGCGATGAAGAGTCAGGCATTAACGAGGGGATTGCACAAGACGCAGATACACGCGAGCTCACGGACGAAGAGTTCCGCCGGTTGCGTCCGGTTGGTCGGCCAAAGGCAGAGGTTACGAAGGAGCGGATAACTATCAGACTTTCACCGGAGGTCGTTGAGTAGTTTCGCGCCACAGGCAGCGGCTGGCAAACCCGAATGGACAAGGCACTTCAGGAGTATCTGAGAACCCACAGTCAGTCCGATATTGAAACCCACAACGTAACCATGGACAGGCATGTTTGTTCATCGACAGGCATTAACCTCCCACAATCTCCCCACTGGTACATGTTGTAATCCCCCCAGAAAATAA
>NZ_AXBW01000060.1:0-34611 GCF_000475355.1 Marinobacter sp. C1S70 | reverse complement strand
ACTTTTGTTAAGGGACACTAGGCTATCGACAATAGATATTCTACCGGCTGCGCTTACTTCGACCGCACAAGGAGCGGAACAGCTCTATCGCGCCTTGCTGGAGCAGGGGGCGGCCCCGAACTTGCCCAGTGATATGCCGGAGAGGGACTGCCACGGCTTTAAGGTGGTTGAGCTTGCAGCGTTTTGGGAAGCCTAGAGTCCGGAAATATATCAGATTACTCAGGCAGAACTTGGCGGTAGCGAGTGAGTATTACCTGGAGTTGGAGTAGTCTATCAGCGCCTGAACACAACGGCGGAACAATTCAGCCGAGAAAAACCGGTGTTCGCCTGGCTGTTCTGCAACCAGTAGCTGGCCACCGGACTCTCTGATGCCTCCCTCAATCATCAGGTTGTCGCTCATCTCGAAGTCTTCAATGCTGTGGCCCAGTTCATCCCGGTCGGCTGAGCCCGCGCGTTCACGGTAGTGTCTGTGGTCCATTGTGAATCCGAAAGCTGCTTTGCCCTGGCCGATAATGTAGCCGACTTCGAACACCGTGCCCGGGTCCGCACTGATGCCTCGGAAGGGGGTGAGGTTGGCAATGACGGCGTCGCAACTGTCCATCAGTTCGCGGTTGGCCTGGTAGATCCGGTGGCCGCGCGCCGGTTTCGCTTCCTGGTCGGAAAACGTCAGGGCGGTGTCCAGTGGGTCTATGCCTTCATAGCCGGCTTCGCGCAGCAGGCGCTTTTTCTCGGCTACGATGGCGTTGTGTTCTTCGTGTGGGAAAAACACTTCCGGGCCGGCCAGGTAGATGCGTTTGGGTTTTGTCATGGCGAAGTCGTTTCCTGCTTCAGTCCTGGCAATTGCCCAAATCCAAACCGTATTGGACTGGCGATCAATGCTGAGAGGCTGGGTCGTATTCAATTGCTTCCAGTTTTACCCGAAAGCCACAGGCTGCTGCGTATTTGTTGAGCGTTCCCCAGCTTGGGTTGCTACGGCCTCTCTCAAGCCTCGAGATGTTGCTTTTGTTGGTTCCGAGCTTTTTCGCAACGTCTTCCTGAGTAAGGCCTGCTTTAGTCCTCATTGCGATCAACTGGTCGATCAGGCTGAATTCTTCCTGGAGGGCATCGTACTCCTGGTGAACTTCCGGATTTTCGAGTGCCTTTTGTCTGAACTGTTTGAAATTCATGATTTTTTGACCTCCTTTAAACGCTCTTTCGCGAGCTCTAGGTCTTTCTTCGGTATCTTTTGATCCTTTTTTACAAACACGTGCAGGATGATGATCCGTTTGCCCTGCATGTAGCAGAAGATTCCTCTACCTATTCCTTCTTTGGCTTTTGCTCGGATTTCAAACAGCTCACCACCTAAAGACTTTGTGTGCGGCTCTCCAAGGTTGGCCCCGTGCTTCTCCATCAATTCCATCAGCCGAATCATTCTGGCCTGAATCTTTGGCGGCATCTTAGCCAACTCTTCGCCTACTGAGTCGTAGAATTCAATCTCCCAATCCATGGGTGCTCCTTTGCCTTTTTGTTATCATATACGATAACTCTGAGCTTGAACACTATCTTGATAGCCGCCTCAACGAGCCTGAAGCTGTGCCACATAGGCGGTAATAAAAGCATTTTCCTGGAAGACTTTCAGGCCTGTGTCGGCAAAGCTGATGGGCACGGGGTTGGACGCCAGGGTGGATTTGATCAGGGCCGGAGGCACCAGGGTCACGTTCAGCTCAGAGTCGGCAATCAACTGGATGGCGGCTTCCATTTTGAAGCTGATGGCGCCACCGGCAAACTTGCCTTTTTGCATCCGCTCTTTTATCGCGACCGTGGCCACTCCGTATTCGGCCATCAACTCCGCAAAGGTGGCCTGAAACGTTTTCAGGTCGTCCCGGCTGTGGTTTTTCGGTAGCGACAGTTTGCGTACTTTGCAGTCGGGCAGGTTGAATTGGCCCCGGTCCATATTCAGCATACACACCACCGCATCGCTGCCGGTCAGTTCTACTCCGCATACAATCATAATAATGCCCCCTATGCCCCGGTTACTCTCAGCCGCAGCATTTCTTGAATTTGAGTCCGCTACCGCAAGTGCAGGCGTCGTTGCGGGAGGGAGATTTTGCTGTGGTGACTGTTCCCGTTTTATTCAGGATAGCCGTGAGCTCGTTGACGGATTCAACGGCGCCTTCGCGGTTATCAACGGAGATGGTTGCGTGAAGCTTCGCCGCGGCCACCTGGGCCTCAACTTCTTTCCTGCGTGCTTCACTGGTAACCACCAGCGTTAGTGGGTACTTCTTGCTGCCGCTCTTTTGGCTGGCGTTTGTCTGAAAGCCGCCGTAAGCCGTGTGGTGCTGGCGGGCATCTTGCCGACCTTTATAGAAAAATTTATCTGACATGCTGATATCCTGAAGGAGAGAATACCCAGGCGACGGCCGGGCGCAATCTTTTAGCACGCTTGCGGAAACAGTGATATAGGGAAAATCGGAAAAGACTAATCAAGGAAGCACCACGTGAATCAAAAAGGCTTACTCACCTCATGGAACGACGCCAAGGGTTTCGGTTTTATCACGCCAGAGAAAGGTGGCGAGCGTCTGTTTGCCCACATCAGCGCCTATCAGGGCCGGGGCAGGCCCTCGGCCAGCCGCAAGGTGGTCTACGCACAGACAAAAGATGAGAAGGGGCGGCTGAGGGCGTCCAGTTTCCAGTACGCTGGCGTGGCGAGACACAGCGTAGCGGTCGCCACGGGCGTTTGGTTTGCTCTGTTGATTGCCGCTGCAGTCGCAGGGGCGGTTTCTGTGTTGTACGTTCAGGGTTATGTGCCAGTGCTGTTGCCGGCGGCCTATGGCGTAATGAGTGTAGTGACCTTCTTGATGTATGCCGTCGACAAGGGGGCAGCTGAGAGCGGCAAGAGGCGTGTCCCTGAGGGGCGGTTGCATCTGTTTGAACTCCTGTGCGGTTGGCCGGGGGCACTGGTGGGCCAGCAATTCTTTCGTCATAAAACCCGAAAGACCTCGTACCAGGTGTCTTTCTGGTTCAATGTCGTCCTCAATCTCGCAGTGCTTTGCTGGTTGTTACTGTGGCCGGGCGCCGAGTTCGTCAGGCAGGCCCTGGAGATCAGGCCGGTTATGCTTCTAAGGTTTTGATGATGCAAAACGTCTGCTCGGACGACGAGCTCTCAACATTGCTGCAGTCCAACCCTGCGGTGCTGCTGCTATATGGCGGGGCAAGTTGTGGCGTCTGCCAGGCTATCAAGCCCCAACTGGAGCGCCTTTCCAGTGAACAATTCCCGAAGCTGGTTACTGCCTACATTGATTGCCAGGCATCAGCCGGTGCGCTGTGTGCGGCTCAGGGTATTTTCTCGCTGCCGGTGGTGCAGTTATGGTTTGAGGGGCAGCGATTTGCGGAATTCGCCAGGGTGTTTTCAATCGGCGAGGTGCGGGTAGCTCTGGAACGGCCATATGGGCTTTTGATCGAGTGCTGAGCCCTCTCTGTACTCGTGGCAGGACCCAAATCTCGCTGTGCGGATTGGCTACGGCTCGCAGATGCCCCTAACAAACACCAGCAGTTCATTATTGGCGGGCATTGCAAAATCGTCCCGGAGTTGCAGGCCAACGGCCTCGGCCAGCTCAGACAGGGCTTCAATATCTCGGATGCCCATGTGGGGTGCTTGGGATTTCAGCGACTGATCAAACGCCTTGTTGCTCTCGCTGGTGTACCCGCCCTTATGCTTGAACGGTCCGTACAGGCAGAACGCACCGTCTTTTTGAAGGCAGGCGCCGACACCTTGAAACATCTTTTCAACTTCCTCCCAGGCCATGATGTGAGCTGTGTTTGCTGAGAATGCCCATCGACAGGCGGACACAGGCCATGGCATTTGGTTTACGTCCAGCTCAAGGATTGGGAGGACGTTGGGCAAGGTGGCCTGTTGCAGTCGGGCAACGGCCAGGTGCGCCGCTCTGGGGTGGTCGGTGGGCTGCCATTTCAGGTGTGGCAGAGCCGCAGCGAAGTGCTCGGCGTGCTGGCCGGTGCCGGTTCCTATTTCCAGGACGGTACCTGGTGCCGTAAAGACGTCACGCAGTTTTTCCAGAATGGGGGCTTTGTTGTTTTCGCAAGCCTGGGAGTAAGGCAAGGGGGTGTTCATTTGAGCTCTCCTTCTTCAAGGTGGCACACAGCATGTTGCGTGGTCGGCGATGACTGGTTTTACCAAAGCGTGGCATTCAAGGGTAAACTACGGGACGTTTTATGTCTGACGAATCTCTGAAAAAGACCATAGGAAATCCAACATGCTAAAAGTGCGAACGCTGTCGCCTGTGCGATCGCCCATTAGTGCAGACAGCGAGCGTCGCGCTGCGGATACCCTGAAACAGATGGCGGAGGCTGGCTCCAGTGCCGGCGGATTGGTCAATCTGTTAGCTGAAACCGACACCCTCAGTAGCTTTGAATGGCCGTGGGCCAATGGCTACGGGACGCTTGAGCACGATAACCTGCCAGCGTTCTTCCAACCCTTCGCATGTTACTCGGTTGCGATGGGTGACGTGTCTTTGCCTTCTGATATCAGCCAACTATTGGTCAACAACGGAGGTGCGATCGAGTGCTGTCGTTTGTACCTTTACGATGACACAGTCGCCTTGCTCCAGCTGGATGTGGCCTTTGAAACCAGCGAATCAGGCCTTGGTGATCTGCTCCGAGGGCATAGCCTGGACGGCGCGCTTTCCAATCTGGCCAAACGGGTCTATGAGCACGCGGTATACCCGGCGTTTCACCAGTACGCACTCGGATTCCGCAAGAGCAGGCGATACAAAGCCTCCGGCGCGGTCTCGTACCTTCGAGATCCGAAGAAGCTTACGGTGTTTCGGGATGTTTCGTTCGATTCGCCGGAAGCGCCAGACACCTATGTGCTGTGGACAGGGCGATACGTGGTGACGCCTCCGAGCACCCTGAACGGTCCGCTTGGAGACAGTCTGCGACTTTGGGCGTCGTATACCGGATCAACGGAGGCTTTGTTGGAGGCCAGACAGTTTGTGGGCTCGGGCAACATCCTGGCGGTTGCGGACGATGCCGAGGCTCAGGCGGACAACTGGCTGCGCGGCCTGTCCGTCTGCCAGCTTTACAATGCCGTGTTGTCGATATACGGCGGTATCCTGAAGTCCAGTTATTCGGAGCTTAACGACTTTGCGGGCTCGCGACACCGCAGTAAAGATTTGCATCGGCTGATGGCCGACATTACGAAGACCTTGGACCATCTGGAATTCACTCGCCTTGAATTCAATGAGGCCATCATCGGGGTTCAGGCTGAGCGAGCCAAGGTGGTCAGAGCTGCGTATGCGGCCTGGAACCTCGGCGAGCTGATTGAGGGTTCCCTGGAGCGCACGAGCTTGATTCGCTCCAAGATCTCCCGCCTGCTGGAGGCACGAAAAAGCCAGCTTGATCGTTCGGTTGAATTGATTCTTGCCGGTATCGGTGGCGTTGCCGTTATTGATCTGTTTATTTCGTTGACGACTGCTTCCCGGAGCCTGGACCGTGATGATATTCCCGGAGTGCTGGATGTGTTTGAGTGGCTCCAGCCGGATGGTTCCATTGCGCTGTCGACGACCATTCTTGTGCTGATCTCGTTCTACATCTATCTCGCCAAGCGTTGATGAAAAGGAGTTTGCCATGTCGGGCAGTGAAAGAATTCGTTTTCTTGTAATTCTGTCAGCAGAACCGGGACAGATCCCTCGGGCGAGTGAGCAGATCGCCCGGGAGCTTTCCCGGAAGTTTGGCGGGGCGACGGTGATGGGAGGGGAGGATAGTTCCTGGCTCGCCGGTTACTGGGCTGAAGATGGCCATGCCTTCAAAGGCGAATACGATGGCGAGGTTCACAAGGAGTCCGTGTTCGCCGTCATGCTGATGGTGCTACCGGAAGACGAGGCCCGGGCCTTTGCTGAAATCCGGAATGCCGTGAGGCAAGCGGTGTCCGATTTTGGCCTGAACAGCCGCCACATTCATGTGGAGGTGAGTTCCGTGCGATCACGGCACTTCGATATTCAGGATCATGAGCCTGACTAAGTGTCTTCGAGCATGATCGCCCATGGCCACCTTCACGGCCAGGGCGTTCAACATCTCTGACCAAGGGCGGGGGTTACTCGGCCTCGACGGTTTCGTTCAGCAGTTCCGGCTTTTTCAGTGCCTTGGTGAACAATTCTTTTTCTTCCGCAATGGCCAGGGCGCACTGTTCTGCCAGTTCTTCAGACAGGCCGCCGACCTTACGTTGCAGGAAGGTGGTAATCTCTTCGGACAGTTCCAGAACCTTGTCTCGGGCATCGGCTTCTGCTTTGGACGAAAACAACATTTTGTCCGGGTTTTTCAGTGCCATGTCCAGTCCGTCCCTCTCCGAATAGTAGAGTGCTTTTACGCCCATGGTATGCCATCGCCTCCGGGGTAATGATGGTTGGTAAGACCGTTAATGAAATCGCAGCTTATCACGGGTAGTGTATATTTATACAGTATTTTGCTGCGTCATCCTGTCCTCTTTTGCTGTTCCAGCGCCGGACCCGGCCCCCGTATGATGGATTGTCAGACATCAGCTCCGGAGTCCTGAAATGAACGCCAGAACAGCCATAACCGGTACTCAACCCACGCCGTCTCCCAAAACCAGGGCGTCCCTTCCCGAAGTTCGTCAGCCGGATTTTGACCTGGCGGAAGACGTGCCCAAGTACTGGTGGGATAGTGATCCTGCCAAAACGCTGTTGCTGGCGGCCCTGTCTGCAAGTTTCCCGCCTGGTGAGCGGTTCTTTATTGACTCCGTGCGCCATTATCAGAAAGAGATTACAGACCCGGAGCTAAAGGCGGCGGTGCGAGCGTTCATCGGCCAGGAGGCGCACCACTCGAAGGAACACGAGGCCCTGAACGGATATATGCAGGGGCGCGGCATCAACCTCAAACGCCTTGAGCGCGAGGTGCTGTGGCTGATGAATGTGCTGCGCAAGCGCCTGAGTCCGGAGCGCCAATTGGCCCATACGGTGGCGGTGGAGCATTTCACGGCACTGATGGCAGAGGAATTCCTCCTGAAATATGACGCTTTGGAAGAGATGGACCCGCGTATGGCTCCCATCTGGGCCTGGCATGCGATTGAGGAATCCGAGCACAAGGCGGTGGCTTTCGACGTATACAAGACAATCGGAGGCAGCGAGTTTGTCCGGTTGACCGAGATGATGGTGGTTAGCGTGCTGTTCCCGGTCTCTAGCGGCATTCACCTGATTCAACTGATGAAAGAAGACGGCCAGTTGTTCAACCTGAAATCCTGGGCGAACGGTCTCAATTACATGTGGGGCAAGCCAGGTGTATTCCGCAAACTCCTGCCCTCTTACTTCAAGTACTACAGCCCCGGTTTTCATCCCTGGAATCACGATGCCCGTGATCTGGTGGAGAAAGCCAAACGGAAGTGGCTGGCGCCGGTGATGAAAAAGGCGGCTTGAGGGTCACCGCATTTGCTACCATGTCGGACTTTTCACTGGGTTGATGATCTAAGTCCGGCAACATGAATGCTCCTTTCCAGCTTCGGCCTTACCAGCAGGAAGCCGTCGACGCCACGCTGAACCACTTCCGTAAATCGGATGAATCTGCGGTCATTGTGCTGCCGACCGGTGCCGGCAAGAGCCTGGTGATTGCCGAGTTGGCTCGTCTTGCGCGCCGAAAGATTCTGGTCCTGACCCATGTGAAGGAACTGGTGGAGCAGAATCACGCCAAGTACCAGAGTTATGGTCTGTCGGGGGGGATCTTTGCGGCCGGGCTGAAACGCAAGGAGAAGCACCATCAGGTGACCTTTGCCAGTGTGCAGTCGGTGGCGGCGAATCTGGACCAGTTCCGGGATGAATACTCGCTGGTTATTATCGATGAGTGCCACCGGGTGAGTGGCGAGGAAACCAGCCAGTACCAGCGGATCATTGAGCTTTTACGGCAGCAGAATGACTCCCTGAAGGTGCTTGGGCTCACCGCCACTCCCTACCGCCTGGCCATGGGATGGATCTATCGTTACCACTACCGGGGTTTTTTTCGTGGTTCTGATGACGAACAGGACAAGCCTTTCCGGCACTGCATCTACGAACTGCCCCTGAGCTACATGATCAACCGTGGCTATCTCACCCGGCCTGAATTGGTCAACGCCGCCGTGGCCCAATACGATTTCTCCACGCTGACGCAGGACCGTTTTGGCGAATACGCCGAGAAAGACGTCAACCAGTTGTTGAGCAAACATCAGCGGGTGACACGTGCCATCATCGAACAGGTGATGGAGATGGCGGCCGAGCGCCAGGGGGTGATGATTTTCGCGGCGACAGTGCAGCACGCGCAGGAAATTGCCGGGTATTTGCCCGAGCAGGAAACCGCCCTGGTGACCGGTGTCACTGATCTGCGAGATCGGGACCAGCTGATCCAGTGCTTCAAGCAACGGCAGTTGAAGTATCTGGTGAATGTGTCAGTGCTGACGACCGGCTTTGATGCACCGCATGTGGATTTTATTGCCATTTTGCGGCCTACCCAGTCGGTGAGCCTGTATCAGCAGATCGTCGGCCGAGGCTTGCGGTTGGATGAGGGGAAATGGGATTGCCTGGTGATTGATTACGCGGGCAACCATGTCAACCTGCATCATCCGGAAGTTGGGGAGCCGAAGCCCAATCCTGACAGTGAACCGGTGCAGGTGTTCTGCCCGGGCTGCGGTTTTGCCAACATCTTCTGGGGCAAAACCGACAGCGACGGTCGTGTCGTTGAGCATTATGGCCGCCGGTGCCAGGGCCTGCTGGAATCCATAGAAGATGACGCTGGGCGGCCACAGCAATGCGACTACCGGTTCCGGTTCAAGGAATGTCCACATTGTGGTGGTGAGAACGACATCGCTGCCCGCAACTGCGGGCACTGCCACCAGGCGATTATCGACCCGGATGATCAACTGCGGGATGCCCTGAAGCTTAAGGATGCCATGGTCATCCGATGCGCCGGCATTTCTCTGGCGGGAGAAGGCCAAAAACTTCGGATTACCTACCACGGAGAAGACGGGGAGGAACTCCGGGAGTCTTTCGATTTCAGCAAGCCCGCCCAGCGCGCCGTGTTCAACAAGCTGTTTGGCCGACGGTTTGCCAATGGCCAGGCTCCGAAAGTCTTTGCCCGGGCAAATGAGGTGCTGGAGATGCAGGTGCTGTTACCCGCGCCGGATTTCGTGATTGCTCGCAAGCAGAAGCACTACTGGCAGGTGCAGGAGCGGGTTTTTGATTATCAGGGGCAGTATCGTAAGGCGTATTGACTGGCTAAACGATGCTCGGGTGGCGCATTGGATGCCATCTGGTCTATCGCCCTGTATGATTCGGATATAATCATCTGTCAGCTTTTAAGCGGTGTCTACTCGGATCATGTTGGCTACCTTTCAAACCACAGTGCTCGTGCTGCTACTACTTGTAGCGACGGCAGGGCATGCAAAGATCTACAAATGGGTAGATGAGCACGGCAAGGTGCACTTCAGCGACCGCCAGGACCATAGCGTTAAACAGGAAGTGGTTGACGTGAAGCCCAGGGCCTCCGAATGGTCGCGTTTTGAAATCCGCATTGAAACGGTTGATCTGGAGCTGACTGCCGAGGAAAACCAGCAGATTGTCGATGGCGTGAACCATGTTTACGAGTTTTACGACCACGTGCTGTCTTTCGATATGTACCGGACGGTTCCCGTTAATATTCTGATTTTCAAGGATATGGTCAGTTACCGGAACTACCTGATTCAACGGGACAGGGGCTGGCTGGTTGCATCCTACGGTTTGTACATGCCATCTGAGCATCAGATCGTGGTGTATATTCAGGAGGACAGGGAACGCACCTTCAGAACCATCAAGCATGAGGTCAGTCATGCGGTTGTAAATTCCATCGTCCCCTATGCTCCCGCCTGGTTGAACGAGGGGCTTGCCGAGCAGATGGAGATGCTGGAACGGGATGATTCCGGCTTGTATTTCGAGAGCCACCCGGAAAACCGATGGATTGTCGCTAAAGCCCGTGAGCAGGGGCGGTTAACCGGCATCGACCAATTCCTGAAACTGCCCAGCAATAAGTGGCGACACTCCGATATGTCTGGTAGCGGCAGCGTGCGTGCCCAGGCTGGCCAGTTTGTCTATTTCCTGCTTGCCAAGCCCACGCGCCGCAGTTTTCTGGTGCGGCTGATGCATAACTTCAACCGAGGTGACCGCACACTCTCGTATTACCTGGTAGACGACAACTACATCGGCGGGGTCAACATGCTGGGCCTGGACTGGCGACGCTGGCTGCATGCCCAGGGTGAGGGCTCGGTGCGGTTTGCGTTCTGACACTTTAGGCGGGGGCGTTGTTGTGAAGGTTTTCAAATCATTGGTGATTGCCGGAGTACTTGCGCTGTCGGGTTGCACCAACGTGATCGGGGACGTGCCCCGTTCCATTCATCTATCCTCGTCTGCCGGGCAGGAAGCAGGGGAGCTGTTGTCGGTTGCCCGCGATTTCTTCACCGGCTCGGGGTATCAGTGTCATGCCGATCAGCCTGCGGACAGCCTACGTTGCAGCCGACCACTCCGGGACCTGTACATTCATCAAACCACGGCAGTGGTCCGCATTTATTCAGACGATGACGCCACCCCTGAGGTGACACTGGTGGCAACGCGCTGGGATGAGGGGCTGATTCCCAGCGAGTTTATCTCGGACGAATTCCACAACCCGGATGTCGAGGCGTTTTGTGAGTACGTGAAGGCGCAGGCTTTGGGAGTGTGTCAAACCGAATCGAGCTAGGGCGTGCCTTTGTCAGGGGGGCAGAACCGAAAACCAATGGCGGCAACAATCGGATGGAAACCATTGGCGAAGTCGGTTTTACTCATCGCTACGACCATGATTAAAAGGGTGATGAGATGTCCCGCTCCCCGGAACAGGATAGCGATTGGATGACAGGCGTCGGCGACTCTGCGGCAGGGGAAAGTGCACGGGTGGCCAGGCTGGTCAGGGTGGCACAGCACATCGAGATGCACGCCGATGAAGCACTCACGCTCTCGAGCCTGGCGAAGGTGGCCGCTCTGTCACCGTCCCGTTTACAGAAGCAGTTCAAGGCGGCGTTTGGTGTCTCTCCAAAAGCCTATCAGGATGCCGTCCGCATGCGGCGCTTCAAGCAATCCCTGAAAGACGGGAGTAAAGTGACGGACGCGATATTCGCCTCCGGGTTTGGTTCGGTCAGTCGTGTCTACGGTGAAGCGAACCGTAGCATCGGTATGCCGCCCAGGGCCTATCGGGCCGGTGGTGCGGGTGAAGTCATCGTCTATGCCGGCCGAACCACCGCACTGGGGCTGATGATGATGGCGGCCACGGAGAGGGGTGTTTGCTTTGTGGAATTTGGTGACGATGAAGCGTCGCTGGTTGGCCGACTGAGGTCGGAATTTCCTAAGGCTGAGCTGACCGCCTCACCAGCCCGGAACGCCCCGGAACTTGATGCCTGGATGGAAGCCCTGGATCAGCATATCAGTGCGGGAGCCCCACGGCCGGATTTGCCGTTGGATATGCGAGGCACCGCGTTTCAGGTAAAAGTCTGGCAGTTTCTGTTGAGTATCCGCGAGGGCGATGTCCTGAGCTACAGCGAGGTGGCCGCGAGGATCGACAAGCCCAGGGCAGTTCGGGCTGTGGCCTCCGCTTGTGGCAAGAACCGGATTGGTGTGTTGATTCCCTGCCATCGTGTATTGCGAGGCGATGGCGGGCTTGGCGGTTATCGATGGGGATTGGAGCGAAAGCGGGCGTTGTTGGAGGCTGAGCGGAGGAGTCTTGTGCGTTAATAAACGACCCTGAAGCACTCCCCCGGCAATTATTTCCTGTTTCAGCTACACTGTTGCTTTGATATTGGCGAACAGGCCGATATCCAATCGGGGAAATCTCATGAGCAAGAAAGTCGTCAAAGTTGTTTTAACGTCTGCAGAGATTGAAGAGCAGACGGCTGCCTTTTTAAAGTCCGGTGGGCGCGTTGAGTATGTGGCTAAAGGTAAAAGTTCGCAGTTGACCTCGGCTGGCCCGAAGCAGATTAATCTGAAGAGTAATTAAGAGATTTTCAAACAAGGTAGCTTCGGCTGCCTTTTTCTTTATGTGCCACTCATATCGGTCGAACCACGTCATAAAATATCGTAACCACTAGCCGACAGCAGGCAAGCTACAATCTTCTGAATCATGGATGTGATATGAGGCATAGCTGCGGTTATGAGTCACAACGAGGAAAGCCCGGGTGTCGGGTCGGGTTCTGGCGAACAGGACTCAACAACGGCCCTGATTGAAGCCATCAATATCCGCAGCATGTCGTTGATTGTGCTGACCAGCATCGCCTCCCTGTATTTTATCGACTGGGCCCAGCCTGTTCTGCTGCCGCTTGTGGTCGCAGTTCTGATCAGTTACGCCCTGGATCCGCTGGTGGCAACACTGGATCGGATTCACATACCCCGTCCATTGGGTGCAGCTCTGGTTCTTTGCACACTGATAGCGATTCTGGCGGCGGCAAGTGTGCCGCTCAAGCAGGAAGCCATGGCCATGCTGGACAAGATCCCCCAGGCCATCAAGGAGCTTCAGCGTGAAGATGCGTCTACGTCCGAGGATGAAGAAAGCATCATGGAAAAAGCGCAGATTGCCGCCAAGCAGATTGAGGAAACCGCCGAGAACCGCGAGGGGAAACCGGCTGTTCAGGCCGGCGTGACACCCGTACGGGTGGTGGATGAGCCGATGGACGTTCGCGACTATGTCATCCGCAATTCGCCGGCCACAATAGTTCTTATTTCCCAGATGTTTTCTGTGCTTCTACTGGTGTTTTTCCTGCTTTCCGTCGGCAAGCTATACCGGCGCAAGATCGTTAGAATATCAGGCCCGACGTTTCGGCGTATGCGCAAGGCGGCGCGAATTATGAACGAGCTGCATCACCAGGTACGTCGGTTCCTCTTTGTCATGGTCATCAGTGCGCTTTTTGTCGGCATTCTCACCTGGCTGGCATTCCTGCTATTGGGGGTTGAGCAAGCGGCTCTGTGGGGCGTGGTGGCTGGAATTGCCAGTGGCGTGCCGTATCTGGGGCCTTTCCTGGTTCTGGTAGGCTCTGGGGTGGCCGCATTCCTGCAGTTCGGCGAGCTCAATACTGCCGTGATTGTTGCGCTTACATCGCTGGTCATCACCAGTATTCAGGGGAATCTGCTGATGCCGTGGCTGACGAGTTACGTCTCCAGTTTGAATGCCGTCGCCATTTTATCGGGTTGTTGTTCTGGGGTTGGTTGTGGGGGCCAGTGGGCTTGATTGTGGCTACGCCCATTCTCATGATCGCAAAATCCGTGTGCGATCATGTGGTGAACTTTCGTCCGGTAGGGGAGCTGTTGGGTAAATGATTCGGGTGTGACCACAGCTTCAATCCTTGATGACTTCTCGCTCGAATCGGCCAAGCACGACCACGATAATCAGTGAAAGCACCGTCACCATGCTGGCAAGCGCCAGGGTGCCAAGGCCGCAGGCTACACCAATGGCGCCGGATACCCAGATGGAGGCTCCCGTGGTAATGCCCTGAACATTGCCGCGGCTCTGGATGATGCTGCCGGCGCCCAGAAAGCCAATGCCGCCAATCACGCCTTCGACAATGCGTGTGGGGTCAATTCGGGCGGAAGGGTCGCCTTCCGCCGTGGCGAGCAAAATGTGCATGCCCATCATGATGAATGCGGATGCCCCCACGGAGACGAGCATGTGCGATCGCAGTCCCGCTGGCTTCCCTCGTAGTTCACGTTCAAGCCCAAGCACCAGTGCCAGGCCAGCCGCCATAAGCAGTCGAATGACCATGTCCATTAAGGGGATTTCGCTTTCCAGCACAGATCGTCTCCTGGTCTTTCAGTTTTGTTTGTATCTGCTCACGCAGATTAGCAGGTAAGGCCGGGATCGTCCTTTTATGAGGTTACTGCCGACACGGTTCCGTGCCATATTGGCAATTCCATATCCTCGGGATCTTCGTTGGGGCCACCGGTCCGGCTCTTGAATGAGCCTTCCTCAATCGGTATCCGGAACAGCGCGGTTGCCTGGCGCTCCTTCTGGTTCGGTGCCCGTACCTGCTCCCAACGCCCTGGCTCAATCTGGTTGATGATGGCCCGGAATGCGGCGTCGAATTCTGCAGTGTCCTCTACGAGTTGGGCGCGGCCGAACAACACCAGAGATTCGTAGTTGGCGCTGTGGTGGTACGCAGACTTGGTCAAAACCCATTCATTGGTGACGGCAAACGAGATGCAAAGGAGTTGGCCCGAGCCGAGGCGTTTTGACAACCGGCCTCCATTGAGGGTGTGAACGTACAGGTGGTCATCCATTCGCCAGGCGGTAATCGGGATGATTCGGGGCTCGCCGTCCTCCACAAAGCCCAGGTGCGCGGTTTTGAGTCGGTCAATCAGCGTATAGGCAACCTGGCGGTCCACCGACGCTCTTTTGGTGGCCCGCCTCACGGTGCTCCTTGGGCAGGACGTGAGAGGTGAGGCTAGTTGAGTATCTGGCTGATTCATTCGCTGGTCCTCAAAGTTGTAGGTTGGACAGTTGCGTTCTATTTCACGTCACTTCTGATACCCTCAAAAGACCCAGATTGTGTTTTTTTATAGGACCAGTGGTTGTGATTGATGATATTCGGTTTGATGCTGACCAACCTCTGCAGCTTCAGCTCTATCGACAGTTGGCTGATCGAATTCTGGCTCAACGTTATCCTCCGGGACACCGGTTGCCGTCCAGTCGCCAGATGGCGGAGGATCTTGGCGTCAGTCGGAACACAGTGAATGCGGTCTACGATCAGTTGAAAGCAGAAGGCTTCCTTCAGAGCCAGGCAGGTAGGGGAGTATTCGTTCACGAGGATATCGGGTCGGCTATCGAACCGGCTGGAAAAAAATTGCAAATACCCTCTGGCGGGAGTTTCCGACTGCCTTCACTGCCAGACAGGGTGCGTGGGACTCCCCGCAGAGCGGAAGATGCCTGCCTGCCATTTCAGCCCGGCCTGCCGGATCTCGATGCCTTTCCCGTCAACGCCTGGAACCGCGTGCTGCACCATCAGGAAAGCCGGCGGGGGCTTCGCGGTTATGACAGTACTCAGGGCTACCTGCCGCTGCGGACGGCCATTGCGGACTACCTCCGAACGTCGCGTGGCGTGCGTTGCCATGCCGATCAGATAGTGATCACCAATGGTGCGCAGCAGGCTTTGTCGTTGCTGGCGGATGTGTTTCTGAGCCCCGGCGATCGTGTCCTTTGCGAGAATCCGGGCTATCGAGGTGCCCGCAACGCGCTGGGGCGCCTTGGCAACCCGTTGGTGCCCATTCCCCTGAAAAATCAGGTTCTTGATGTGACCGCTTTGCCACATCTGGGCTCGGCCAGGTTGCTGTTCTGCACCCCCACCCATCAATATCCCATGGGGGGGATTCTGGACCTCTCCCAACGGATGGCCCTGGTGCAGTGGGCTCGGCAGAACGATTGCTGGATAGTGGAAGACGACTATGACAGCGAGTTTCATTTCTTCAACAAGCCGTTTGCGGCGGTGCAGGGTATGTTCGACAATGCGCCGGTACTTTACGTGGGAAGTTTCAGCAAAACGCTGCTGCCGGCATTAAGAGTGGGATATGTTGTTCTTCCGGAGGAAGTAGTGGAGCCGGTGCTCTGGGCCAAACAGGTCAGTGGTGGCGAAACGCCCTTGCTGATACAGGCCACTATTGCCGAGTTTATGGAGAGTGGCCAGTTCGTTCGACACGTTCGCCGGATGCGTCAGTTGTATCGGGACAAGTGGCAGTACTTCCAGGACGCGGTGCAGAGGAAACTCGGGGATCTGGTGCACCCGGTGGCCGAGAGTGCGGGTATGCATCTTGTGCTTGAAGGCCGGTTTGATGACTCAGCCTTGAGTGGATGGCTGAGAAAACAAGGCTTTGGCAGCACGCCATTGAGTGCGCACTACATCGGAGATACCGCATCATCCGGTCTGGTCATGGGGTTTGCCAGTGCCGGTGAGCGGGAAATGGAGGATTGCGTCAGCATCCTCAGAAGCGCGTTAACCCGAATGTAACCGCAGCTTGTAATTGACTCAAAATCCGTCGGAATAGCAAAGGGAAGCAGCATGACAACACCATCCGAGGCGAGACAGCGCGCCATTCTGAATCGTCTTGACCGGTTCAGTCGTCTGATGGACAGCAGCATCGGCCTTCCATTTACCAGGTTCCGGATTGGCATAGAGGCCATCATCGGGCTGTTACCGGTGGTTGGTGATATGGCTGGCCTGATCCTGTCGGGCTATGTGCTGGTAGAAGCGCAACGGGCGGGCGCCAGCAAGGCTGTGAAGTTAAGAATGCTCAGAAATATGGTCATCGATTTTCTGGGTGGCCTGTTGCCGGTGGTGGGAGATGCCTTTGATGCCGTGTATAAGGCGAATACTCGCAATACCAGACTGCTGAGAAACTATCTTGAGAAGGAATTGGCGATTGAACCACCGCCACCGCCGTTCCCCTGGGGAACGCTGATTGGGTTGTCGATTCTGTTTGCCGTGATAACCGGTGGTTTGTCGCTCATTCTTTGAACACCCGAACTGACTATGGATAGAGCATGATGCTGGACGCACTTCAGGCCAATGGCCTTATGCAGATACTACTACTGACATTGATGGCCGGTCTTGCAATGCCTGTGGGCGCAGCACTGGCATCGGTGGAGCGTATTCACCCGCGCTGGCTGGAAACCGAGGTGCGGCACAGTGTGATCGCGTTTGGTGGTGGCGCGCTGCTGGCGGCGGTTGCGCTGGTACTGGTGCCAGAAGGGATGGCTAACTTGCCCATGGTGGGTATCGTTGTCTGTTTTTCCGGAGGCGGTATCAGCTTTATGCTTCTGGATCGATGGCTGGCTGCCAACGGCACGCCGGCGAGTCAGTTGGTGGCCATGCTTTCGGATTTTGTGCCGGAAGCCATGGCCCTCGGCGCCACTTTTTCGGTGTCCAGTGAGGGCGGAATTCTGCTGGCGGGCATCATTGCGTTGCAGAATATTCCGGAGGGCTTTAACTCCTATCGGGAACTGGTGGACGCAACCCATTATCGAGGATTGAAGATTGTGGGTGCCCTGGCGCTGATGGCGTTGCTTGGGCCGGTGGCCGGTGCCCTTGGCTACTTTCTGCTGTCGGATGCCCCGAGTCTGGTATCCGGCATCATGCTGTTTGCGGCAGGCGGTATTCTCTACATCATTTTCCAGGACATAGCGCCTCAGGTACGCCTGAAAAAACACTGGGCGCCACCATTGGGTGCGCTTGCAGGCTTTCTGCTTGGGGTGATGGGAGAGGTGGCGTTATCCGGATAGGGGACGTTCCGGCGTAGTTTGGCTATCATTCTGCCCTTCATGCGTTGTTTACTTTTTTATTATCCCAGAACAGGAGACTAACCGTGGCGGATACATCACTTAAGGAAAAACTTTCCAGCGCAGTCAAGGACGCAATGCGGAGCAAGGACAAAGACCGCCTGGTGACGCTGCGTATGGCTCAGGCTGCGGTGAAGCAGATTGAGGTCGACGAGCGCCGGGAGCTCACTGATGACGATGTTCTGAAGGTGCTGGACAAGATGTTGAAACAGCGCCGGGACGCCGCTGCACAATATGATGACGCAGGCCGGGGCGAACTGGCAGACAAAGAGCGCTCGGAGATGGTGATCATCGAGGAGTTTATGCCTGCCGCGCTGTCTGAGGACGATCTGGATGCGCTTATCCGCGAAACCATTAACGCGACGGGAGCCTCCGGTATGCAGGACATGGGAAACGTGATGAATGAACTCAAGCCTCAGGTGCTCGGCCGGGTGGATATGGGGCACCTGAGCAAGAAAGTTCGAGCTGCGCTGGCGGGTTAAGCCAGCGCTGGGACCACGGCCTGGTCAGGCGAAGTCGTAGTCTCCACCTTTCTCCAGTGCTCTCTGGTACGCGGGGCGCGCATGCACCCGCGCTACCCAGGCCTTGATGTTTGGCCTGTCGTTACCAACGATGCCCCTTGCGACGGATGCCTCCAGAGGAAAGCTCATCTGAATATCCGCCGCACTCAGCTGTTCCCCAAGAAACCAGGTGTTTTTGGCCAGTTGTGACTCCACGAAGTCCAGGTGGGTCTTGATCATCGGGCCGATAAAAATCTGGTTGGTTTTGTCCGAAATTCCTTTGGCGATCGGCTTGATAAAGAACGGCATTGGGCTGGTCTTCACTTTTTCAAACACCAGGCGCATGACCAGCGGTGGCATCAGCGAGCCCTCGGCATAGTGCATCCAGTAGGTGTAATCCAGCCACTGCTGGCCTCCGGCTTCGGGCAGCATGGTGTCTTTACCATAGGTGTGCGCCAGATATTCGATGATGGCACCGGATTCGGCAACCACCAGATCTCCGTCGGTGATGACCGGGGACTTTCCGAGGGGGTGCACCTTCTTGAGACTGGCTGGTGCCAGCATGGTTTCAGGGTCGCGCTCATAGCGCTGGATCTCGTAGGGTACGCCCAGTTCTTCCAGCATCCAGAGAATGCGTTGTGAACGTGAATTATTGAGGTGGTGAACTGTGATCATTCGGAAGCTCCGTTCCCGTTTTATAAGTGGTCAGGGTAGTACAGTAGGCTGAAAAAGGCTGATTGGTTCACTCGAAATGTAGTATTCCGCTGTTACCTATCCCTGTTGAAAGTGGCGCATGATGGATATGCATTGTTGATCAAACAGGGAGGAATGAACATGTCGAATAAAAAACTGTTGCTGCTGGCCGGCGATTTCACCGAAGACTACGAGACCATGGTGCCGTTCCAGGCACTGACCATGCTGGGCTACGAAGTACACGCGGTTTGCCCGGAAAAGAAATCCGGCGACAGCGTGAAAACCGCCATCCATGATTTTGAAGGTGACCAGACTTACACCGAAAAGCCGGGTCATAACTTCGCGCTCAATTACGATTTCGATAAGGTTCAGGTTGATGACTATGCTGGGCTGGTGATTCCCGGTGGTCGGGGCCCGGAGTACCTGCGCCTGAATGAGCGGGTGATTGAGATCGTGCAGGCGTTCAACAACGCGGGCAAACCCATTGCGTCGGTTTGTCATGGCGCCCAGATCCTGGCGGCCGCTGGTGTGCTGGAGGGGCGCGAGTGCAGTGCCTATCCTGCCTGTGGGCCCGATGTGAAAATGGCGGGTGGTCGTTACATGGACATTCCGGTCGATCAGGCTCACGTTCAGGGCAACCTGGTGACGGCTCCGGCCTGGCCTGCCCATCCGGCATGGCTGTCAGCGTTTGCTAAACTGCTTGGTGCTGAGATCTCGATCTAGTCTTAACCCGGCAGCCTCCGCTGGAGGCTGCCGTTATCACAGGAGACCGACTCCATGTGTGAACTCTATGTGAAAGCCGACCCGATCCTGTTTGAAAGTCGGTCCCGTTCTCTCCGTATCCGGGGGGTGGTCACAACGCTTCGGCTTGAGAACCAGTTCTGGGATATTCTCCGGGAGATTGCCGAAGTGGACGGCATGACCACCAATCAGCTCATCACCAAACTCCACGAAGAGGTGATGGAACTGAGAGGTGAAGTAGAGAACTTCGCCTCCTTTCTCCGTGTAAGCTGCACACGCTATCTGGCGCAGCGCGAAGCCCGTCCCGTTCCCCTGATAACGGCTCATTCATCGGGTAAGGCCCAGTCCCGGGTCGCGTCGGTCCCTTGAATTATCCGCCGTCCGGGCGCAGCTAGTAGGGTAGGTTCATTTCACACAACAGACAGGGGAGGCACCCCATGCATGTATTCATTGCCGGAGCCAACGGGCAGATCGGGCGTTTTCTATTACAGGAAATCGCGGATAGCAAGCATGAGGCACGAGCACTGGTTCGCCACGCAGACCAGGGGCCGGAGTTGCAGCAGCTCGGTGCCACGGAAACGGTGATTGGCGACCTGGAGCAGGATTGCAGCGAAGCGATGCGGGGCTGTGACGCCGTTGTCTTTACGGCCGGGTCCGGCCCCCATACTGGTCCGGACAAGACGGTAGATGTGGACCAGGATGGCGCGATTCGCCTCGTGGATACCGCCAGGGCCATGGGCATCAAACGTTTCATCATGGTCAGCAGTATGCGAGCTGAAGAGCCCGAAAAAGGCCCTGAAAAGCTTCAGCATTACCTGCGTGCCAAGCGTAATGCCGATGAACACCTGAAAAGCAGTGGTCTGAATTACACCATTGTGCGCCCTGGCCGACTTACCAATGACGATGGCAACGGTAAGGTGTCTGTCAGCGAGCGACTGGACGCGTTCGGAGAGATTCCTCGCCAGGACGTTGCCCGGGTTCTGTTGGCTGTGCTGGATTCTGACAATACCGGCAATTGCGTTTTTGATGTAGTGTCTGGAGATGTGCCGGTGCGTGATGCGCTGGCGAACCTGTAAGCCGCATCCGCCGGCATGATCAACAAGAGAGCCGCAATGAGCGATAACCCGTTAGCCTCGATTCTGGAAATGGATGGCGAAGAACGCTATGACTATTTTCTGGATGCTGTGGTGGAAGAGCGTGAGCTCTGGATACTGGTCAATGGCGATAACCAGTTTCTCAAAATTGTCTCGGAGGAAGATGGCGTCGGGTATCTCCCCGTGTGGCCCGGTGAGGACTTCGCGGCGGATTACGCAGGGCCTTCGGGTGACCTGAGCCCGAAGGCGATTTCATTGCCGGACTTCTTCAAGAAGTGGGTGCCCGGGTTAAGCCGTGACGGGCTTGAGGTGGGTGTTTTTCCGGGCGCCGACAGTGAGCTATGGATAACGCAGCCGGAAGAGCTGAAGCAGGATCTTCAGGAAGTGTTGTCGGGATCTTTCTGATCCCGGCTACACCAGAAAATTCCCCCTCTCTGATACGGTCAGTTCCACTTCTTCGCTTCGATCCTTCAGGGCGACCCCTGAGATGCCCAGTCGCCTGGCTTCCCTCAGAAGGTAGATCACTTTCTCGCTCGCCTGTTCCACCCCCAGTCCGGCAGGGCGGATATTGGATACGCAGTTGCGGCGGGCGTCTGGCAGCCCCGGCTCGGGATGATGAGTAAGGTAGACGCCGAGGCTGTCGGGTGAGCTGAGCCCCGGTCGCTCGCCGATCAGTACCACCACTTGTTGTGTCTGGAGCACCTGACCTATGTGGTCGCCAATCGCTACGCGCCCCTGTTCTACCAGCAGGGGTGCTGCAACCCGCCACTCAGGGTCGTCATGGGTCAGTTTCCGGAGGAAGCTGCGCATGAACGCCGGGGCGTTTTGCTGCACGGCTCTGGCTGACAGTCCGTCGGCGATCACTATGGCCAGATCAGGGGGCTCAGCAGAGCCTGTTTTCGACGATTGTAGACGGCTGCTGGATGATTCGCTCAGAACACGCCCCAGATCCGGCCTTTGCAGGTAGCCGGCCCGGTCTGGTGCCTGGCTCTGAAGTTGAATCGGTGGGCCCAGGGCCGACATCTCGGGTATCTGCTGAAATTCGACGATCAACTGCTCAATATCCAGTGGATGGTGCACGGCATCCCTGGCGCGGGCATGTGCCAGCTGAAACTCAAGAAGCTCTGCTGTGGGGAGGCTGACGCCCGCCCTGCCAAGGCCGATGCGGGCTGGGGTGTACTGGCGCAGACCTCGCCAGGGGTTGTGAACGACGGTCGGGAACTTTGAGTCGGTCATGGTTATGCTCTCCTTCGCGGGCCGGAGAGGCTGTGGCGGAAGGCCGCTGGTATGTCGTTATTCAGCGACACCCGATCCGAATCCTCGAAAATCTGCATGGCACGCAACCATTGCTCGAACTCCGGTGCCGGTTTCAGGTTGAGCACACGGCGGGCGTAAAGGGCGTCGTGGAATGACGTAGTCTGGTAATTGAGCATGATGTCATCTGACCCTGGAATGCCCATGATGAATGTGCATCCGGCGACTCCGAGCAGCGTCAGCAGGTTATCCATATCATTCTGGTCGGCTTCGGCGTGGTTGGTGTAGCAGATGTCGCAACCCATCGGCAGCCCGAGCAGCTTTCCGCAGAAATGATCCTCCAGGCCTGCCCGGGTGATCTGCTTGCCATCATAGAGATATTCCGGGCCGATAAAGCCGACCACCGTATTCACCAGCAGCGGGTCAAAATGGCGGGCGACCGCGTAGGCCCTGGCCTCGCAGGTTTGCTGGTCAAGGCCGTGGTGAGCATTGGCGGAGAGGGCGCTACCCTGACCGGTTTCAAAGTACATTACGTTTTGGCCGACGGACCCGCGTTTCAGGCTCAGGGCGGCTTCCTGGGCCTCTTTCAGGGTGGCGAGGTTGAATCCGAAACTCTGGTTGGTGGCTTCGGTGCCGCCTATAGACTGGAAAACCAGATCTACGGGCGCCCCCTGTTCGATGGCTTCGAGGGTGTTGGTCACGTGAGTAAGCACACAAGACTGAGTTGGAATGTCGTAGCGCTGGATTACCTCGTCGACCATGGTCAGTAGCCGCTTGGTTTGAGCCACGTTATCGGTCGCTGGATTAATGCCGATGACGGCGTCGCCATTGCCATAAAGCAGGCCATCAAGAATGCTGGCGGCGATGCCTGCCATGTCATCTGTAGGGTGGTTCGGTTGCAGCCGGGTGGAAAGGCGCCCCGGCAACCCGACGGTGTTTCGGAACGCTGTGGTTATCTGGCATTTCTGCGCAACCAGGATCAGATCCTGGTTGCGCATGAGCTTGCTGACCGCCGCCACCATTTCAGGCGTCAGACCGGGGCGTAGTCGTGCCAGCATCTCCGGCGAGGCGTTATCGCTCAGAAGCCAGTTCCGGAAATCGCCGACCGTCAGGTGAGAAACGGGGGCGAAGGCGGCGGCGTCATGAGAGTCCATGATCAGGCGGGTTACCTCATCCGTTTCATAGGGAATCAGGGCGTCGGTCAGAAATGTCTTGAGTGGCAGGTCGGCCAGACACATTTGTGCCAGTACCCGCTCTTCAGCCGACGCTGCGCCAACGCCGGCGAGATGATCGCCTGAGCGCTCTGGCGTTGCCTTTGCCATCAAGGTCCCCAGGTCCCTGAAATCCATGGTCTGAAATCCCATACGGTACGTATACTGGCCACTCATGGTCTTCTCCTTTAGTCCCGGGGGGGCGACTCTGGCGTACCCACGATCAGATTCCTTTAACTACACTGTAGTTT
Organism: Marinobacter sp. C1S70; assembly: GCF_000475355.1. NCBI lineage: Bacteria > Pseudomonadati > Pseudomonadota > Gammaproteobacteria > Pseudomonadales > Marinobacteraceae > Marinobacter > Marinobacter sp. C1S70. The sequence continues at coordinate 11,521 of NZ_AXBW01000060.1, read as the reverse complement.
CTTGAAGCGGATGCTGTCTCTCAATTTGCCAACCGATTGGGCAACTGACTCGGCCTAAGGTTCTACTGCCCTGAATTGCGACAGGTGCTAGACTTGTAATCCCTGCAGGTGTAAGGAAACCCTCAATGGCGCTTGGCCGTTTGCTGCTCGTTGTGTTGATGCTGTCGCTTGTTTCTCTCCCCGCCATTGCTCTGGAATCGGTTGCGCCGGGAGAGCAAGGTGTGGTGCTGACAGACTTTCCCATCGAATACTTCATTGATGGATCGCAAACGAAGGACTACGAAACCGTTCGGCTTGAGTCTTTCGACCAGACCATGAGCACCACCACCCTCGGTACCCGGGCGGCGGTGACCTGGTATCGGGTTTCATTACACAACCCAGGCCCTGATGACCGTTCGCTGTTTCTGCACCTTCCCAAGGCTTATCACGTTCGTTCAATCGATATTGTTGAAGAGCGCTCCTCACGCGTCGTCAATCGGCTTTCCGTTAACCTCAATGAGGCTGACGCCCACCCTGCCATGTATCGGGGAACACTGGTGTATCCGTTCGAACTGCAAGCCGGGAAAACGACGGTTGTGTATGTGCGTAGTCACGCATACTCACACCAGTGGTTCTCGTTGAAGGTATACGATGACGAGAATTCCCGGCGGGCGCTGGCCGGCGGGCACCTCGATATTGCCCTTATGGTGGGGATGATGCTGGCGCTGGTGTTCTATAACGGCCTTTTGTATTTCGCCACCAGCAAGAAGGAAAACATTTACTACTCACTCTATCTGATTTCAGGCCTGGTCTGGATCGCTCTGTCTTACGGTTTGGTGGCGAAGGCGTTCAACGCTTACGGCGACGCAGTGTTTGTCCTGAATCTCTCTTTGATAACCATGCCGATTTTCCTGCTGTTGTTCATGATGGCCATTTTCGAAACACATGAGTATTTCCGCACCGAACATCGCGTGCTTCAGGGTATGCTGGCATTGCTGGTGGTGACGTTTGTTTACGGCCTGTTTGATATCGCGACGGCCCTGAAGCCTGCCAGCAGTCTTGCCGCCCTGATGATGGTAGTGACCTTCTCCGTGAGCATTTCGCTGTTCAGGAAGGGGCACCCTCTGGTCAAATTTTTCCTTGTTGGTCACACCTTTTTTGTGGTGTTCAACGGGTTTGCCGTTCTGTATTACAAAGGTCTGGTTGAACCGAACTACATCAATAGTCATGGAGTCGGTATTGGTATTGTTCTGGAAGCGCTCACCCTGGCTTTCATTATTTCTTACAGAATCAAGGTGTTGGAGGATATCCGGTCAAAGCAGGATGAACTGAAACGCCAGGCCTCGACGGACCCTCTGACACGGCTCTTCAATCGCCGGTATTTCATGGCGGAGGGAGAGTACGTGCTGGAACAGGCCCGGACCTCGGGTGAGCCGTTGTCGGTTATAGCCATTGATATCGATCATTTCAAAGCGGTCAATGACACCCATGGCCACAATGTGGGCGACCTGGTTCTGGTAGAAGTTGCCTCGGTATTTCGTCAGTTCAGCCGGGACAGGGATCTGGTCGCGCGCTTCGGTGGTGAGGAATTCGTCATTCTCCTGCCGGGTGCGGATCTGGCAGAGGCGTTTGGCTGTGCTGAACGTATCAGGAACGCTGTCGAAGCCATGATGATTGATGGAGGCGATGGGTTGGTGGTTCAAGTCACAGTAAGTGTCGGTGTGGCTGAGGTAAACCCCCTTCTGGAATCTGTGGAGGGGGCGGTCAAACGGGCCGACCATTCACTGTATGAAGCCAAGGCCGGGGGCCGCAACCGGGTTTGTGGCTATGATGGTCCGGCCGGCAAGGCCCTACCCACCTGAGAGTGGAGATCCTCCAATGGCGTCCCGCACATTAAGAAGCGCTAATCGCGTTGTTTGAACCCTGTGCTAGAGTTGGAGTGACCGTGGTTGCTTTTGGATACACGCAGCCATAGCCGAAATAGCAGTAATCATACTGATAAGGAGGCAAGATGATGGAAGCGAAATCCGGTCAACAAAATGAGTACGAACAGGTACGTGAGGATCTGCGCCGTCTTCAGGAAGATATGGCCAAGCTGACCAGAAGCGTCGCTGAAGGCCAGAAGAACAACATCAGTCATCTCCGAGACGAGATACGCCGCGAAAGCCGGGAAGCGTTTGACCAGGTAAAGCGGCGGGGCGATGAAGCCCTTGATCGCGCAAAGGATGTCAGCGGCAAAGCGGTGGAAAACGTGGAACACAAAATTGAGGAGCGTCCCTTCCTCAGTATTGTTCTTATGTTTCTGGCCGGGTTGTTGGTGGGTCGCTTGTTGGATCGCTGATGATGCCTGACTCGGCCTGGTTGCAGGGCGCGCTGCGCAAGGTAGTCGCGGCAGTTCTGGGTTTACTGCTGGCGCTGGTTTTGCTGGTGGCCCTGCTCATTACCGGTTTTTACATGCTCGTCAACGCCGCCACGCTGGCCCTGGCTCCTGTCGTGGGAGAAGCTGGTGCGATGGCGATGACGGGTTTTTTCTGTATTCTTCTGCTCGTGCTTTTTTTCTATCGCATGACACGGCCGGCCAAATCTCGCGCACAGGCCGATGCCGGCGAAAGTTCAGGCATGTCATCGCCGGTAGAATCTTTACGGAACCTGATTCGAAAGAACCCTCTGGAATCGGCCTCCATTGCTTTTGTGCTGGGCATTGCCGAACAGGGAGATCCCCGGTTGAAGTCTCTGTTGCTTCAGGGCGGTATGGTTTTGATGAAGGAAGCTGAAGCTGAACGTGCTGCTAACCCCGAGCATACCTCTGGCTCACAACCTTCCGATAGCAAGTCTGAAACAACGCAGTAACAGACCAAGAGCAAGACATGCCACCATCATCAATACAGTCCAGCCTACCCGGTGCGAGGGAGAATAAGCCCGCACTCTGGTCATGGGCGCTCTATGACTGGGCCAACAGCGCCTTCTTCACGATCATTCTCACGTTCGTCTTTGCTCAGTATTTCAGCGTCTCGGTGATTCAGGATGAAGTGGCGGGCACGCGGGCATGGGGCAACATCGTTGGTATAGCTGGGGTGGTGATTGCCATACTTGCTCCAATTCTCGGTGCTATTGCCGATCAGTCAGGCCGGCGCAAACCCTGGTTGATCAGTTTTACACTCCTGTGTGTGATTTCGTCGGCCATGTTGTGGACGGTGACGCCGGATAAGAGTCAGTTCTGGACGGCCGCTCTGTGGGTGGGGTTGGGTACACTCGGGGCTGAGTTCGCTTTCATCTTCTATAACTCGATGTTGCCGGATCTGGCTCGGCCGGAGCGTACCGGACGGTGGTCTGGCTGGGCCTGGGGACTGGGTTATGTGGGCGGTATCGCCAGTCTGGTGGTGGCGCTCTACGGCTTTATCGAAGCGGACGGCACGTTTTTTAACCTTGATCGAGACGCCGCAGAGCACGTGCGGGCAACCTTTGTTCTGGTGGCCGTGTGGTATCTGGTATTTGCCTTGCCGGCGTTCTTTTTTATCCCGGATCGTCCGTCAACCGGTTTGAGTCTGGGGGCGGCGACGCGGGCCGGACTGGCCCAACTGAAACAATCCATTGCTCATGTACGGCAGTACCGGGACATCGTGCGGTTTCTGATTGCGAGGATGCTGTACACCGATGGCCTGGCGACGATTTTTACCTTCGGTGGCGTCTATGCTGCCGGCACGTTCAACATGAGCCCCACTGAAGTGCTGCAGTTCGCCATTGCCCTGAACGTCACTGCCGGGCTGGGGGCACTGGGCTTTGCCTGGATTGACGATGCCCTGGGTGGTCGCAATACCATCCTGCTGTCGCTGATGGGCCTGGGCTGCAGTGCGTTCGCGATTCTGGTGGTGGATGGGGCCACCGCGTTCTGGATATGGGGCATGATTCTGGGCATTTTCGTGGGGCCGCTGCAATCGGCCAGTCGTTCTCATCTGGCCCGTGTGGCCCCGCCGCATCTGCAGACTCAGATGTTCGGCCTGTTCGCCTTCTCCGGGAAGGCAACCGCGTTTGCCGGCCCGTTGCTGGTGGGTTGGGTGACGTCGGTTACCGACAGCCAGCGTTGGGGCATGAGTACGATCTTGCTGTTCCTGGTGATTGGATTCGTGCTGATGCTGAAGGTGCCTGCGACTGAGGCCCAAAAAGCGGAGGACTGACACGGTATCTGCGCGCCACGGCGTGACAACCGTGCTGGTGGGGAGCTGCTCCTTGAGCATGGTGTGCAGTGACTACGAGGACGCTTCGGATATCTTTACGCGCTTAGAGATGGTACCGAGGGAGCGGGTGCTGCCTATTCTGAAAGCCCACAAGACCAGGCCGACTGGTTCGGTGTGGATGCGGGCAAGATTCGTGAAGGGGACCGCGCGGATGTTGTGGTTATTGATCCGGCGGGGTTCAATCAGGACCTTGAGCAGGTGCACTGGGGCGAGATGGAAAACTTTGATCTGCAGCGTTTGGTCAATCGCAACCCCGGCATTGTAAAAACGGTTCTGATCAATGGACGGCTGGCGGTCGACGACGAGCAATTCTCGCCGTCATTCGGTCGTGAAATGGGTTATGGACGGTTTATCCCGGCGAGGTAATTAATCAGGTTATGGCCAAGGCCTCTTTTGCTAGAAAGTCACTGCGGCTGATGTTCTGGGTAGTTGTAGCCGCACTGGTGCTGATGTTTTCAATTATTCTGCTGTTCAGGTTCGTGAACCCACCGACTTCTGCCTTCATGCTGGGTTATCAGATGGGTGATGCCCGCGAGCCTTTGCAGCACGAATGGGTGCCAATATCTGAGGTATCCGAATGGATGGCGCTGGCGGTGATCGCCAGTGAAGACCAGCGATTTCCGGAGCACCACGGGGTTGATTTCAAGGCTGTTCATAAGGCGGTCTCTGAATATCAGGCTGGAGAGGGCTTGCGAGGTGCCAGTACCATCACGCAGCAAACGGCCAAGAATCTGTTTCTCTGGAATGATCGAAGCTTTGTCCGAAAAGCCATCGAGGCGGGTCTGGCACTTGCAATTGATGCGATCTGGCCTAAACAGCGGATTCTTGAAGTCTATCTGAACATCGCAGAATTTGGACCGGGCATCTACGGTGTGCAGGCAGCCAGCCGCGCCTACTACCGAATTCCGGCGGGCGTGCTGTCGCCACTCCAGGCTGCGCATCTCGCTGCAGTCCTTCCTAACCCGAACGTGTTGAGCGTGCTTTCGCCCACGCCTTACGTCCAGGAACGAGTGGCCTGGATTGAGGGGCAGATGGCTCGGCTATCGAGGGCGGGGTATCTCGCCGAAATCAACGCTGGCAGGTAATGCCAAACCGTTGTTTATGGTTCACCGGCTCTTTGATGAGTGGGCCTCGCTCCGGCACTGGGATGGTGTCATACCAAACCGGGCTTTGAATGCCCGGCTGAATTGGCTGGCGTCGTTGAAGCCGCAGGCGAGAGCGATGGCAGTGATTTTGGTGGTTGATTGGCGCAGATGATCGCGTGCCCGGATGAGCCGTTGTTCCTGTACATATTGGTAGGGGGCGCAGCCAAACGTGGCCCGGAACAGTCTTGCGAAATGGTAGGGGCTGAGATTCACCCAGCCGGCCATTTCCGACAGTGTGAGAGGCCGGTCCAGTTCCGCATGAATCTGCTCCTGTAACAGTCGCCGGTACTGATGGGACAGTTGCCCGGTAACTGCGGGCGGTGCTTTGGCGACGCTGGCGTGTCTGCTGACCACCTGTAGCAGGAGCCTCTGAATCATGCCCATTAGTGCCCATTAAGGACTGACTGTATTGATATGGGGTCTGACCTGGACGGCGATTCGACTGCAGGTCGAACCTGCGGCTGTGGATTTGGCAGTGTTCTATCGCTTTATGATGGCTTCTGTGGTTGCACTTGAGGTTCTTGCCGTTACCCGGCGGCTGAGCAGGTTGACGCCTGGCCAGCATGGCTTCCGTTGTTTACGGCCAATGCCTGGGCAATGGTTTATGGAGCACTTGTTCTCGGATTGTGGTGCCTGATCCAGGGGGTAGAGTGGATGCTGCCTGCCACCTCAGTATTCTGGGGAGCGACCGTGTTCCTTGCTGTACCCGGCTCTATTGGGGCGTTCTACTGCTACATTACCGTCATTCAGGTGCTGGGCGCCGACAAGGCAGGCTATGCCGCGGTACTGTTCCCGGTTGTCGCTCTTTCGGTCTCCACCTGGCTGGAGGGATTCGAGTGGACGACGCCGGCTATGCTGGGCGCCCTGCTGGCCATATTGGGAAACTACGTGTTGTTTCGCCCCGGCAAGCGTCAGAGCGTCAGCGCAACCAGCGTTCCCGAGCAACGGACCTGACTCTGTTGCTATGGGCTCACTTTGTCGTGCAGGACTCATCGCACCCGTTCGCACCGATCTCTTTGGGGGCCATTTTTAAAAACACACCCAGTGCGGCCAACAACAATGCTGTACTCGCAATAATCGCAACCGGATAAACGAGATTCCCCGCCAAATCAAGCTGGCTGTATTTGATGATCATGATCAGTCCCTCAAGCGACATGGCCACGCAAACGGTACTGATGAAGCGGGGCAGGGTGCGGCGCATCATAGTCACTATATCGTGAGTTTCTGAACGGCCGCTGTATTCCGAGCGGATCACCATGGCCAGTTCGTAAACGGCCAGTGCGATAATGCTGCCGTTAACGCCATTAATCATGGCCTGCATCAAGGGCTCATCGGAATTCAGGAGTTCAAAGACATCGACGATGGTTGCTGCCACAAGAGCGAAGGCCAATCCGAAAAACAACCAGGAGAACAGCCTGGCGAACAAACCGCGTACTGGAATACTTCTCAACCTGTCGAGCATGCGTTTTCACCGTGACCTGTGGATGTGATGAGACAGGCTACGGATATTTCGTAAAGGCTGCGATTACAGGTTGCACACAGCGCGGTAACCTTGAAGCAAAGGGCGAGTTGATTATTTTACCTCCGCTCATCGCCAGGCCTTGTGGTTGGGCCGTTCACACCGGCTATCCTTGGGTTGCCAACACAGTTATCCACAGATTCTGTGGGAAAACTCTTTGCTGTTTGATCATTGTTTCGCCGGTTGTGGAGAATGTTATTGAAACCATAACTCGGCGCTTTCAAGGCGTAGTCAAGGCTAAGGTCGCAAAGCGAACATTCAGATGGCATGCCCTAGCGAAAGCGATTCCCGTCGACTTTCTCGGCTGAACAGTCCCTCAAAGACTTCGCCAACGCTGAGTAAAGAAATCCAGGAACACTTGGATACGTGACGCCAACGTGGTGTTTCGATAATAAACCGCGTTAACCAACTCTCTCGGATTTGGGCGGGCAACGTAATCATCTAGCATTTCCACCAAGCTTCCCTTCCCGAGATCCTCGGCAATCATGAAACGAGAGAGATAGGCTATTCCATTGCCTTGCAGGCAAAGTTGGCGAACAGCTTCACCACTGCTCGCTCGAATCGTTGGTCTCATCCTCATTCCCTCGCCCAGATGCCAAATGTTCAACGACTCAGGAGCGGTAAAGCCAATGATGTCGTGTTCTTGGAGGTCGGCAGGCGCGTCACAATCACCTCTACGTTTCAGATACTCCGGTGATGCAACCACTGACAGTGGCGAACGACCGAGTACCCGGGCGTGCAGAGTTGAGTCATCTAGTGGGCCGATCCGTATTGCGATGTCGATCCGGCGTTCCAGGAGATCCACGATCTGGTCACTGGCCGTCAGTTCGAGCTCAATGTCCGGATAGGCCTCCCTGAATTCGCGCACGTGCGGAACGATCTGATGTAACAGGAACGGATTTGCGGCATCCACTCTTAACCGTCCGGCTGGCCGTTGCTTGCGAATAGCTAACTGCTCCTCAGCTTCCTCAAGCGCGGCCAAACCACCCCGCACCTTTTCTACAAACAAATGCCCTTCCTCTGTCAGCGCCACCTTGCGGGTCGTTCGATTCAAAAGTGTGGTGTTTAAGGACGCCTCTAGCCGTGTAACCGCTCGGGAAACCCGAGTCACGGACACCTCCAGCTGCTCCGCTGCGCCACTGAAGCTGCCACTGTCCACCACTGAGAGCAGAAAATAGAGATCATCCGACCTGCTTTTCATTTTCAATATCCGCAAAAGTATTTTTCTAAAAGCGTTGTTTATCGCAAAAGTATGAAAGAGGACACTAGGCAGCGTCAATCAACTCCAATGGAGAACCGTTATGCCTATTGCATTATTTGCGCTGACATTAAGCGCCTTTGCAATCGGGACCACCGAATTCGTGATTGTCGGCCTGGTCCCGACCATCGCCCAAGATCTGGGCGTTACCCTGCCTTCAGCCGGCCTCTTGGTCAGCTTGTATGCCCTTGGTGTCGCCGTTGGCGCGCCTGTCCTTACTGCACTCACAGGACGCTGGAATCGGAAGTGGGTTCTGCTGTCCCTGATGAGTCTTTTCATCATCGGTAATGTGCTTGCCTGGATGGCCCCGAATTACGCCTCTCTGATGACCGCTCGAATCCTGACGGGGCTCGCCCACGGTGTGTTCTTTTCGATTGGCTCAACGATTGCGACCAGTCTTGTTTCAAAAGACAAGGAGGCCAGCGCAATAGCCATCATGTTTACCGGTCTGACTGTGGCTCTGGTCACAGGCGTTCCTCTAGGCACGTTTATCGGGCAGACCTTTGGCTGGCGCGCAACCTTCCTGACCGTGGCTGCACTTGGCGCAATCGCTCTGGTTGGCAGCGCCTTGCTTGTGCCCAAAAACCTGAAGCAATCTGCTCCAGCGACACTGCGCCAACAGCTTGAAGTCATTACCCATCCCAGACTGCTGCTCGTGTACGCAATGACCGCAGTCGGCTATGGCGGCACCTTCACGGCATTCACCTACCTCACGCCAATTCTGGAGGATGTCACCGGGTTTGCTTCTGGCGTCGTCAGTATCTTGCTGCTGGTTTATGGCGTATCCGTAGCAACCGGCAACATCTGGGGAGGCAAGTTGGCAGACCGCCTTGGGCCGACCTCAGCTCTGTACATCATCTTTGGCGGCCTCGCGGTCATCCTGTTTGCACTCACGTTCAGCGCCTACAACCCCATCGCAGCCATCATCACGTTACTGGTTTGGGGTGCCTTCGCGTTCGGTAATGTGCCTGGATTGCAGGTGTATGTCGTGCAACTGGCCGAGCGTTATACCCCGCACTCTGTCGATGTTGCATCCGGCTTGAACATCGCTGCATTCAACATCGGCATTGCAGGTGGCGCATGGCTTGGCGGCCATGTCGTCGAAGATATGGGGTTGATGAATACGCCCTGGATCGGTGGCGTCATCGTTCTCAGTGCGCTTCTCCTGACACGGCTTTCAGCCTCGTTGGACAACCGTCAGACAGCAACCGCATAAGACGTGAAAGGCCTCCCGAGAGGGAGGCCCAAAGAGGTTTGTTATGACCATTTCAAAGTTGACTTCAGGGCCATTGACCGTTGGCCTTGAACTGCCCTTGGATAATGATTGGACTCAGGAAGGCCAGCGCCAACGGATGCTGGACAAGCGACCTTTTGGTGTGCCGGATCTCAGCGAGCATCAATCGCTGGCCAGACTGGCCGATGAACTGGGATTCCGGGCTCTGTGGATTCGAGATGTTCCCCTATACGACCCGTCGTTCGGCGATGCCGCCCAGGTGTTCGATCCGCTGGTGTATCTGGGATTCCTGTCGGGAGTAACCCGGAACATTCTGCTGGGCACGGCGGCAGTCGTTCTACCGCTGCGCAGCCCATGGATCGTGCGCAAATCCGCGGCCTCGGTTCAGGCACTGAGTCATGACCGATTGATGCTCGGCGTGGCAAGCGGAGACCGTCCCTCGGAATACCCATTGTTTGGTGCGGACTATGAAAATCGTGGACAAGCCTTCCGCCACAGTGTGGAGATCTTGACCGGCAAACAGGATTCGCGATTGTCACCAGGCCAAGCGATCCTACCCGATACTCGAACACCCCCGCTGTTATCTGCCGGATTATCACAGCAGTCGCCGGAATGGATCGGTCAGCATATGAGTGGCTGGCTGGCATATCCGGGAACGCCGGAGGAGCACGTTCATCGCGCCAACCTGTGGCGCAACGTCGCCGGTGACAAGCCATATGTGTCCTTTATTCACTTGGACTACCTCAACGATCCCAAGGCGCCGCGTAGACGTCATCGCTTCGGCCTTCAAACCGGGCGGGATGGCCTGATCCGGGAGCTGGAGGAAATGCAGAGTGCTGGCGTGAACCACATTGGACTTCATTTCCGGCGTAATCAGGCGCCGGTGGATGAGTCACTACGACTCGTTGCCCAAGATGTTCTGGGAGTGTTTCATGAAACAAACTGAGAGACCAATAGCTTGGGGCGTGGTGGGAAAAGACAGACCCGCCATCGCCCTTCAACGGAAGAATCTGAATTCTATACCGACCCCAGGCCCGGAAGATGTAGTCATCCGGAATGAATACATCGGCCTGAACCCGGTTGATTGGAAAATGATCCGGAACTGGCCGGCGAATTGGAATATCGGTCACGTACCCGGCGTTGACGGCGCAGGCACTGTGCTCAGATTGGGCGAAAACGTGAAGGGTCTTATACCCGGACAAAGGGTGGCCTACCACCAGGATCTGTACCGGGACGGCAGCTTTGCCAGCCACACCGTGGTCGATAACAGGGCTCTATTGAAAGTTCCGGACACCCTGCCGCTGTTACTGGCAGCTTCTCTGCCCTGCCCATTGATGACCGCCTGGCAGGCGATCGAAAAAGTCCCGCGTCGACCGGAAGCCAATGTCCTGATTACAGGAGCTGGGGGCATGGTTGGACGCTTTCTGATTCAGCTGGCCGCGCAGCGGAATTACCGCGTAACAGCCATGGCTTCGCCCCGCCATCACAAGACGCTTCGTCAGTTGGGAGCCGAAAGCGTGATTGCCTGGGACACCCAGTCGCTTAAAACCCAGTTTTTCGCTGTGTTTGACACCGTGAACGCCCAGCATGCTGCGTCGATGGCCGACTGGATTGAAGCGAATGGCCACCTGGTTTGTATTCAGGATCGTCTGGAAACACCGCCGGTGCCAGCGTTTGATAAGGCCATCTCTCTGCACGAAGTCGCTCTGAACGCACTGTTTCGCGTTGGCACTGATCGCCAATGGGCTCAATTCCGCCAAGCCGGAGAAGACCTTCTCACCATGGTGGCCCATGAAAACCTGCGAGCACCGGAGCCGCGCATCGAAGCCATGGCAGCACTTCCTGAGGCGCTGGAGGAACTCACAACTCAGGATCGTCCACTTAAGACGGTCATCGACGTCCGTCACTTTGCAAATGAGGAGTAACCCATGACAACTGCTATTCCAAACCCCGGCCTTGGCACCTTCCGCCTGAAAGGCGACGACCTGGAATCCGCTGTCACCGAAGCGCTTGATCTGGGTTACCGTCACATTGATACCGCTCAGATTTACGAAAATGAAGGTGAAATCGGGGACCTGCTTTCTGTCTCCGGCATTGATCGGTCGGAGCTCTTCATCACCACCAAGGTTTGGTGCATATTCCGGCCCATCG
>NZ_AXBW01000059.1:0-824 GCF_000475355.1 Marinobacter sp. C1S70 | reverse complement strand
AAAACTGACCTTCTCGCCACTCTCTCGCCGTCAAATTGAAGCCGACTTCTCCGGTGGCCACATCACCTCCGATGCCGGATTGCTCCTACTTCGCGAAGTCGACAAACAACACCAGCTCACTCAGCGCCTGGCTACGGTGCTGGACGATACCCGTAATCCGGTGCTGGTTCGCCACAAGCTTCAAACCATGGTCCGGCAGCGGGTCTTTGGCGTGGCTGCCGGGTACGAAGACCTCAACGATCACGAGGCGCTACGCGCTGATCAGGCACTTCAGACCGCAACCGGTGAAGATGCCATTCTGGCGGGCAAATCGACCTTGTGCCGGATGGAACAGCGCGTGGACCTGTAATCCACCCAAGGAAATTGTGCTGGATTTTGATGGCACTGACATTCCAGTGCATGGCGACCAGCCCGGCAAGTTCTTTAACGCCTACTACGATCACCATTGTTTCTTCCCGCTGTACGTGTTCTGCGGCCGTCACCTGTTGGTGAGCTACCTGCGCACCAGCAATCGAAGCGACAGCCGCCACAGCTGGGCCATTCTGGCCCTGCTGGTGAAGTTCATCCGGCAGTACTGGCCGGATACCCGCATCGTGTTCCGGGGTGACAGCGGCTTCTATCGCCCCCGATTGCTGAGCTGGTGCGACCGGAATAACGTGGATTACCTTGTGGGCATCAGCAAAAACAGCCGGCTGCTCAAGGAGGTGGACGTACCCTCGATGCTGGTTCGCAGGACTCACGGGGAGTTGGGAGAAAAAGTCTCTGCCACCTACCGGTTCCAGTACCAGGCCCGAACCTGGAACCACCCCCGCTGGGTGATCGCG
>NZ_AXBW01000058.1:0-335 GCF_000475355.1 Marinobacter sp. C1S70 | reverse complement strand
GAAAGCGGCTGAAAGTGCTATGATTTCAAGAGCCTAACCAATCCACCAAGCACCAACAGCCGCTATCCAAAATGGTACCTGAAAAACTGACCTTCTCGCCACTCTCTCGCCGTCAAATCGAAGCCGACTTCTCCGGTGGCCACATCACCTCCGATGCCGGATTGCTCCTGCTTCGCGAAGTCGACAAACAACACCAGCTCACTCAGCGCCTGGCTACGGTTCTGGACGATGCCCGTAACCCGGTACTGGTTCGCCACAAGCTTCAGACCATGATCCGGCAGCGGGTCTTTGGCGTGGCCGCCGGGTACGAAGACCTGAACGATCACGAAACGTTA
>NZ_AXBW01000057.1:0-2028 GCF_000475355.1 Marinobacter sp. C1S70 | reverse complement strand
GGTGAACGGTGTAAGGTCCTGAAACTATAGCACTTTCAGCCGCTTTCTTTTATCCCGTCATGAGAAATCCGGGCGATGCGCCAGGTTAATCTGGCATGTTGGTGGCGCTGGAAATGCGCTACGAGGTAAGGCTGGCCAGCCGCCTTGGCCCCGAGTCATGGCCGCGACGGGTAACCGGAGTGGGCAAGCGTTGACAGGGGTTGTTGTGGGCCAGGTATTGAGCTCCGAAAATTCTCGCCCTTGGGGTGCCGACGGTATGCCCGTTCACGGAAGGCAACACTGGCCGAGGCGCAAATGGCAAGTCCCGGCCGGGCCCCACGGAGTCATAGACCCTGAGCACGCAGCTCTATACAGCATGCACGGAACCTGGGAGAGCCCAGCGCGTATCTGGTGGTGTGGGTAGTGCATCATCAGATCGGCAGGTGAAGGTGAAAGACCCGAACGACCTGCATGAACGCGGTTGGGCAGTCGGACGAGCCCATAGTAGTGGAGAAGCGGATGAACGAAGGCAATCAACGAGAGCAAGACCAAACTCGCCAAAAGCCGGAGGAATTCGTGGAGCGAAGGGGCTCGGCCAAGGGGAACACCGCTCAGGCGCCCACGACTGGGACACAGAGCCCAGGGGCCGTGTCGCGCGGTCTGATCGGTGTACGGGAAGCCGCAAGAAGGGACAAGACGTTGCAGTTTACTGCCTTGTTGCACCACCTAACGCCGGAGTGCCTGAGAGGAAGCTTTGCGCGCCTCAAGCGCAATGCGAGTCCAGGCGTGGACGGGGTGCGGTGGGAAGATTACGCACCGATTGCAGAGAAGCGGGTCGTGGACCTGCACCGGAGTGTACAAGAGGGCAGTTATCGGGCTCAGCCGGTCAAACGAGCACGCATCCTCAAAGAGGACGGCAGTGAGAGACTGCTGGGCGTCTCTGCCCTGGAGGACAAGGTTGTCCAGGGCGCACTGGTGGAGGTGCTCAATGCCATTTACGAGGTCGACTTTAAAGGCTTCAGCTACGGCTTCCGGCCGGGGCGAAGCCAACACGATGCGCTGGACGCGCTCTGGGTCGGCCTGACCAGTCAACCGGTCAACTGGGTTCTGGATATGGACATCCAGGGGTTTTTCGACCACATCCAGCACGACTGGCTCATGCGCTTTCTTGGCCACCGGATTGGCGACAAGCGCATTCTGCGACTGATCAAGAAATGGTTGCGAGTAGGCGCCTTCGATGAGGGGCAATGGCTCGATCTCGCCGAGGGCTCACCTCAAGGCGCAGCCATCTCGCCGTTGCTGGCCAACATTTACCTTCACTACGCGTTTGACCTATGGGCCGATTGGTGGCGCAGACACCACGCACGTGGACGGGTGGTCATTGTACGTTATGCCGACGATACCGTTATGGGGTTCCAAGGCCGCGACGATGCGGAGGCTTTCCGCACCGCCGTGGCGCAACGCCTCAATCGGTTCGGTCTGACGCTGCACCCGAAGAAGACGCGGCTACTGGAGTTTGGCCGCTATGCCAACATCAACCGTAAGCAGCGCGGCGCAGGCAAGCCGGAGACCTTTGACTTCCTGGGTATGACACATATTTGCTCGTGCACACGCCGAGGCAAGTACACCATCCGGCGCCAGACTGCCGCGAAGCGCTTACGGGCTAAACTGCAACAAGTGAAAAGGCAATTGCGTCGGCGCCTGCATCGACCGGTTCCAGAGACCGCTCGTTGGCTGTGCGCCGTGCTCCAGGGGTACTACAATTATCACGCGGTGCCATACAATCTGGCCTCGCTTCGAGCTTTCTGGCACCATCTCAGCCGCGCCTGGTTCAAGGCGTTGAGGCGCAGAAGCCAGAAAGCACGGGGCTTGACGTGGGAACGCTTCAAACGCTTTCGCGATGCCTGGCTCCCGCTACCGCGTATCCTCCACCCCTGGCCCAGCGAGCGGTTTCGCCGTCGTCACCCGAGGCAGGAGCCGTATGCGGTAATACCGCACGTACGGATCTGTGCGGGGGGTGCCTCGTGAGAGGCATTCCTACCGCAACTA
>NZ_AXBW01000056.1:0-2619 GCF_000475355.1 Marinobacter sp. C1S70 | reverse complement strand
TGCATATTCCGGCCCATCGTGACCGCCCATTCCGTTTGAACGTGACCGCCTGTTCCGGTTGATCGTGACCGCTCACTCCGTTTTATCGTGACCGATTTCGGGCGTTTTTCCGGAATCACCGGTCACGTTCCTCCGGAATCACTGCCAACACGCTGGAATTCTTCAACTTTATCCGGCATACCCGTTTCTTTTTCATCACGAGGAAGGGCGGATGCCGGCAGCGAGGATTTCCATGCGACAGATCATCGAGGTCTTGCGCCTCAAGTACGAAGCGGGCCTGAGCCATGAGCGCATTGCCCGTGCCTGTGGGCTCTCCAAGGGCGTGGTCGGCAAGTATGTCAGCCTGGCCACTGCGCAGGGCATCACCTGGCCGTTGCCGGAAGGCACGGATGAAGTACGGTTAGAGGCTCAGCTGTTCCCGGCCAAGACACCCCCATCTCGATTTGCTGAACCCGACTACTTCCAGGTCCACCAGGAACTGAAGACCAAGGGCGTCACCCTGCAACTGCTCTGGGCCGAGTACGTGGAACGCCACGGCGACAAGGCCTATCGCTACAGCCAGTTCTGCCACCACTACCGGCTCTGGCGGGGACGGCAACGGCGCAGCATGCGCCAGGTCCATCGGGCAGGTGAGAAGGTCTTTATCGACTACTGCGGCCCTACGGTTCCGGTGGTGGACCGTAGCACCGGCGAGATGCGCAAGGCCCAGGTTTTTGTGGCCGTGTTGGGGGCGTCCAGCTACACCTTCGCCGAGGCCACCTGGAGCCAGTCCCTGCCGGACTGGATCGCCTCTCACCAGCGGATGCTGGCGTTCTATGGTGGCGTACCGGAACTACTGGTTCCGGACAACCTCAAGGCAGCGGTCACCAAAGCAGATCGGTACACGCCCCAGATCAACGAGACCTATGCGGAACTGGCGGCCCATTACCAGACGGCGGTACTGCCGGCACGCCCCTACAAGCCCAAGGACAAGGCAAAAGCGGAAGCCGGCGTGTTGCTGGTTGAACGCTGGATCCTGGCCCGGTTGCGGCATCAGACGTTCTTCTCACTGGCCGAGCTAAACGCAGCCATCGCCGGACTGTTACCGGCGCTGAACCAGCGTCCGTTCCAGGGGCGCTCCGAGAGCCGCCAGAGCCTGTTCGAAGCGCTGGACCGACCCGCGCTGAAGCCGCTGCCGGCAACGCCCTACGTCTACGCCGAGTGGCGCAAGGCACGACCGGGAATCGACTACCACATCGAGATCGACAAACGGCTGTACAGCGTGCCTCACGCACTCGTGGGCGTGAAGCTGGATGTTCGGGTTACCGATACGTCCGTAGAGGTCATGCACAAAGGCCAGCGGGTGGCTCTGCACCCTCGGCATGGCAAGGGCCGCTTCGTCACCTTGACCGAACACATGCCCAAGTCCCATCAGGCCCATCAGAACTGGTCGCCGGGGCGGTTCCTTAACTGGGCCACTGACATCGGTCCCGCCACGCTGGACGTGGTGCAGCGACAGCTCAAGGATCGCCCTCATCCAGAGCATGGTTACCGGTCATGCCTGGGTCTACTGAATCTGAGTCGCCGCTACAGCCGTGACCGTTTGGAGCAGGCTTGTAGCCGAGCACTGGCCATCAACTCGGCCAGCTATCAGAGCATCAGTTCAATCCTGAAGCAGGGGCTGGATCAGCTCCCGTTACCCCTGGCCGAGGAAGAACCGGAACTGGCCGATCTGCCTGTTCACACCAACGTTCGCGGTCCCCACTACTACCACTGATCCCGGAGAAACTGATGCTGACTCAAAACACCCTCGATACCTTGCGACAGCTCAAGCTGACCGGCATGTGCGATGCCCTGGAACAGCAGCGGGCACAGCCCGACACCCACGACCTGGCGTTCGAGGAACGCCTGGCCTTGCTGATCGACCGGGAGGTGCTACATCGTGAAAATCGCCGTCTGGATCGGCTGCTGAAGGCGGCCCGGTTGCGGGTCCCTGCCTGCGTGGAAGACGTCGATTACCGCCATCCACGGGGGCTGGAGCGCTCCCGTATGGCGGGGCTGGCCAGCTGTGACTGGATCCGCCAATCCCTGAACCTGTGCATCACCGGCCCGACCGGTTGCGGCAAGACCTGGCTGGCCTGCGCCCTGGGCAACCAGGCCTGCCGGCAGGGGCTCTCGGTTCGCTACTTGCGCGTGCCCCGGCTGTTCGAGCAGGTGCGCATCGCCCACGGCGATGGCAGCTACGCACGGCTGATGAACCAGTTGCTGAAGACCGACCTGCTGATCCTGGACGACTGGGGCATGCAGAAGGTGACGGCACAACAACGGCAAGACCTGATGGAAGTAATCGAAGACCGGCACGGGCGAGGCTCAACGCTCATCGCGAGCCAGTTACCAACCGAACACTGGCACGACTACATCGGCTCCGCCACGCTCGCCGACGCCATCCTGGACCGGCTCCTGCACGGTGCTCACCGACTCAATCTGAAGGGGGAATCACTGCGAAAAGCCAAAGCACAAAATACGGAATCAGTTGACCCATCGTGACCGCTCAGAGTACAAAACTGACTCCAGCGTGAGGGCCGTGTGCAAATCGGTCACGATCCCCGGAATGAACGGTCACGTTCGCCGGAATACGCA
>NZ_AXBW01000055.1:0-2640 GCF_000475355.1 Marinobacter sp. C1S70 | reverse complement strand
TGCATATTCCGGCCCATCGTGACCACCCATTCCGTTTGAACGTGACCGCCTGTTCCGGGTGATCGTGACCGCTCATTCCGTTCTATCGTGACCGATTTTGGACGTTTTTCCGGAATCGCCGGTCACGATACCGGAATCCTCGGTCACGTTCCTCCGGAATCACTGCCAAAGCGCTGGAATTCTTCAACTTTATCCGGCATACCACTTCCTTTTTCATCACGAGGAAGGGCGGATGCCGGCAGCGAGGATTTCCATGCGACAAATCATCGAGGTCTTGCGCCTCAAGTACGAAGCGGGCCTGAGCCATGAGCGCATTGCCCGTGCCTGTGGCCTTTCCAAGGGTGTGGTCGGTAAATACGTCAGTCTGGCCACCGCTCAGGGCATCACCTGGCCGTTGCCGGAAGGCACGGACGAAGCACGGCTGGAAGCCCAGCTGTTCCCGGCCAAAACGCCGCCTTCACGCTTTGCCGAGCCCGACTACTTCCAGGTCCATCAGGAGCTAAAGACCAAGGGCGTCACCCTGCAACTGCTCTGGGCAGAATATGTGGAGCGCCACGGCGACAAGGCTCGCCGGTACAGCCAGTTCTGCCACCACTACCGGCTCTGGCGTGGTCGGCAGCGGCGTAGCATGCGCCAGGTCCACCGGGCCGGTGAAAAGATCTTTATCGACTACTGCGGCCCCACAGTCCCGGTGGTAGATCGCAGCTCTGGCGAGATGCGCAAGGCCCAGGTCTTTGTGGCCGTGTTGGGCGCGTCCAGCTACACCTTCGCCGAGGCCACCTGGAGCCAGAGCCTGCCGGACTGGATCGCCTCCCACCAGCGGATGCTGGCGTTCTACGGTGGTGTGCCGGAACTGCTGGTTCCGGACAACCTCAAGGCGGCGGTCACCAAAGCAGACCGATACACACCCCAGATCAACGAGACCTACGCAGAAATGGCCGCCCATTACCAGGCGGCAGTCTTACCGGCACGCCCTTACAAACCCAAGGACAAGGCGAAGGCCGAAGCCGGCGTGCTGCTGGTTGAACGCTGGATCCTGGCCCGGTTGCGGCACCGAACGTTCTTCTCACTGGCCGAACTGAACTCGGCGATTGCAGACCTGCTACCGGCACTGAACCAGCGACCGTTCCAGGGGCGATCCGAAAGCCGCCAGAGCCTGTTCGAAGCGCTGGACCGACCCGCGCTGAAGCCACTGCCGGCAATGCCCTACGTCTACGCCGAGTGGCGCAAGGCTCGACCGGGTATCGACTACCACATCGAGATCGACAAACGGCTGTACAGCGTGCCTCACGCCCTTGTGGGCGTAAAGCTGGATGTTCGGGTTACTGATACGTCCGTAGAGGTCATGCACAAAGGCCAGCGGGTGGCTCTGCATCCTCGGCATGGCAAGGGCCGCTTCGTCACCCTGACCGAGCACATGCCCAAGTCCCATCAGGCTCATCAGAACTGGTCACCGGGACGGTTCCTGAACTGGGCCACTGACATCGGCCCCGCCACCCTCGACGTGGTACAGCGGCAGCTCAAGGATCGCCCGCATCCAGAACATGGCTACCGGGCTTGCCTGGGGCTATTGAACCTGAGTCGACGTTACAGCCGTGACCGGCTGGAGCAGGCCTGCGCCCGGGCGCTGTCCATCAACTCGGCCAGCTACCAGAGCATCACCTCGATCCTGAAGCAGGGCCTGGATCAGCTCCCCCTGCCACTGACCGAGGAAGAACCGGAACTGACCGATCTGCCCGTTCACACCAACGTTCGCGGCCCCCGCTACTACCACTGATCCCGGAGAAACCTATGCTGACTCAAAACACTCTCGACACCCTGCGCCAACTCAAGCTGACCGGCATGTGCGATGCCTTGGAGCAACAACGGGCACAACCCGACACCCATGACCTGGCGTTCGAGGAACGCCTGGCCTTACTCATCGACCGGGAGGTGCTGCACCGAGAAAACCGACGGCTAGAAAGGCTGCTGAAGGCAGCCCGGTTGCGGGTGCCGGCCTGCGTGGAAGACATCGATTACCGCCATCCACGGGGGCTGGAGCGCTCCCGCATGGCGGGCCTGGCCAGCTGTGACTGGATCCGCCAATCCCTGAACCTGTGCATTACTGGCCCGACCGGATGCGGCAAGACCTGGCTGGCGTGTGCTCTGGGTAACCAGGCCTGCCGGCAGGGGCTCTCGGTGCGTTACCTGCGAGTACCGCGCCTGTTCGAACAACTGCGCATCGCCCACGGCGATGGCAGCTACGCACGGCTGATGAACCAGTTGCTGAAGACCGACCTGCTGATCCTGGACGACTGGGGCATGCAGAAGGTCACCGCGCAACAACGACAGGATCTGATGGAGGTCATCGAAGACCGCCATGACCGTGGCTCGACACTCATCGCCAGCCAGTTACCAACCGAACACTGGCACGACTACATCGGCTCCGCCACGCTTGCAGACGCGATCCTGGATCGGCTCCTGCACGGCGCTCACCGACTCAATCTGAAGGGGGAATCACTGCGAAAAGCGAAAGCACAAAATACGGAATCGGTTGACCCATCGTGACCGCTCAGAGTACAAAACCGACTCCAGCGTGATGGCCGTGTGCAAATCGGTCACGATCCCCGGAATGACCGGTCACGTTCGCCGGAATACGCA
>NZ_AXBW01000054.1:0-18383 GCF_000475355.1 Marinobacter sp. C1S70 | reverse complement strand
GGTGCCGATCATTGACCGGGTTATCCACCATTCACACATCTTTATGTTGGGAGGAGAAAGCTATCGGCTAAAGCAGAAGACAACAAGCTAGACTATGAAAGGTGGGTCAATTTTATTGGCCAAAGGTGGGTCAAAATAAATGGCCATTGACAGCCGCAGTCGTATCGATGCTATGGATCAGGCCCAGCGTGTCGTCAACACCAATGTGCATCTTCATGCCGAAATGCCACTCGTTGCCTTTCCTGGTCTGGTGCATTTCCGGATCGCGCTTGCCGGTGCTGTTCTTGGTGGAGCTGGGGGCGGAGATAATGGTCGCATCTACGATGCTGCCTTCACGCAGCATCAGGCCGTTTTTCTCCAGGTGTTTGTTCACCTCTTTAAACAGCGCCTTGCCGAGACCGTGCTGCTCCAGAAAATGCCGGAAGTTGAGAATGGTGGTCTCGTCCGGCAGGCGGTCCAGCTTCAGACCGGCAAAGTGCCGCATGGACTCGATCTCATAAAGAGCATCCTCCATCGCCGGGTCGCTCAGGTTATAGAACAACTGCATGCAGTGAACTCGCAGCATGGCAGAGAGCGGATACGGAGGCCGACCGTTCTGGCCCTTGGGGTAATAACGGGCTACCTTCTTCTCCAATTGCTTCCACGGAATCAGTTTGTCCATCCGTTCCAGAAAGATCTCGCGGCGGGTCTTACGCTTCTTGTTCTGGTACTCGGCTTCGGAGAAGGTCATCTGATCCATGGCGGCAACGAATCCTATGCAGTTGGCGATGGCCGTATTATCGCTGATTTCGAGACTTATTCAGAGTCTCCTTAAATCTTTATTTCGACTCGCTTTCCAGCTTCACAGTTGAGAGAGACTGGGGTTTGTCTCCGGTCGTCCAAATTCCATGCTGAACTGCCATAAGATTACTCCAACTATACTCTGGCCTCTGAAACTATCTGGAAGCAAATTTGTTCAATGAACTGCCGCCACTTTTTCTGATAGATCTCCGGCTTCATCAATATCGCTTCATCGGTATGAGAGTCATCGCCAGACACGCTAATGCCATGCCCAGTAATCACTCCACCATGTTCCGTCAAAATACAACGATTATGAAAAACATCGTTGTTTTCGGTCTCTCTTAGCTCGAATACTTCGAGCTGTAGATCAGATACATCGAAAGTCAAAGCCTGAAATATCTGCTGCCTAACGTGATCAGCGGATGGGCTTCCATTGCCACTATTCCCGCTACCGCGTTTTTCT
The DNA here is from genome assembly GCF_000475355.1 of Marinobacter sp. C1S70. Classification (NCBI taxonomy): domain Bacteria; kingdom Pseudomonadati; phylum Pseudomonadota; class Gammaproteobacteria; order Pseudomonadales; family Marinobacteraceae; genus Marinobacter; species Marinobacter sp. C1S70. The sequence goes on along the minus strand of NZ_AXBW01000054.1, from coordinate 17,140 downwards.
TTATAAAACAGCATGATCGCAGGTAACCGTTCAGAAACCCGATTATTCGTAATGGACTGAAGCATAAACTGGATAAAACTGATTGCTTCAACTGTCCATCCAAAGGGGTCAACAATTACGATTCTGGCATCAGCCAAACGAATCAAATTAAGGACGGCACCAAGAAGCCCCTCATTGGTGCGCGATATATTTACCTGACCTGAGTGATTCCAGATGCTGCCTTGCGAATACATCGACGCTGGTGTGACATTGTTTCCCTCTTGAATCCCAGTTGAAGATAAGATCACATCAAAGGGCGCTCTGCGGTTCTCAATGACTGCGGCTTCTGCCCACTCGGCGGTATTATGAACCTGAACATCCCGCACAACGATTGATTCAACGACTTTAAGAACCATCTCCGTGTAACGTTGTCCGGTCAAAGACTGCGCATCCTGTGGACAATGCTGGAGTAAGTAACTACGAAGCTTGGACGCCTTTTTCTTTGGGAAGCTGCTTACAATCCGGGCAGTGCCCAGGCCATATTCCCTAAGAAACTCGGCATAATCACGATTATTTGACGCCCACGAAGTTAACACCGCTGGCTCAAGTGCGTACTCGTAGATCATTACAACAGCTCCTCACGACGCTCCACAAAGAAGCCCTGAGGCCAGCGATCAACAAATTCACCATCCTCATCCAAACGGATGCGTTTGGTCACAACACCATTTTCGGTAGGCTCCAGATAAACTATTGAGACATCGTCTTCCTCGATAGGCTGATAATTCGATGGCAGTTCCTTATCTGTGGTCTGCCGTATACGCTTCAAGAGACGGAGAATGATATGTTCACTGTGCGTTTCAATCAGAAAAGAATGCTTTTGCTTGGCTCTAAGAAAGACATCGGCTAGCTCTACCTGAAAGCGCGGATGAATGTGCAACTCTGGTTGCTCAACACTTATGAGTGCAATATCGTCATGATTTGCAGCGACTATTATCGGCAATACCTGCGATATCCCCGTTCCCAACTGGTTTGCTGAAAGCAGGATATTGCTACGCAATTCTTTAAAGAAAACATGGCGCTTGCTGAACAACCCAAGCTCCCCTTCATTGCCGTCTGCGTGCAAACTCTCAGCAATCGATTTATTGATGATTTCATAGCCTGCATCCAGCTTATCGCTGGACGCTAACCATTCACTTGTGCTTCTGATCAACTTTCTAATTGCGTCGTCACTATTCGGATCTTTATGCAGTAGATCCCAGGCAGCGGAACCGTCTACCCATTCCTTTTGCTCAGGATGAGGATTTGGAACATAGTCATTATCAGGCACCACTCGAAGCGGGCCAATCTGAACACTTTTATCCAGATATTCCAGAAGCTTATCCAGGGGCAATACGAAAGCCTGGCTCAGAACTTCCCGCACTACCAGAAAATTAAAGTGCTCATCCAGCTCATCAAAATCCTGACCCACCAAGTTGGTGACAACAGGAACACTAAGCAAAGGCACAGCGCCACTCCGACAGACCAAGGCAATAGGTGCAATACGATTGACGAAATCTGCTCCCGATGACTCTTTATCGGATACCGCAGCTGTAGAAGCAGGATTAGGATTCAATTGATTCAGTATTTGCTCAAACTCTGTATGGTACTCATCAGCATCTAAAGGTTCTCTTTCATCAGGTTCACCATACTGCCCCGCCAACCAGTCGTCATTGTTATAAGGCACAAGCAATGGATGTTGCGTATTGAGTTCCCGAATCAGCGTATTTTTCTGGTCTTCCGATGAATTTATACACCCCACATACACATCATTTGCCCAAACTCGGTAATTCTTTACATAGGCCTGTTTAAAACGCTTTGACCAAGAGATTTCAAACTCTATCGATCCAGAGTCAATACTACCGCCAAAGTCGTTCATCAAAACATAGTGCACGTCTTGAATATGATTTGCCATTTCATCGACGTTCGCACCATAGTATAAAAAGGGTGTTTTTCCCGAAACATAATCGAGACGAACTCGGATGTTTTTCTTGAGATCCTGCCCGTGAACCAATGCCCGGAACCCGCCTATAGTTTTGTCACCCAAGGCTTCTAGTTTTTGAGGATTGCAATGCCCCTTCTTCAAAATTTGCTGCAAATACGCCAGCGCCATCAGTACAGAGCTTTTACCCACGCTGTTAGGTCCAAACAAAAGCGTTACTGGCGCGATCTCAATTGACTGCGTGTCCTTAAAGGAACGGAAATTCGTTAGAGATATTCGCTTGATTTTCATTTTTTATTTATACCCGTGGTCACCAATGACCCTTTTAATGAAACCTTATGACGTTAAATTAAAATTATTTAGCCATCGATAATTTTTTTATTTTTTCGACTTTTACCTTCTTAATTCTCACTCGTCAATCAACTCAGTTGTCCTGAAAATGCTTTTTGACACAGAGCTTCAAAAAACTCATTGTTGTAGCTTAAAGCCGCCTGATGTGCTACCAATTTTTCTTTGGTAGAAGCAACAATATCTCTGTATCGCTTTTGTAGACTCACCGGAGGAATAAGAATCGGTATGTCTTGCATTTCCTGAGCATTGATATTGGCCATTCCAACAATACTCTTACACATATTCTGCAGGGTTGCTTTCCCATGCGCAGAGTTCAGATAACCAGAAATATAATGGCTATTTCCTTTCTCATTGGTTCTTACTCGGATCAAGTAGCCCGCAATCGCAACTGGATCGTCTCTATCGTATACAGCCGCTTTTCCAACCAGCTCTTTGCTGTTAGTTCTGTTAAAAAGAAGGTCGCCCTTCACAACCAAATACTTAGGCTTTTCCTTTTCACTTAGATCGATGTACTTTAGGTCAGTCATATCTATGGCTCCCTCATAGGTAATATTTCCCATTCGCAAAATGGGATAATCACCACCGGCTTCGGATGCTTTTGCAGATGAGCCATAATTTGCGGATTCCACGAGATCTCGAATGGTGCCCAACGGGAACCCTTTTCGATTGGTCACCGGATCACCAAACATATCCAGAAACACAGCCCGAAGGAATTCATCGGCGAGCTGGATGGCTTGCTTGCGTTTGCGGCGGATAGCGTTGGCTTTGTCGAGGATGGTAGCGATGCGTTTTTGTTCTACCAATGGAGGAAGTGGTATCTCATGATCCCAAAAAAGCTTCATGGAGACGCGTGGCATCTTTGCGCCCGCAACTTGTGCACTCACCCAACTGACAAAACTCTTTGAGCGCAAATAATAGGCTAGGTATTTGCGATCAAGTCGGCCAGCATCTGGCAACATTGGAACTAGTTCGGTGGTAGCAACCCCCATTTCATCAGGTAAGACCACTTTATTTAAATATGGCCGCAACTTTGAATAAAGCACATGCCTATCATCAAACCCGTGCGTTGAAGACCCGATCTCTCCCTTTGGAACGACAACTTTCTGTAGGACTTTTCCTGTGCCAGGCTCTACTTGGTCCAAATTTAGGGTCCATACACTCTCATTATCAGTGAAAGTGTGCTTGCAAGCCTTTGCTGGCGCGACGTCACCCAACTTAACGAGAGGCCAACTCACAGCATCCCCTCCAACTCACCCAGATCCGCCAAAATCTCCTTCTCCAGCCCTTTAAGACGCTGCAGGATTACCTTCGGATCTTCGTATTCCTCTTCTCTGTAAACCACTTCTTTATACCGGTTGATGGAAAGTTCGTAATTATTGCTGGCGATGTCGGAAGCATTCACCACAAACGCCTTTTGGGTCTTATCCCCAAATGCTTTTTCAACTTTCTCGGCGTCCGCGTTAGCTTCCACCAACTGACGGTACTGCTTCCATCTGGCGATAGCATCCGGCAGGTCATTGCTACCCTCGCCTTTCAGCTCGGTCCGCTTGTCATCGAGGCTGAAACCGTCGGCTTGCAGATCGTAGAACCAGACTCGATCTGTCGTGCCGCCTTTGGTAAACATCAGGATAGCCGTGCTCACGCCTGCATAGGGCTTGAAAACGCCACTGGGCAGGCTGACGATGCCTTCCAGCTGGTTGTTTTCAATCAACTCCTTTCGCAGCTGTTGGTGCGCCTTGGAGGAACCAAACAGCACACCGTCCGGCACGATTACAGCGGCGCGGCCACCGAGTTTCAAGCCTCGGAGGATGTGCGCCACAAATAGCAGCTCGGTTTTCTTGGTTTTGACTACTCCCAACACATCCGGGTTGGTGTTGGTTTCATCCAGACTGCCCTTGAACGGGGGATTGGCGAGGATGACATCGAAGAAATCTTCTTCCTGCTCCGGGTAATGCTCTTTGATGGATTTGTTGAGGCTGTCCTGATAGAGAATGTTGGCGCCGTTAACCCCGTGCAGCATCATGTTCATGCTGCTTACGCGGAGCATAGTGGTGTCGAAGTCAAAGCCCCAGAACATCTGTTTGTTGATGTGGTCCCGGTAGGGTTCGAGCATGTCTCCGGTGTAGTGCAGGTTGCCGTCTTCGTCGGTAAAGGTGCCGGCTTCACTGGAATACTTTTTGTTCAGGTACTCCATGGTTCGAGCCAGGAATCCTGCCGTTCCGCAAGAAGGGTCGCAGATAACATCGGTGGGCTGCGGGTCGATCAGTTCGATCATCGTATCGATAATATGGCGCGGTGTACGGAACTGGCCGTTTATACCCGCCGTGGTCAGTTTGCTCAGCAGGTATTCGTAGATATCCCCTTTTATGTCACTCTGGGTGAGCGGCAGGTTGTTAACCATTTCCACTGCCGAGACAAGCACAGATTCGTTCTTGATCTCCAGGTCCGCATCCTGCATGTATTCGCCGATGTGGCCCAGTGCCTGGGCTTCGCTGTCTTCCGTTCCGAGCCCTTCTTCCTCTGAGTGCTGGCCGAGGCTGGCGAAATACGGGTACACATGAAGCTTGAGATGCCTGTGAAGCTCCTTACCGCTCATATGGTGAAAATTCTTCCAGCGCAGAAGCTGGCCTTCCGGCGTAACCGGGAACAGCCGGTCAATTGGTTTGCCGGTTCGCGCGGCCTTGCGCTCGGCCACCTCTTCCTGCATGTCCAGCATGCGAGCAAACATCAGATAGCTAATTTGCTCGATCACAGTCAGCGGGTTGGCAATGCCCCCGGTCCAGAACTTTTCCCAGAGCTTGTCGATGTCGTTACGTAGTTGACCTGTGAGCATTTAATGGATCTCTTCATTCGATGTTGCATCTGAGGTCTCGTTTTCCGGTTCCTCAGACGGAGTATCAGTTTGATGGGTTAGTTGCTGATCAGAGCCGAGCTCTTCCAGCATTTCTTGCTCCTGTTCTTCCGGCTCATCGAGCGGTTCAACAATCAGAGCAAGGCGCTCAGACTCGAAGTCTGTATGGGCAGGCTCGATCTGTGGCAAGGATTTGCTGACTTTGGTTGAGAGCTGGCTAAAACGATCCACCTTGCCGTATAGCCCCTGCTGGCCTGCCAGAGCCGTAACGGTGTTGTTGTAATGGTTGCTTACAGTCTTCAGTGTGCCGCCCAGCTTATTCAGCCGGTCAGCAACCACACAGACCTGATTGAAAATTTCCCCGGCCTTTTCGGAGATTTCCCGGGCCTCGGCGTTGCTTCGTTCAATCATCCACAGATTGGACACCGTGCGCAGAATGGGTATCAGGGTGGTGTGAGAGACCAGCACGATATTCTGTTTGTAACCGTATTCAAAGAGCCCTTTGTCGTACTTCAGAGCCTCGATGTAGGCCGGCTCGATGGGCATGAACATCAGCACAAAGCTGGGGCTCCGCATGCCGATGAGACTGGTGTAATCCTTGCTGCTCAAATCGTCGATATGGCGCTTCACCGCTTTAACGTGCTCATCCATCGCCAGGCGTGACTCCTCAGGCGTTTCCGCGCCCACCGCTTTATCGTAAGCAACCAGGGAGACCTTGCTGTCGATGATAATTTGCTTGTTGTCGGGCAAACGGATCAGGTAGTCGGGGCGTTTCTTTTTGCCTTCCGCATCTTTGAATTCGCCCTGGGCGTCGTAGTGCTCGCCTTCGATCAGACCGCTCATTTCCAGAGTCCGGCGCAACTGAACCTCACCCCATGCACCTCGCTGCTGAGAGTCGCCCTTCAGCGCGGAGGTCAGGTTGTTGGCTTCTGCACTCATCTTCATGCCGATTTCCAGAACGTCACGAATCTTTGCGTTCATCTCCGTCTGGCCGCGCACGGAAGATTCATGGACGTCATTCACCCGCTTCTGGAACCCTTCAATTTGTTCCCGGAAGGGCTTGAGCATGCTGTCGATGCTGCTCTGACTGGTTTGGGTGAAGGTCTTTCCCTTCTCCTCGAAGATCTTGTTCGCAACATTCTCGAACTCTTTAGTGAGGGATTGCTTGGCCTCACCCAGTTGCTGCATCTGTTCTTTGAAGTGCTCTTCCTTGCGCTCCAATGTGGTTTTCAGTTCGGTGTGCTCGTTGCTCAGGGTCTGGTATCGCTGCTGTAGCTGGGCGTAGTTATCCTGTTGCGCCAGCAGATTTGCCTTAGTTTCCTTCAGTTGCTCTTTGGCATCCGAGCTTGAAGATTCGAAGGCCCGCGACCTTTTGCCTTCTTCTGCGAGCCTTTCTTTCAGTTGACTGACCTGCTCCCGTTCTGCCTGAAGATCCTGCTCTGAGCGTGAGAGTCGCTGACGAAGTTCTTCTACTCGGTCCTGATGGGCACGGTTATCTGCCTGTACGTTTTCCAGCTGTTTCTCTGTCTCATGGAGACGGTGGCGCGATTCTTCCAACTTCGCATTCGCAGCCGCAAGCTCATCTTTTTGGCTCTGGAGCTCACCGGTAAGCCGTTGCTCGTTGGATTGGGCGCCGGCCAGCAGCGCTTGCAAGCGGCTCTCTGCCAGATCCTTTTCATGCACAGAGGCTTCGAGCTCTTTGATGGCTGTCTGGGCAGCCTCGTCACGCGCGTTCGCTTGCTCCAGGTCTTCCTGAAGTTGCTCCAGTTGCGTAGCAAGCCGGGTGGACTTACGTCCTTGCAGCACGGAGGCCAGCAAAAAGCCCAATCCCGCCAACGCCGCGCCAATCAGGCTGGCCATCACGATCAGTTCGGTAGTCCATTGAATATTCTGCATCGTTATCCCTGTAGCTCTGCGGTTGGAGTATCTGGTTTCAGGAAAGGTTTCAGTACGGTGATCAACTCGCCCACATCATCCGGTTTGAAAACACCGTCAATTCCTTCGTGGGAGACTGAGGTAAACGGCGCATCGTAAAGGGTTTCCACTACGATGGAGCCATGTTGGGCGATGTAGTTTTTCAGCAGGTTCATGAACCTTACCTGTTGAGCTGTCAGCGTCGGGTGCGCATGAAGGAACTGTTTGAAGTGTTCCTCGACTGCCTGGGGATCAAGACCAATGATTTCTCTGACCGTGACATCCAGCTGATCAGCCGTTCGGCCATAAAACTCGTTCAGCACATCCAGACTGACCCCAGGGTTCGTGGTGAGAATTGTCGATGTCAGGGTTTTCAGGTCTGACTCACCGATAGTCTCTCCGTTGTGGATTTTCTGGAGAATCGGATTTGCCGATAGCATTTTGTCCAGAATGCCCTTCAGGCGCCGGCGGTAGATCATGGCTTCGTTTGCGCCGATGATGTATACCTCGCGCTCTTCCCCTTGAACCTTGCCGTCTGGAGTAGTGGTCGTTTGCGTACCTGAGCCAGGATAAACCTGAGACTTCCGATACTTCATGATGCCACGCAACTCAAGGCGTGCATTTTCCAGCTTTTCGATGCTGGGATCAGACCAGAAAGAGGCGCTCTTCACTGCTTCGATCACTTTGTCTTTCTGGCGAACCGCCTGGATATTGACTGCTAGCCTCTCGACTTCGGCTATGAGCGCCGTTTTGCCATCTTCGAAGCAGCTCGCTTTCTCCACCAGGCAGCGCTCAATCTCTGCCATGAGTTTGTCGAGCGCTGTGGCATGTTTATCCCGGAGTACCCGGCTGGACATAAGAGGCGCTATGGTGTCTGCCAGAAGGTGCTGCGTTCTGGCATCCAGCTTGTCCAACAGATCCGTCTGCTGGAGCTGATGAACCACTCGCAGGTTACGGCGAACGGCAATACTTTCATCCGGCAGATCATTGATGTCTTCCTTGAGCAGGCGTACACCAACGTCGTAACCCGCGGCATGATTTTGCTTCAAGGCGGCCTGCGCGAGAGCCAATCGTTCCTCAAAGGTCGCCTGCAGGAGCGACTTGCTGCCGATGTCTTCCGGCTCTTTGTATTCCTCTTCAAAGAAATCAAAGTTGCCGTAGTGATCAAAGATCAGGAATTCGGATTTGTCCTGTCCGGGGCCAAACAGGTTTGGACGCAAACGCGTGCCTCGGCCGATCATCTGCCAGAACTTCACCCAGGATTTAACCGGCTTGGCAAAGACCAGGTTGACGATTTCCGGCACATCAATACCGGTATCGAGCATGTCAACGGAGATGGCAACTCGGAAATCGTTGTCCGGTTTTTTGAACTCTTTGATCAGGCTATCCACATGGGGGATGTCATTGTGGATGACCTTGCAGACCTTGGTGCCATACTGTGGGTACATATCACAGAACACCCTTTCGAGATGTTCTGCGTGGTCTTGCCGCTGGGCGAAGATGATTGTTTTCCCGACCAGTGAGCCGGTTTCATCTTTGATACCGTTGTTGATCAGGTTTTCCAGAATGACCCGGTCGGTCTCCTCACTGAAAATTTTTCGACCGATGTCTTTTCCGGCAATCCGGGTATTGCGGGCCTCTTCTTCGCCCAGATCCTCTTCTAACTGTTGCTGTTGCTCGGGCGTCAAATCGGTGTAGTGAATACCTTCACGGAGAAACTCGGTTGTCAGATCCTTTACCCGGAACGGCACGAGATAAGGTGGCTCGTTATTGATCGCCGCATCCAACCCAAACTCGAAGGTTGGATCCGTGGTTTCACAATCGAAAATATCGAATGTGTTGCGGCTGATGAACTTGACCGGTGTCGCGGTGAGACCAACCTGCAAGGCATCGTAATAATCAAACAGATCGCGATATTTGTTGTAGATACTGCGGTGACTTTCATCGGCGATGATCAGATCGAAAAAGCCCACATCCAGCTGAGCAAACCGGTTCATCATTCCAGGATAGGTGGCGATATAAATGCGTGCGGATTCGTCAATCTGCCGGGTTTCACCGATGATGCAGCGTGGTTCACTCGGCAGGTTTTGCTTGAACGCATCATCGGCCTGAACACGCAGCTCCTTTCGATCACACAAGAACAGAACCCGTTTGGCCCAGCCAGTTCGCAACAGAAGCTCCGCGAGCGCAATGGCTACGCGGGTTTTGCCAGTACCGGTTGCCTGGATGATCAGCGCCTTGCGACGTTGATTTTGGAAATGCGCCGCTACTGTTTTGATGGCCTCAATCTGGTAAGGGCGGTCTGCAATCTTGAGCTCCGGATTAAAACGCTCCAATTCGGCAGCGCGATAATGGCGCTGGTAAATCAGGTATTCCAGGCTTTCCTTACTGTAGAACCCATAGACGGGGCGATAAGCATTGTATTGGTGGTCGTCCCAGATAAAGGTTTCATAGCCGTTGCTGTAGAAGATGACCGGGCGCTGGAACCCCATGTACTCGAAGGAGTTGGCGTACAGGCGAGCCTGCTCGCGGCCAGCCTGGAGGTTAACCGTCCCGGACTTCTTGGCCTCAACCAAAGCCAACGGCTGCCCATTTTCACCCCACAGAACGTAGTCAACATAACCCTTCCCTGATGGATTATCGGGGAAATTAACCTCTACTTCCTGGCCAACCTGGGCTGGATTGCCAACGTCCCAACCGGCTTTCACCAACATCGCATCGATCAGCTGAGCTCTAGTCTTGGCTTCGTTCCATTGGAGGGAGTCAGCGGCCTGCTGGCTTCGCTGTTTACGCGCTTTCTGCTCGGGTTCGGCCGGCTGCTTGAACATCTCTGCTTGCTTGGCGCGCTCGCGGTCCAGCTCGTCCATTACCCGCTCAAGCTCTTCCTGCTGCTTTTCGATATCTCTCTTGTAACTGGAAACCGACTTTTTGAGCTCAACAATGGTGTTGGTCGGATCTGGGATTTCTTTGAGAGATGGCAGATTCTCCTTTGGTTCTCCGCAATAGGTGAGCGCCATATAGCCCGCCAGCTGATGTGCGGTTGAGAGCGCCATCTTTGCGCTACGCAAATCCCCCTCGGCACCATGTGCAGAATCATTGCCTTGAACACGAAGAAAGTTGATCTGGTGGATCAATGACTTATCGACACAATCAGCGAATACCGGATTTTTCACCAACTCATAGAAGCTGGACTGAGGCAATCTCGGCAGAGACTCTTCTTTGTAGATTGTCTTGGTCATCTCCTCGGCAAAGCTTCGCAACCTCGTTAGCGCGCTACCGGGGTCCACATGCAGCACGGCTTCTGCCAACCCACCGAGGTTTGCCAGCAACTCGTACTTTGGCCGAAGAAACTCAAAATTGACCGATTTCATAAAGGATACTCTGCTCATGCCTGTCCTACTGCGAGGACCATGCCATTATTGTTCGATGCCGTATTTTTCGATCCAGTTGCTCAAGGTCTGCTGGCTTTTCAAGCCCAGAAGTTTTGCCGCCTTCGTTTTGTTCTTCCCGGTGTGAGCCATGGCATTCTGGATATAATGCGCCGCCAATTCTCCCATTAAATCATTGAGATCAATACCTTGGCTGACGTCACGATTGAGTAGATCCGCTTGACGCTCTGGCATTGTGAACAATGCCTGCTGCAAGTCAGAACCGGTTATTTGCTCCGCAGGGCTCCAGAGCGCTGCTCTTATGAGCGTTGATTGGAGCTCCCGGACATTCCCTCGCCAGGGATGTTGAAGAATAATTTTTTTTGCATCGGCAGAAAGTTTTTTACCGGCGAAGACAGGGTCGTGCTCTCCTTGAGCTTTGAGCACCATATCTGCAAGTAAAGACAGGTCACCTTCTCGTGCGCGAAGTGGAGGTAGGTGCAGAACACCGACAGCCACACGGTAGAATAAATCTTCCCTGAATAGGCCATCTGCGACAGCTTCCATGAGATTGCGGTGTGTGGTGGTGATAATGCGCACATCCACCGGCATTTCTTTATCACTGCCCACCGGGACCAATCGGCCCTCCTGCAGCACGCGAAGCAGCCTAACCTGAGACTGGTGAGACAGTTCGCCAAACTCATCTAGAAATAACGTGCCGCCATCCGCCTGCTGGAACACACCTGGGCGATCCGCAACTGCACCGGTAAAGGCCCCCTTCTTATGGCCGAAGAGCGTTGAATCAATCAGGTCTTCCGGAATGGCCCCGCAGTTCAATGCAATGAAGGGCTTTTCACGACGCGGGCTGGCATTATGGATGGCCCGGGCAAACAACTCTTTACCTGTACCTGTCTCACCATAGATCAGGACTGGCACGTTGCGTTCAGCGAGGACTTGCGCCTGCTGTTTTAACACGAGCATATCCGGGTTCTGGGTGACAATATTATCGAACGCGGCATTGATGGGAACCCGAGAGTCAGCCAGAGCCTGGAACTTGGCATCTGATATTTCGGTAACTGTAGGAACAAACTCTGCAGCAAGCTCGAAGGGTATCTCTACCTGCTCTACCCCCCTCTCCAACGACGATTGGTAAAAAATAGCTGGGTATCTGGTTTTGCCGAGCAAAATCCACACTGCCTGCATTGCTGGGGTACCAGGACTCAGCAGAATCGACAGCTCTGTTTCGGTGGTCGATAACCTTCTCAGCTGCGGCTCGGCCGCCAGATAGATCTCACCAAAATTAACCGGGGAACTGAGTTTAGCCTCTGTGGCGTGGATGGGGATGTCAACTTCGTTCTTCAGCCAAGAAAGGTATGGCTCCACCTCTGAGCGGGGATAGGAAAAGAGCAATTGAACCGCGTCGACATCGATATTTTTAAGCGTCGAACGGATAGGCCCCGATGGGACTTTTTGATCAGAAGACGCAGCCTTTAAGTCATTGCCTCCAATCCAGCTTATCAAGGTCTTATGCACGTGTTTCGCCATCCATGAACTCAACAGTTAATTACGAGTTGGTCATCTTAGCGCCCTGCAGAATTGATGTCTGTTGCAGACACTAACATTTGTCTTTATTAATATTTTGATTTGTGGGAAGCTTAAGCGTCTTTCCACCCGATAGCGCTCACGATTCCCCAGTTGCCTTTCGGATTTGGCCTGCGCCATTTTGCGGTTGGCATCCGTTTTAGGTACTCCAATGCAGCTGAATAATTGGAAAAACGCTGCTCGGAACCTTTCTCACCCACGGTAAAATATCCATTTCTGTTGCAGAGATTTATGCAGAATGAACTGCCATCCCTTGCAAAGGGTATCTTCGACGTCTTCTGATCAGCACTTGCGGATTTGGAACGAGAACCGACGTTTTGTGTCGTTGAAAAAATTTCGACTAACGCAGCCTGTAGATTTTCTATCGCTACGGTATCTAACTCGACCCAAACTACTGCACCGGATCTATGCTGGTATTTTATTGGCTGTACAAGGGGCAAGACGTCGCCCAATACCCAGGCGTGGTTCCACTTGTAGTCATCTCGGGTATAGATCTCCGGGCCAACGTTATGTTTTATCTCGTTCTCAAAAATTTCTTCAAAGCACAATGGGCCGATGGAATCGAGAATTGAACCAACACCAACAATGGTCCCACTACCCTTCTCGATCAGGGCGATAGGGCCTCGAATTGTTGTTCGGCCGCTTCGCATTTCCCAAGTTTTATAACCCTTGAGAATTTTACCGATCCACGGCTGGTCAATAATTAAGCCACGAGTAATAAATTTCGCGCCCGCTTCCCAATTCTTATTTAGTTCGTGTTTCTCTTTAGGCATAGTTGATTCCCTTCATCGGTTTTCCGACCAACGCAAGCTTTCGATCTAAAGTCCCATCGACTTGAGAACCTCATTCTCGCTAACAGCTTCAGGCGTCACCACTGCATCTTTCAGCATCAGTTTTCCGCGTAGCAATCTATCCAGATGAACATCGAACGCATCGTATTCAGGGTGTAGAACCGCAGGCAGATGGATGCTGACCGGCTTTGTTTGACCAATCCGATAAACCCTGTCCGATGCCTGGGCTTCTTTTGCAGGATTCCAATGCCGTTCCAGATGGATTACGTGATTTGCTCCCACAACGGTGAGGCCGACGCCAGCTGCTACCGGACTCATGATCAGAATATTGAACCCGGCTTTAGCCTCAAACTGCGTAATCAGTTGCTTGCGGCTAAGCACATCTGATTTTTTTGAGACGGCAGCGGTATCCCCGTTAATAACGGCGATGTCGAGGCCGTATATCTGATCAAGCCAAAGTTTGAGAAGACGCTGCAGACGTTTGGTAACCATGAATAGAATGACTTTCTCGCCTCGCGTTTTAATGGCGTCCAAAGAAGTAAGAAGGACCGCCAACTTGGCTGACTCCTGCATCACCTTTTTCGCGGATCGGGCATCATTGGTAACCAATTCTGCTTCGTGTCGAAGACGCGGGTGGAGTGAGATTTCCCTGAGTTGCTGCAGCACAGAAAGCGCTTTACCCCGCATGTCTTCAGTTGCTTGTTGCGCGCGATACTCTTTCAAAACGTCTTCGTAAGCTCTTCGCTGGAATCCCTCCATGGTGCTGGTGAGTTCCTGGCTGTAAACAACGTTACCTTGATCAGGCTGCGGCACTCCGCACCGAATGGTCTTGGCTGGCAAGCCAGAGAGCTGATCTTCTTTTACCCGGCGTAACATAAACGGGCCTACGGCATCCCTCAAATCCTTCCCTAACGCCACTCTAACTGAATCGCGGTTCTCTTCATCTGCCTCGAGTATCGGTTTTATCCAGGTATCCCGAAAAGTAGTCCAGCTCCCGAGCAAACCAGGCTGGGCGGTGTCCATCAGACACCAGAAATCCCCCAGGCTGTTCTCCACGGGCGTACCTGTCGCCAGTAACTTGAAGTCTGCTTTCAGCCCTTTTGCTGCTCTTGTTTGAAGGGTATTGGGATTTTTGATGTTCTGAGCTTCATCAAAAATCACTAACCCCCAATCGATTCTGCAAAGGGAAAACTGGTAATCGCGTAGTGTCTGGTAAGTTGCAAGTACCAGTCGACGCTCCTGATCGAGTCGTTTGGTGCCCGCGTCGGGGCCTATGTGCAATGCGTAACGAATGGCATCTTCGTCTAAGACCTGATCGTTATCCAGAATCGCTGCCATCTGCGCCGCTTCTCGCTTTTCGCCTTTTACCCGGTATTTCGCCAAATCCCGCCCAGACTGCAGAACGACAATGTCTTTGAAGGGTATGCCGTTGTAGGTAACGCCTACTTCATCCTCCCAATTTTCAAGCAAACTAAGAGGAGCAACGACCAGTATCGGTTTCTGCTGCTTACTCGATTCCTTTTGTCGCCGCAAATATTCGCCAACGGTGACAAGACTCATATACGTTTTACCAAGACCCATATCGTCCGCCAGCAAAGCACCCTGTAAACGATATAGGTCACCGGAATTTTCATTCCGAGCCTGTTCGATCAGGCTCAGCATCCAGGAAACCCCTTCCTTTTGATGAGGGAATGGCTGCCGCGCATACATAGCCCAATCAGGCTCCGCCTCGCCTTGCGACTCTCTGGCTTTTTGGCGAAGCTCCTGATGTAGCTCTTCGGCTTCCTTCAGAACAAGACTGAGTTTCTCTTCTTTGATTGGAGTCTCATTGATCTGCGGGCCATCCACCTCTGAAGGGTTTCGCAGATTTTCAGTGATTTGCTCAAGCTGAGCTCCAACTACGTTTCGATCTGAAATATCGATGGTTTCGCCATTAAAAGATAGGGTGTCTGCACCCTGGCCCCACGCTGCGTCGACTGCCTCTTGGAACTGAGCCAACTCTTCCTCTGACTGAATAACGTTGGGCAGTGACTCAGGAGGCGCGGGCAGCTTATCAAGTGCAAACCAGTCTTGTTTTTTGGCGTCAGCTTCACCGAACTCCATATGCTGGAGCTTACCCACACCTTCAACCCGCACCGAAAAACCAAGCTCGAGATTGACCAGCGATGCGTCTAGAAACGCGCCAGGGGTTTCGATAAATTCCTGCACTTTGTCCGCAGGAATCCTTCGGTTACCAAATACTTCTTTTATCGCCGCAACCTTTTCTGGTTCCAGAAGAACTACCCGCTTTCCAATTCGAAGAGCACCGCCGGTGTCCTTATCGAAATCGAGTTGATCCCACCTTTTGCCCAGTTCTTCAGGGGTTGATCCATCACCAAGACTTGGGCTAAGGAAGAGACTGCCATCGGGCATTTTGGTTGCGACAACGCCTATACCCTCCGGCACCACAACATCCAATTTTTGGAAATGCCCCAAGTCCAGATTCATTCCATTACGCTGAGCAGTCTGAAGCTCAGCCATTAAACGAAGATTCGCTCCTTCGCCTCTATCATCTGGAGGCAAATGCTGATGATGCTCCCAGGCCTCAAGTGCAAACAGTTCTGGGGAAGTAAGGCGATAGGTCTCTGTCGACGTGAGGTTCAGAAAAGGCCCTTTCCTTGAAAACGGCGCACTTTGACCATCAATCATCGCGGTGACATTAACGCGAAATCCGCTATTTCCTGAACGGCCATTGATTTCAGCGTGAAAACTCCCGGGAAACCTTGGGGGTAAGCTCAGAACCTCCGCCTGCTCATCATCAAGCCCTGCGATATTCTCAGCGCCGATGTGGAAACCATTCGCCATAGGTTCCGCATAACCCTGCTCTTCAAGCATTCGAAGGGCAATCAGCTGCATCTTCTGAAAAGCTGGCCCTTGACCATGCTTGAGTTCGTCAAACTTTGTGGGCTCGATGAAGAACAATACGCCAGAGGAGTCTGCTCGCAGCTCAAAACCTGCTTGCGCAGAGACATTCTCCTTCTCATCTGAAACCATTGAACGCAGAAGATCGAAAAGGCCCATAAAATCCCTTTTTTTATTTGAACTTATTGATGAATTCTGGCTTTACCACCCAGGTATGAATATCTTTTCTCAAAACAAACGGCTTAAGGGGGCCTGCGAACATCGCTACGAGTTCCTTGAGCGGGACATCCAAAAGAGCAGCGACATGTCGAGCTTTCGCGTTTGGATTGTGCGCCAGGTACCCTAAAACCGTTTTGTGGTGATCAGATAAGTATTCTGTATTGTTCTCTTGGCCTCTATGCCTTGTATGAGAATAAGCTTCTCGGCGTTGATGCGCAGTTATTGACGGTTTACCCCTCAGAAAGCGATCAGTAGCACTTTCGGGTCGTTTCTTTGAGAAAAGTTCCTGAAAACTTGGAGGCGGTCGATTGTGGGTTCGCTGACGGTTGCGTACTTCCAGATGTCCAGGCAACTCCTTCGGCTCCGGAATACTGGCTTTTGGCTTTTTCACTACCGGATAACCATATATTGCGAGGTGACCTCGATATTCGGATGGACTAAGTAGGGACTCAATATCGAGTTCAACACCATGCTCCGCAAGAAAATTGATCACCTTGGACTGCCATGTTCCCTTATGAGTGACGGCCTCATAAGGCAAGTCATACATAGCGGTGTACTGTGAGGGTGTTATGCGAGTCAGCTCAGCGTGGGTAAATGATGAATGGTCATACGATGGAACGATCTTCCCGGGAGGTGCAAGATACACCCAAATTTTGAACATATGGGATCCCTCCACAAGATAAAAATCACCGCAATCAACGTAGATAATGGCTTTATCCGCTAGCCCACTCTCTAGAGCCGCAAAATTGGTTTTTATCTCATCGCCAAGAAGCCTTTTAACGATCCCTTCCGCTGACCGCCCCAGCATCAACCGTGTGTTGCGAATAAGCTTCTGATTGTAGAGCCCTTCAAGAAAACGTTTTCGAGCGGGAAACATCCGCTGTAGATCGGATTTCCCACTTTCGATTCCATACTGTTCCAAGGCCTGTAGAAAGAGTTTGAGATCTTCCCTCGAAAGCCATCCTCGCACTTTCTCTATGCGGGCACTCCCCAAAGGCTTCCACCATTCCTGATAATTCGTCGCGGAACTGTTGATTCGAGGATCTCCGGCAACGCCTAGAACGAAATCCTGCCAAGCTTCTGAGACTTCTGAGCCCGCTCGATCTATGAGGATTTCCAAAGCTGCGTGGCCGATTCTTTTGCCTTCTCCAAAAGGAGCGCGGTTTGCGTATTCCGGCGAACGTGA
>NZ_AXBW01000053.1:0-18260 GCF_000475355.1 Marinobacter sp. C1S70 | reverse complement strand
AGCGGAGTCACTGATTCAGGTATTAACTGTGATCAGATAGCGCGCTTCGTTATTGAAATCATTTGAGCGTCAATAAAAACTCAGAACAAAAAAATTAATATTTTTACAGTTAAACAATTTAAATCAATACGCTAGACTGCGCTAACACTCTAGGCGGGCCATAATCATTTGACAGCGTCATTACTGCAATAACGATGCACCAACCATCCCCCGGCACTTGGGAAATGCCTTGCAGCCATAAAACTCCTTCCCAACATTCTCTCCGCGCCTCACCGTGCGCTTTACCATCTCACCCTGGCACTTCGGGCACCGTGGCTCACTGCTTTTCTTCGCTGCAATTTCCTTCACATGCTCCACGTGCTTCCGGTGATTTTTGAACGTAGCCGCCAGCCGCCCGGATTCAATGGCTTCAATCACCTTCTGAGCCTCAGCATCCGACAGCCGCTGCTCGGTTTGGGCTTTGATAAAGCGAATGTATCCACCACCGTAAGTGACGTTGTCCGGCATTGGTGTTTTGAAAGTTGAATCCCCCACAAACACCACTAGCGAAACTACCTGCTCATCGCCGAGGCCCAACAGGCTTTGCAGTGTCTTCACATGCTTGTAGTTCTGATGCAGCGGGTTCTGGAATTTCTGCGAGTGCTTGAAGATCTTCTGCGTCCAATAGCGCTGTTTTGCGTTACCGAAGATCCAGCCCTTCATGTTCTTGGTTTCCACCACAAACACGCCATAGCGGGAGACAATGATGTGATCGATCTGGGTGGTACCGTCTTCGGTGGGCAAGGTGACGTTTTTTATGAGGTGGTAGCGGGTTTTATCGAGAAACAACTTTGCGGCTATGTTGACCATAGCTTCGCCGGCTTTGCCTTTGAACCAGGGTGTTCTAAGAATGGGCAACAGGATGAACAGCGGTACGAAATACCAGACTTGATTCGGTAGAGAGTTCAGGAGGGTGTTGAATAGCTGGCCGAAGTCCATCGGTTTTCCTTAACAGCTGCCAATCCGTTTCTTATAACTACACACTAACCTACTCTTCAGTAAACTTCCCATACCGTCAAGGTCAAATTTTGTAAACCATATACTGAAAAAGCCGCGCGGTTTCCCGGGCGGCTTTTTCGTTTCTCAAGAGACTACGGAATCAGACAGCAGCCAGGTAAGCTCCCGCCCCAGCCAGCACTCCCCCAATCCCCCGACTAAACCGACTATCCGCCTTCAGCATCAAACTACCCAGCCCACGGCCAACCAGCGTGATGGCCAGGGTGGCGATGGAAAAACCTGCCAGGTAAGCCGCCAGCGTAGCGCCTTCGGGCATTTCCGCACCATGGGCAAAGCCGTGAAACAGCATAAACGCCCCAACCAGAGTGCCACCCACGGCGGTTGGCAGTTTGGCCAGGGTGGCGATGAGGATACCGGCGACCAGTACCGAGAAAGTGATGCCGGTTTCCACGCCCGGCAGGCTCAGGCCGCCCCAGGCCAGGGCGGCGCCGAGCACCATGCCGCCGATGACGAAGGCGGGGGTGGCGTTTTTCATGAGCTTGCTCTGGTGCACGCTCCAGAAGCCGATGGCGGCCATGGCCAGCAGGTGGTCCAGGCCCAGCATGGGGTGCAGCAGGCCGCTGGTGAAGCCGCCTTCGGTGTGGCCGGGGTGGGCCATGGCGGTGGCGGAGGCGGTCAGCAGCGCAGCGGTGGCGAGAAGTTTTGAAGTCAGTTTCATGGTGTTGCTCCTGGTGGTTCTGTAATCGTATCGGTTCGTTTACTCAGGCCATTTCGGCCAGTTTTTCAGGACGCCTTTCCGGCAGCATGCCGCGCTCCAGAATGAAGCTGATGATGGTGTCCAGCCCTACCCCGTCGTACAGGTTGGTGAACACGAAGGGGCGTTCGCCGCGCATTTTTTTGCTGTCCCGTTCCATGACGTCCAGGGAGGCGTGTACCTGTTCAGCAATGTCGATCTTGTTGATGATCAGCAGATCAGACTTGGTGATGCCGGGGCCGCCTTTGCGGGGGATCTTGTCGCCGGCGGACACGTCGATCACGTACAGGGTAAGGTCGCTCAGTTCCGGGCTGAAGGTAGCGGAGAGGTTGTCGCCGCCGGATTCCACCAACACCAGCTCCAGGCCGGGGTGACGGCTTTGCAGGTCGTCGATGGCGGCCAGGTTCATGGAGGCATCCTCGCGGATGGCCGTGTGGGGGCAGCCGCCGGTTTCCACGCCCAGGATGCGGTCGGCGGCCAGAGCTTCGTGGCGCAGCAGGAAGTCGGCGTCTTCCCGGGTGTAGATGTCGTTGGTGACCACGGCGATGTCGTAGTGGTCCCGCAGGGCGGTGCATAGCTGGCGCAGCAATGCGGTTTTACCAGACCCGACCGGGCCGCCGACGCCTACTCTCAGACAATGTGTCATGGCTGTATCTCCTTGATGTTTCTATTCAGCTTCTGAAAAGCCGTGAATACTGGGTTTCATGCAAGGCACTGCCGAGCGCGAGGCCCGGCAGGATGGGCCCGAGCTCGTGGTCTTGCCGTGCCAGCGCCTGGTCGGTGGCAATCACCAGGGCCGGGCGCAGTTGTTCGATAATCCGTTGGGCGGCGGTGTGGCCCAGTGGCAAGGCTTTGCAGGCCACCGCCAGCTGGTTTTCCAGCCAGGCCCAGGCAAAGCCCAGCAGGGTTTGCCGCACCGGAACCCGGCGCACCTGGGCGGCCCAGGCAAACAGGGTGATGTAGCCGGACTCGGCCGGAATCAGGGTTTGGTCCGGTAACAGGTTGAGGTTGCCCAGCAGGGTTTTCAGGGCACCGCCCAGGCGGGTGTCTTCGTCGCTCAGTTCGGCGGTTTCCCGGGTGGCGTGCAGCCACTGGTTCCAGTGCGCGATGGTGGCGCCGTCGTCGTTCGCCCAGGCGGTTTGCAGCCGGGCCAGTAATGGCAACTCGCACCGGCTGAGGCCGTCTTCCAGCACGCCTTCAATCCACTGGGCCAGTTCCGCTTCGTTGTTCACCCAGCCCAGTTCAAAGGCGCTTTCCAGGCCCTGAGACCAGGCAAAGGCGCCGATGGGCAAAGCCGGGCTGACCAGCTGCATCAGCCCCAGCAAGGCCAGGTCGCCGCCGGGTTCGCCCTCACCGGCCATGGCTGCCGGCTCAGTGGGTGTGTTTGTGGTCGTGAGCATGGGTATGTCCAGCAGCGTGAGTGTGGTCATGGCTTTCACCGTGCGAATGCGCGTGGGAATGGCCATGGCTATGACCGTGCGAATGGCCCTGCCCGGCCTGGTTATAGGCGCCTGGTTCCGGGTCGAAGGTGGCGGTGTGGTGCACCACGGTGGCGCCCAGGCGTTCGGCCAGTTCTTCCAGTACGTGGTCGGGCGGGAAGCGCACCCACCCCATGCGCTCGTCTTCACCGATCGCACCGCCGGAGCCAATTTGGAGGGAAACGTGCCGGTTGCCCAGGTGGTAACACAAGCGCGCCAGCGGCAGGCCGGTTTCTACGCGGGCGGTGACCACCGGCTCTTCCGCGGCGCGAATGCGGATGATCTCGCCGGATTTCGCTTCCAGCAGGTCGCCGTCTCTCAGCACCGGGCCGCGGTCCAGAAACAGGCCCACGTCCAGGTTGGTTTCGGTGGTGGCCCGCAGGCGGCCGCGAATGCGCAGTTCGTAGGGCAGCACCAGGTTGTCGTGGATTTCGCTGGCGTCTACGTGGGTGATGCGTTTAGTCAGTTCCAACATGGTTGTCTCCAGTGTCCGGCTCGGAACAGCTTTAAGCTGTCTCGATTAAAAAAGGTGATAACGCTGGGCCAGGGGCAGCTCGGTCGCCGGCTCGCAGGTGAGCAGTTCGCCGTCGGCGTGCACTTCGTAGGTTTGTGGGTCTACGGTCAGGTGCGGGCAGGCGTCGTTCAGTTTCATGTGCTGTTTACGCACGTCCCGCACGCCTTTGCAGGCAGAGAGCGGGCTGTCCAGGCCCAGTTCCTCACCAATGTTGGCGTCCAGCGCGGCCTGGCTGACGAAGGTCAGGCGGGTGGCACTGGCGGCCTTGCCGAAGGCGCCGAACATGGGGCGGTAATGCACTGGCTGCGGTGTGGGGATAGAGGCATTCGGGTCGCCCATGGGGGCGGCGGCAATCATCCCGCCCTTGAGGATGCAGGCCGGCTTTACGCCGAAGAAGGCCGGGCTCCACAGCACGAGGTCCGCCAGTTTGCCCACTTCAACAGAGCCCACATCATGGGCGATGCCGTGGGTGATGGCGGAGTTGATGGTGTACTTGGCGATGTAGCGTTTGGCGCGGAAGTTATCGGCGCCGCGCTCCTGGTCTTCCGGCAGCAGGCCTCGCTGCACTTTCATCTTGTGGGCGGTTTGCCAGGTTCGGCAGATTACCTCGCCCACCCGGCCCATGGCCTGGGAGTCGGAGGAGATCATGGAGATCACGCCCATGTCGTGCAGGATGTCTTCCGCCGCGATGGTTTCCCGGCGGATGCGGGAATCGGCGAAGGCGACGTCTTCCGGGATGTTCGGGTCCAGGTGGTGGCACACCATCAGCATGTCCAGGTGTTCGTCGATGGTGTTCACGGTGTAGGGCCGGGTCGGGTTGGTGGACGACGGCAGTACATAGTCTTTGGAGCAGGCGGTGATGATGTCCGGAGCGTGGCCACCGCCGGCGCCTTCGGTGTGGAAGGTGTGAATGCAGCGGCCTTTGAAGGCGGCCAGCGTGTCTTCCACAAAGCCGGATTCGTTCAGGGTGTCGGTGTGGATGGCCACCTGAATGTCGTACTGGTCGGCGACGGTCAGGCAGTTGTCGATGCTGGCCGGGGTGGTGCCCCAGTCTTCGTGCAGTTTGAGGCCGATCACGCCGGCTTTTACCTGCAGCTCCAGCGCCTCCGGCAGGCTGGCGTTGCCCTTGCCCAGGAAGCCGATGTTCATGGGCAGGCTGTCCACGGCCTGCAGCATCTTGCCGATGTGCCAGGGGCCGGGCGTGCAGGTGGTGGCGTTGGTGCCGGTGGCCGGGCCGGTGCCGCCGCCGAGCATGGTGGTCACGCCGCTCATCAGGGCTTCTTCCACCTGCTGGGGACAGATGAAGTGGATGTGGGGGTCGATGCCGCCAGCGGTGAGAATCTTGCCTTCGCCGGCAATGATTTCAGTGCCGGGGCCGATGACGATGGTCACGTCTGGCTGGGTGTCCGGGTTACCGGCCTTGCCGATGGCGGCGATGCGGCCTTTCTGGATGCCTACATCGGCTTTGACGATGCCCCACCAGTCGAGGATAAGGGCGTTGGTGATCACGGTGTCCATCACGGCGTCGTCGCAGCGCTGGCTCTGGCCCATGCCGTCTCGGATGACTTTGCCTCCGCCGAATTTTACTTCGTCGCCGTAGTGGGTATGGTCTTCTTCTACTTCTATCCACAGCTCGGTGTCGCCCAGGCGGACGCGATCCCCAACGGTCGGGCCGTACATGTCGGCGTAGGCTTGTCTGCTGATTTTCATTTCGTGTCCTCCAACGGCCCCATCACTTCCGCCCGGAAGCCATAGATTTCGCGCGTTCCGGCAAACGGAATCAGCGTCACGGATCGGGTCTGGCCGGGCTCGAAACGAATGGCGGTGCCGGCGGCCACGTCCAGGCGGTAGCCGCGGGCCTTGGCGCGGTCGAAGTCCAGGGCGGGGTTGGCTTCGGCGAAGTGGTAGTGGGAGCCGATTTGCACCGGGCGGTCGCCGGTGTTGCCGACGTCCAGCTGGATGCGTTCGCGGCCGGCGCAGAGTTCGATGTCGCCGTCTTTGAGTTGGTATTCACCGGGGATCATGTGTCTGCTCCTTAGACGATGGGGTTGTGGACCGTCACGAGTTTCGTTCCGTCCGGGAAGGTGGCTTCCACCTGGACTTCGTGCACCATGTCGGCGACGCCGTCCATCACGTCTTCGCGGGTGAGTATTTCGGTGCCGGCGCTCATCAGTTCGGCCACGGTGCGGCCTTCGCGGGCACCTTCCATGATTTCGGCGCTGATCAGGGCCACCGCTTCGGGGTAGTTCAGTTTCAGGCCTTTGGCTTTGCGGCGTTCGGCCAGCAGGGCGGCGGTGAACAGCAGCAGCTTGTCTTTGTCTCTGGGGGTGAGTTCCATGGATGACTCCGTTGTCTCTTATGCGTCAGGTAAGCCAGATTCTGGGTGTGTGGGCCGGTACGCTGGCGAGCATGGGGCGCAGCAGGTGCCAGGCCTGTTCGCACAGGGCCCAGGCTTCGTTGCGTTCGGTACCCAGGTAGCGCAGGAGCAGCACGCCCCGGCGCCGGGTCACGGCCCAGCGATTGTGGTCTGGTAACTGTGCTCTCAGCACTTCGATGGCGGCGGCTTCGTCGTCCAGGCCGACGGCCCAGAGGGTGGCTTGTACGGTGGCGCCGCCCTGGCCCCAGGGGCCGTTGAACCGGCGGTGTTTCGGGTCCAGCAGCTGGCGCTCCAGCCACAGTGGCTGGCCGTCCAGGCTTAAATGGAAACGCTGTTCCAGTTCACCGGTGGCAAACGGCAGGTCGCTGGCCGGGCGGCCCAGTGCAAGCACTTCCCAGCCCAGGGTTCGGGCGCCGGCTGCCAGTTCAATGGTGGTGGTTTGCAAACCACGGGAGCCGTCGAAGGCGATGGTTTCCTGGGGCAGGTATTCCAGAATCGCGTCTTTGGCTACCTGCAACCGGGTGTGCTGGCCCCAGGCCACGCCATGGCTGTCGGCCTTGTAAAGTTTCGCCGCGGCCGGGGTGGTCAAAAGCGCGTGACCACCTTCGGCCACAGAGGCTTCGATGCGCAGTTCGTCGCCGCTCACCAGGCCACCCGGGGGATGCAGCAAGTACACATGGCAGCAGCCGGTTTTGCCCTCCGGGTAGAAGGGGCGCTGCACCCGCAGGGGGCCATGGTGGCGCCGGCGCACCAGCCGGGTTACCGGCGCAGGTTCGCTCTCGGCGCGGGCTTCAAACCCCAGTTCCAGGGCCGCCGCCCAGCGCCGTTCGGTGTCGAAACGGTGGCCGGAGGCGTGGCGGTCGATGGCTTGATAGGCGGTCATACGGTCAGGTGCTGTTTGATGAGTTCATCGGTCAGCCCGGCAATGTCGCCTTCGGCCACGCGCCGGCCCCGGTCGAGGATGGCGAAACGGTCGGCGTATTTGCGGGCGAACGGCAGTTTCTGTTCCACCAGCAGCACGGTCAGGCCGTCTTCTTCAATCAACCGGCGAATCACCTCTCCAATCTGGGCCACGATGTTGGGCTGGATGCCCTCGCCCGGCTCATCGAGGATCAGCAGGCGCGGCTCAATCACCAGCGCCCGGCCAATGGCCAGCTGTTGCTGCTGGCCACCGGAGAGGTCGCCGCCCCGGCGGTGTTTCATTTCTTTCAGCACCGGGAACAGCTCATAAATGCGCTCGGGGATCTGCTTGCTGCCATCGGCCCGCACCGCCAGACCGGTGCGCAGGTTTTCCTCCACGGTCAGCAGCGGGAAGATCTGCCGGCCCTGGGGCACGTAGCCGATGCCCAGGCGGGAGCGGTCTTCGATTTTCTTTTTGGTGAGTTCCACATCCCGGGCAAACTCGATGGAACCGCTTTTCACGGTTTCCTCGCCCATGATGCATTTCATCAGCGTGGTCTTGCCCACGCCGTTGCGGCCCATCACGCAGGTACACTGGCCCTGGGGCACGTCCAGCTCCAGGTCCCAGAGGGTGTGGCTTTCGCCGTAGAACTGGTTGAGCTTTTCAATCTTGAGCATCAGGCCTCCTCCCCCAGATACACCTTGATCACGTCCGGGTCGTTGGAGACCTGGTCCATGGTGCCTTCGGCCAGCACGCTGCCCTGGTGCAGTACGGTGACTTTGCGGGCGATGGAGCGCACAAAGCCCATGTCGTGTTCCACCACCACCACGGACTGTTTGCCCGCGAGACTGGTGAGCAGTTCAGCGGTGCGTTCCATTTCCTGTTCGGTCATGCCGGCCACGGGCTCGTCCACCAGCAGCAGCCGGGGTTTCTGCATCAGCAGCATGCCGATCTCCAGCCACTGTTTCTGGCCGTGGGAGAGGATGCCGGCGGGCTTGTCGCGCAGCGCCTGCAAACCGATCATTTCCAGGATTTCGTCAATCCGGTCCCGGTATTCCGCGGTCATGATGGCGGTCAGGGTGGGCAGGATGCGTTTGTCGGCGGCCATGGCCAGTTCGAGGTTTTCGAATACGGTCAGGGCCTCGAACACGGTGGGCTTCTGGAACTTGCGGCCAATGCCCAGGGTGGCAATGTCCGGCTCGTTCATGCGCAGCAGGTTGTGGCGGCTGCCGAACCACACCGAGCCGGTATCGGGCCGGGTTTTACCGGTGATGATGTCCATCATGGTGGTTTTACCCGCCCCGTTGGGGCCGATGATGCAGCGCAGTTCGCCGTCGTCGATGGTGAGGTTGAGGTTGTTGATGGCCTTGAAGCCATCGAAGCTCACGCTCACGTCTTCCATATACAGGATCGGGCCGTGGCGCACGTCAACCGGCGAGGCCACGGGGGTGAGAAACTCAAACACCTGGTCCCGGTTGGCAAGTTGTTCAAAGATGCTCATGCGGTGGCCTCCTGAGCGCCGGGTTGGTCATCGTCCTTCTGGCGGCGTTTCTGTAGCAGGCCGGCAATGCCCTTCGGCAGGAACACAGTCACCAGCACGAACAGCGCACCCAGGGCAAACAGCCAGGCGTCCGGCATGATGCCGGTGAACACGGTCTTGGCGTAGTTCACCAGCAAGGCGCCGATTACCGCGCCGTACAGGGTGGCGCGGCCACCGAGGGCGACCCACACCACGATTTCGATGGAGAACAGCGGCGAGAATTCGCTGGGGTTGATGATGCCCACCTGTGGCACATACAACGCGCCGGCCACACCCGCCAGCATGGCGGAGACCACGAACACAAACAGCTGCACCCGCTCCACCCGGTAACCCAGGAACCGGGTACGAGCTTCGGCATCGCGGCAGGCCACGCTGACCCGGCCCAGCTTGCTGGTCACAATGGCACGGCACACGACATAGCCCACTGCCAGCGCGATGCCGGTCGCCAGGAAAAGGCCAAGTCGGGTGGCGTCGCTGCGCAGGTTGAAGCCGAGGATGTCTTTGAAATCGGTCAGGCCGTTGTTGCCACCGAAGCCCATCTCGTTGCGGAAGAACGCCAGCATCAACGCAAAGGTCAGCGCCTGGGTGATGATGGACAGGTACACGCCGGTTACCCGGGAGCGGAAAGCCAGGAAGCCGAACACCAGCGCCAGCAGGCCCGGGGCCAGCAGCACCATGATGAAGGCAAACCAGGCCATGTCGAAGCCCTGCCAGTACCAGGGCAGCTCCTGCCAGTTCAGGAACACCATGAAGTCTGGCAATACAGGATCGCCATACACGCCGCGATCACCAATCTGGCGCATCAGGTACATGCCCATGGCGTAGCCGCCGAGGGCAAAGAAGGCGCCGTGGCCCAGGCTGAGAATGCCCAGGTAACCCCACACCAGGTCCACTGCCACCGCCAGCAGGGCGTAACAGAGGTATTTGCCCAGCAGGGTAACGGTGTAGGCGCTCACGTGCAGGGCACTGTCTTCCGGCATAAACAGGTGCAGGAAGGTAACCAGCACCAGGGCGGCGAACAGCACACCGAGGAAAAGCTGGGTGGAACGCTCCTGAAAGGGCCGGAGCAGCCAGGTTTGTGATGTCGCCATAACTCAGCCCTCCGCCGCACGGCCTTTCTGCGGGAATAGCCCGCGTGGCCGCTTTTGAATAAACAGGATGATCAGCACCAGCACCATGATTTTGGCGAGGACCGCACCCGCCCAGGGTTCCAGCAGCTGGTTGATGGTGCCCAGGGAAAGCCCGGCAATGAGGGTGCCCCAGAGATTGCCCACGCCCCCGAACACCACCACCATGAACGAATCGATGATGTAGTTCTGGCCCAGGTTGGGGCCGACGTTGGTGATCTGCGACAGGGCCACGCCCGCCAGCCCGGCCACGCCGGAGCCCAGGGCGAAGGTCATGATGTCCACTTTGGTGGCTTTGATGCCCATGGAGCGGGCCATGGCGCGGTTCTGGGTAACAGCACGGACTTCCAGCCCCAGGCGGGTCTTGCGCATGATCAGCATCAGGCCGGCGAATACCACCAGCGCAAAGCCGATCACGTACAGCCGATTCAGGGTGAGCGACAACGCCTCGTTCACCATGATTGAGCCGCTCATCCACTCGGGCGTGACCACGGTGCGGTTGAGGGGGGAAATCACCGTACGCACCAGTTGCTGAAGAATCAGGCTAATGCCGAAGGTGGCCAGCAGGGTTTCCAGCGGGCGGCCTTTCAGGTACTGGATAACGCTGCGCTCAATGGCGATGCCCGCCAGCGCCGCCACCAGGAAACCGGCCGGGATGGACAGGATCAGGGCCAGGCCGGGCTGGCCCGGGAACAGCTGCTGCATGCCCCAGGCGGTGTAGGCCCCGAGCATGATCAGCTCGCCATGGGCCATGTTGATCACGCCCATCACACCAAACGTGATGGCCAGGCCAATGGCGGCCAGTACCAGTACCGAGCCGAGGGAGAGGCCAAAATACAGGGTCTCGGCAGCGCGGTTGAGTTTGAGTTTCTGTTCAATGCTGGCCAGGGCTTCCTCGGCCGCAGCCGCCAGCGCAGGGTCATCGCTGTTAACGGCATTATTCAGGGCGGCACGCACGGTCGGGTTCAGGCTGCCGGACAAAGTGGCAACCGCCTCAACATCGCCCTGCTCCACCTGGTAAATGGCCAGGGCATTGGTGAGCATGTCACGCACCTGGCCGTTGACTTCCACCTGCAAACGGGCCTGCAGCTGGGTGGCCAGCGCTTCATTCACTTCGCCCAGCAGATTGCGCGCGGCATCAAGGCGTTGGCCTGGGTCGGCCACGGTCAGGTCGATAACCGAGAGGATGCCCTCGATGTCGGCCCGCAGGGCGTTGTTCACGCGCAGGCTTTGCAGATCACGGCGCGACATTTCACCCAGGTCTTCGCCGGTCAGGGCGTCGGCGATCTGCCAGTTGCGGCCCCGGTTGTTTACAACAATCACCAGGGCACCGGTGTCTTCAATCATCGCGAGTTTGCCGTCGCGAACGGCTTCCAGCCAGCCCCGGGCGCGTTCGTCGCCGGTTTCGGAGAGGGCTTTGAGTAAGTCGGTTTTTTCAGCTTGCCCGGCTTCTACGAGCCGTTTCAGCAGCGCTTCGGGCGCATTCGTCTGCGCCTGGGCATTCGCCAGTGTGGCCCCTAGGGCCAGACAGACAGCCAATACCATCCTGGCGAGCAATCGGTGAATGCTCATGATTCATTCCTGTTGGCTTGGGAATTCGGGAGCGGTGCCGGGCAGGCTCAGGCCTGCCCGGCTGTGCCCGGTTGGAGCTTAGTTGGAGGCCACGTCAGCCGAGCCACCACCGCACTTGCCGGTGACCACGTTGAAGTTGCCGCAGCGCAGAGGCGCTCGCCAGTCACTGATCAGGTCCTTGGAACCTGGCAGGAAGTCAGACCAGGCATCGCCAGCCACGGTAGACGGGGTTTCCCAGACCACGGAGAACTGGCCGTTGTCCTGGATCTCGCCAATCAGCACCGGCTTGGTGATGTGATGGTTCGGCATCATGGTGGCGTATCCGCCGGTAAGGTTCGGTACGCTCACACCGATGATGGCGTCTTTCACTTCATCCACGTCGGTGGTGCCGGCTTTCTTCACCGCTTCAACGTACATGTTGAAACCGATGTAGTGGGCTTCCATCGGGTCGTTGGTCACGGCGGCATCGTCGCCCTTGTAGGCAACCCAGGCGTCGATGAAGTCGTAGTTGGCGTCGTTATCCACGCTCATGAAGTAGTTCCAGGCAGCCAGGTGGCCAACCAGCGGAGCGGTGTCGATGCCGGAGAGTTCCTGTTCACCCACGGAGAACGCAACCACGGGAATGTCGGTGGCGGAAATGCCCTGGTTGCCCAGTTCACGGTAGAAGGGCACGTTGGCATCGCCGTTGATGGTGGAGACCACGGCGGTCTTCTTGCCGGCGCTGCCGAACTTCTTGATGTCAGACACGATGGTCTGCCAGTCAGAGTGGCCGAAAGGCGTGTAGTTGATCATGATGTCGCCGGCGGCCACGCCTTTATCTTTCAGATAGGTTTCCAGAATCTTGTTGGTGGTGCGCGGATAAACGTAATCCGTGCCCGCCAGAACCCAGCG
Source organism: Marinobacter sp. C1S70 (assembly GCF_000475355.1). Classification (NCBI taxonomy): domain Bacteria; kingdom Pseudomonadati; phylum Pseudomonadota; class Gammaproteobacteria; order Pseudomonadales; family Marinobacteraceae; genus Marinobacter; species Marinobacter sp. C1S70. The sequence goes on along the minus strand of NZ_AXBW01000053.1, from coordinate 6,110 downwards.
CTCAACACCCAGGTCGTTCATCAGGTAATCCACCGCGGGAATCGCCTGCTGGTTGGGCGCCGCACCGGTGTAGAACACGTTTTCAGACGATTCCTCGCCTTCGTACTGAACCGGGTAGAACAGCAGGCCGTTCAGTTCCTCTACCACCGGCAGAACGGATTTACGGGACACCGAGGTCCAGTTACCGAAGATAACGTCGACCTTTTCTTTCTCCAGCAGCTCACGGGCTTTCTCCGCGAACAGCGGCCAGTTGGAAGCCGGATCAACCACCACCGGCTCCAGCTGGCGGCCAAGTACGCCACCGGCTTCGTTCTGCTTTTCGATCAGCATCAGCATGGTGTCTTTCAGTGCGGTTTCACTGATGGCCATGGTGCCGGACAGGGAATGGAGAATACCCACCTTGATGGGATCTTCGGCGGCAACAGAATTCAGGGAGACAGACAGCGCCAATGCAGAGAGGCCCAGTTTCACGTGTTTTTTGATGCTCATGTTGTGCGTCCTTTTCGTTGGTTTTGGGTCGTCAAACGCAAACAGCCAATTGCATTCGCCGTTCCAACAACCAAAAAAGCACTTACAAAACATGATGTTAAACAACAAAAAACATGCCCGGACCGGCTCTGCAATGAATTGGTGCGCCGTTTCAGGCCTCAATCCGGTGCCTCGGCCAACCCGCCGCCCTCAATTGGTGCAGAGCAGGCAAACCCCACTGCACCATCTGGTAGCGCGCTGATTTTCAGGCAATAAATTGCCCGCAAAAACACCCTGAAAACAATGAATTCAGGTTCACCGTAAAGCTCACAGCTCTGTGGGATATCTCGCACAAACCGTCTGGCGGATGTCCGATTTTCCGAAATTTCATCTTCCGTAGAATGAGCATTGTCAGGGATGACAAGCCAGCACGGACGTTGGCTCACGGATGAGAACTCCACGGATTCGGAGTTGCCCGATGGATCAGGGCTACAGGGATGACTGCAAGGATGAAGTGCTCAGGATGATGCGCAGCCTGATGGATCAGGCAGGGGTCAGCCACGGAATTTGGGGACTACACGGACAGTAGTCCCTTTCCGTGCACTAAACCGCCCTCGCACCCACCTCCCCCTTTTTGTTCTGCACCGTTTCGAATCACCAATACTCTCAATGGGTTGTCGTGCCTGACTGTTCATAACAACGTTATTACAATCAGGAGATCACCGATGAAACCAACCTCATTTCTGGCCACCCTTGTTCTGTTTTTCAGCCTGATCACTGGCTCTGCAGCCTTCGCCAGCGAGCAGCCCGCCGTGAACATCAACACCGCAGATGTAGCCACTCTGGCGTCTCTGAGCGGTGTCGGTGAGAGCAAAGCCCAGGCCATTGTCGACTACCGCGAAGCCAACGGCCCCTTTGCCAGCATTGAAGCACTGGCTGATGTGAAGGGTATTGGTGCGCGTACGGTTGAAAAGAACGCCGACCGCCTCGCCGTGAAATAAGCCCCGGGGCAGCCTCGCTGCCCCTCTCCTTTCCCTTATAGCGCCAAGCACTTACCGCTGATACCCTTGCCTGTTTGTTTCTCCAACCGGCAGTTTGTCATGATCCACGGAGCACTTCTTATTGCCCTGGCCTCTTTGCTCTGGGCCACTACAGGTATTGTCGCCAAGTTTCTGTTCAACGGTACGGAGCTGGAGGCCATCACCCTCGGTTTTTTACGCCTGGTGGTTGCGCTGCCATTCTTCTGGCTATTGATGCGGCGCGAGCAGCGGCAGCTGGTGGCCCGCAATCCCGGCCAGACGGTACCCGGCAGCTCTTTGCGTTCGCTCAGCGGCAAGGCCATGCTCACCCTCACCGCCCTGGGGCTGTTCCAGGCGTTCTATCAGGGCAGCTATCTGCTGGCGGTGGATCTGACCGGAGCTGGCATTGCCACCCTGATATCCCTGTGCCTGCCACCGGTACTGGTGGCTATTCTGGCTGCCCCATTGCTGGGCGAGAAACCAGGGCTGCTCACTATCCTGGCCGCGATTGCCGCGATTCTGGGCACGGGCATGCTGGTGGTCAGTGACATGGACACCGCCGGCACCCTGCGGCTGGCAGGCATTCTGATGGCGCTGCTGGCGGCGGCGGTATACACCGGCTTCACCCTGACCAGCCGCTACAACTCAACGGGCACACCGGTGTTTACCACCGCCTTTATCTGCTTTGGTACCGCCGCACTGCTGCTGTTGCCGGTGGTGGCCCTGAGTGGCGGCTTTGCGGGGCTGGAGACGATGGAGCTAAAGCACTGGCTGATGGTGCTGTACATCGGCGTGGTGCCCACCTGCATTGGCTATTTGCTGTTTTTTACCGGGATGAAAACCACGCCGGCGACGGTATCCAGCATTGTCGTCGTGCTCGAACCTTTGTTTATTGCCTTGCTGGCCTGGCTGATTCTGGGAGAGAAACTGGGGCAGATTGGCGTTGCGGGCGCGTTCATTCTGACGGTGGCGGTGATTGTCGCCTCGCGCTATGGCAAGGCGCCCGGCGCCAGCCAGGAAAGCTGAACGCCGGGGTCAGGAACAGCGTAGTGATCAGCTGTCCTTGCGCTGTTTCTCCAGCATGTCTGGCTGCAGGATTTCAATCCAGTAGCCATCCGGGTCTTTGATGAACGCCAGGCCTTTCATTTTGCCGTCGTCCGGTTTTTTCACGAATTCCACGCCCAGCTTTTCAAAGCGCTCACAGGCAGCGTAGACATCGGGCACGGCAATGCCGATATGGCCGAAGCCCTGGGGCTCATCATTGCCGTTGTGGTAGGCAAAGTCGGCATCGTCTTCGGTGCCCCAGTTATGGGTAAGCTCCAGCATCGCTTCCCGGCCAAAGGTGTAGGTAGTCCGGTGGCCATCATCGTTTGGCACAAACTGGGCCTGCTTGTCGTCCAGGTAGCCCAGGAAGTAGAGCGTGAACTTCATTTCCGGGAAATCCAGCTTGCGAACCAGGCGCATGCCCAGTACCCGGGTGTAGAAGTCCATGGAACGCTCAGGCTCCTTGATGCGCATCATGGTCTGGTTAAAGACATAGCCTTCGGTTTCGGGAACGGGGTCATCGTACAGGCCCGGGGCCTGCTCAAAATGCTTGGGCATGTTGGTTTCCCTTTTTAGTTCAAGGATTCGAACCCTATACCTTTGTGCGACCCGCGGTAATTTCAAGAGCAAAAAAGACCCCACGGGCCAGAGACAGGTACCCGCAGGGCGCTAATGCCGACCTAAGCCGGCGTTCTTCAGAGACACTCTGAAGTCGGTCTGGCGCCCGGAGACGCCAGCTGGGAAAGCCTGAAAGACTCAGGATTGCAGCTGATGCTCCTCCCCTCGGTAGTAGGCTTCCACTCTCGGATTCATAACCTTGCGCCAGAGTGGCGGGAAGCAGGCCAGTACCACCATGGTGGCGTAACCGGCAGGAAGCTGGGGTGCAATTTCATGATGGCGCAGGACCTGGTAACGACGCTTGGCGTAGGCGTGATGGTCGCTGTGACGCTGTAACTGAAACAGGAACACATTGGTCAGAAAGTAATTGCTGTTCCAGCTATGCTCAGGTGTTGTTCGTTCATAGCGACCGTTTTCAAGCTTGCGACGATGCAGGCCGTAGTGCTCCAGATAATTGACGATCTCAAGAAGCGTGAACGCAATAAAGCTCTGGCCCAGGAAAAACAGCGCCCCCAGCCAGCCGAACGCGACACTGAACACAACCAGCAGCAGCGCGCTGATTCCGTACCACCAAATTAACTCATTGCGCCAGCTGACTGGAGCATGACCTTTGCGTTTGAGGCGCTCTGCTTCAAGCTTCCAGGCATTCAGAAAGTTGTGCACGTATGCGTGTGGTAAAAAGCTGTAGAGAGACTGATTGTAGCGGGAAGATGAGGCATCCTCTGGTGTAGAAACATGCACGTGATGGCCACGAATGTGCTCAACCTTGAACCCGGCATAACAAACCATGGAAAGCAAAAATCCGCCGGCCCAGGTTTCGAGCTTGTCGTCTTTATGAATCAGTTCATGGGCCACATTGATCCCGAGACCGCCGACGATACCGATGGATACAACCCAGCCAAGGGCGCCCACCAGGCTGAAAACGCCGGAGGCCAGTACCCAGACACCCCATCCCAATAACGCTGCATAGGCGACGACCCAGATCAGGGTCACGGCCCGGTAATACTTTTCCTGATTAAGCCGCGGCACATCGGATTGTTCATCAGGATTCAGAGCGTCTTTTCCGAGCATCAGATCAAGCAGAGGGATAATGCCAAACACAACCACGGGGACGCCCCAGGAGAAGGCGTTGACCAGACCGGTGCTTTCCCCCACAGCCAGTAATAACGGAGGCAACACCAACGGAATCATCGCAATGAGGTAGCTGTATTTTTTAAGGGTTAACAACAGCCGGCGACGACCAGCTGCTGTACTGAAAGTGATGGACTCTGAGCTCATGGTTGCTCCTTGTTGTAGGAATCGGAACCGGGCGTTTGATGAGACCCCAGCCTCCATGCATTATTGTCTAACAATATTGCAGTCGTCAAACAAAATGTTATTCTGGAGATGACAAGGTTCACGAACTGGATATCTTCCGCCGGACCATCCCTGACCCGTTACAGGCTGTGATAGACTCATGCGCATTTCCTCGACTGCCGGTGCTTTGCCCTCCTTAGCCAACCGGCTTGTTAAACCTGTTCAGAGAGCTCTTATGGATTTTCAGGTGCCTAACACTTTGGCGGAGCAGATCGCCAACTATCTGGCAGAGCGAATCATGACCGGCCAGGTTCCCCCCGGAGAACGCATTCAGGAGGCCACCCTGGCCTCGGAACTCAAAGTGAGCCGGGCATCGGTGAAAGAGGCGCTTTACACCCTGGAGCGTTGGCACCTGGTGGAAATCACGCCGCGGAAAGGGGCTTCCGCAACCCAGCTGAATGCCGAGTACGCGGCAGAGCTTTACGACGTCTACATGCATTTGCTGATGATGCTGGCTTCGCGCCTGTGCGAACGTTGGAAGGAATCCGATAGAGACCGGGTACTGGCCGCGGTATCTCAGGTGGTCGAGCGCATACAAGAACCCCAACCCGACATCACCCGGGTGGTGGAAGCCAGCTTCAACGTGATGGAAGCCTGCTGTGAGGTTGTCGCCAACCCCTACCTGACCGAGGCCTTGTCCAACTTCAAGCCTGCCGTAAGCCGTGCCTATTATCTCGGAGCAGACCGCTATCGCCAGGGTCTCGCGACCACCAGTACGTTTTTCTCGGAGTTGCCGCAGGCGGTGTTGGCGAGAGATGCCCCCAAAGCCACTGAGCTGATCCGAGGCTTCGCCGAACATCAGAAAAACCTCATCCGCCAGGCACTGGATTGAAACACCGGTCACGACTGTTCAGGTTGTGACCAGCCTCACAGATCACCCCCGCCTTCAGGCTTAAAGTAACAATGTGTAACTTTTAACGACCGCAGCTCTGGTTGTGTTGTCCCTGCGGCTGATCAGCACACGTCAGGTGTTCTGAATCAATCAATAACAACAAATCGTCGAACGAACCGGGGCTAACATGTCTTTTCTCATTCCTGAGGCCAGAAAATCCCTCGCCTGCCTGAGCCTGATGGCCGGCGCCTCATTAGCCGTGCCTGCCATGGCCGAGTTCCAGCCGCTGGATGACACAACCCTGGCGGGTGTGACTGGCCAGGCCGGTGTAACCATTGAACTGGAAACCAAGCTCAATATTGATCACCTGATCTGGACCGATGAAGGCTCCCTGGGGGTCAACGGCCTGAGATTGTCCGGCCAGAACGATACCGTGCTGGACAACATGAAGCTGACGATTGATATCGCGGGCAGTGGCGAGGTTCTGGAGCACGGTTTCTCCGAGATAGCACGCCGCGCCAACGCTGGCCTGCTCGATACCAGTAATCCCGATGTCGCGGACGCGCTGGCGAAATATTCCGTCGGTGGCAGTTTCGGCAAACAGTTCGACAGCGGCGACTTGGTGATTCACCTGGGGGCCAGCGATTACGGCGACCCTACCAGCCTGACCGATTACCTGCAGGCGGTGGATTTTGAACTGGCTATCGACAGTATTACCACCACCGGCAGTGAGGGCAGCGCCAGTTTATTCTCACCTGAATCAGTGACTTCGC
>NZ_AXBW01000052.1:0-1626 GCF_000475355.1 Marinobacter sp. C1S70 | reverse complement strand
GTCACCCCCTGGCCACTGGAGTGGCCAACACGGCGGTAAGCACTTAGGTCCAGTGCTTCCTTGGGTTCTGGCAGAGGTTCCGGCTGCCGCTCCCGGAGAACGGCGGCCTGGGCCGCTTCAAGGTAGCTTTGCAGCCGTGTGGCGGTCATGCCACGACGCTCTGCCAGCGTCGTGATCAATGCCGGATCCACGGGTGCATAGCGCTTGAGCAGGTCACGGGTAGCCACCAACTGATCCTTGTAGATCTTGGGCTCGGAACGCTTGAGTTGCTGGCACAACCGTTGCCCGACTTCGCTACCGATCATCTCATTGATCTTGCTCTCAAGGGTGGCCACCCGCTCGGCATGATCGCGGTAGTGATGGGTGTTCTTGATCACCTTGCCTTTATCGGAACACAGCGTATGGCTGGCAATGACGTCGCCTGTGTTCAGGTCGCTGATATGGAGTTGGCCGCCGGACTCCAGAACGCCCACCCGGGCCTGCTGCCAGGCCATGGGCACAGAGTACTTGTTGGCCTTCCAGGCGATCAGGCCGGTCTTGTCGGCCCGACGTGTCTCGTGGGCCACCGGCTGCACGCAAGCTGGTGACAGATAGGCCTCCAGGTGTTCTCGCTCATCCCGTTCGAAGCGTTCCCTGGGTGGTTCGCCGGTGGTGCCGTGGATGCGGACATTGGCCACGCTCTCAACCCAGTCCTGCACGTGCTGGCGCACGTGTTCCTGATCCCGGAAGACTTCACCGTAAAGGCAATCCTGCTTGACGTACTTCACGCCGGCTTCCACCTTGCCCTTACTCTCCGGATCGTAGCCTTCGCAGGCATGGATCCGGAACCCTGCCGTGGTGGCATACTCATGGAACCGTTGATTGAGGGTCAGCTCCCGGTACTGCTCGTTGATCACCACCAGCTTGGTCTGATCGTAAACGCACTCCTCGGGCAGGCCGCCGAAGTAACGCAGGGCTTCGTCATGGAGCTGGATAAAGGTCTGGGTATCCAGCGGCCGGAAGGCCAGACCCACGTACATCAACCGCGAGTAAGACAGCACGAACACCACAAAATGCAGCGTGCGTTCTTCGCCACTGATCAGCACGCCTCGCAACTCACCGGGGTCCACCTGGCACTGAACACCCGGCACATCGTCCAGAATGGGTTCGTAGTAGCGCATCTGGGCCGAGGCCACTTCCTCCTTGAGCGCTCGCACATAGCGGCGAAGGGAGCGATCTGAGGCCGGTAAGTCGCCGACCTTTGCCTGAAGCTTACGGGCAATCTTGACGGCGCTGAGCTTGGGAAATTGCTTGAGCAAATGCACCAGGTACTCCCGGTGATCGTCGAGGCGCTTAGTGCGTGAGGGATCTTCAATCTGTTCCGAAATTGCGTTCTCATCCATCCGCAGATACTTGCGGACGGTATTGCGGGACAGCCCCAGTTCCTGACTGATGGCGCGGATCGACAATCCTTTACCGTTATCGTGCAGTGCCTTGATCTTGTGTATCACAACCCACTCCTTCACTGACATGCCCCCGGCCATCAATAAAAGCGGGGGACAGTAGCTGGTTCTGTGGCCTGACGGCCACCCGGGGGTGGGTCAAAATTAATGGCCAGTAGTGGGTCACTTTAATTGGCCATTAACA
>NZ_AXBW01000051.1:0-1228 GCF_000475355.1 Marinobacter sp. C1S70 | reverse complement strand
CATCCAGCGCAACACATTGTAACCCATCGTCGCGAAGGCCATGACCAGGTTGTTGGTGTCGAATTTCCCGGACGGAAGTCGTTCCAGGTCCAGGTCGGTCTTGAACTCGCTGTGGAACTGCTCACTGGTGGCGTGATCGCTGTACAGCGCCATGATGTGTTGCTCGTCGGCTACTTCGGCCGGCAACGAGGTCACCCAGCCTTCGAGGCTGACTTCCGGTTCGAGATACAGCTGGCCTTCGGCATCGCTGGTACGAACGGTGACCTTCACGATGCGACGCAGACCGGGCTCGTCCGGAATCGCTTCCGACAGAACCGCTTCCATCTTGCCATCGCGCTCCAGTGACCAGGCTTTCCGGGCCTGGACCTTGTCCGCCCAGACGAGCGGATCCTCTTTACGAGGGTTCCACTTGATCAGGAAGTCGACCTGGTCCTGCTCGCGCAGGAAATCGCGATTGGCACGGGCATCGTGTGCGCTGTCCAGGCGCAACAAAATGGGCTTATCCGTCAGTGATCGAGCCCGGGGTAACACTCGTTTGAGGGTGTCGAGAAATCCCTTGTTGGCGTGCTGGCTGCCAGGGCGCAGCTCGCAACCCAGGCACCAGCCTTCCTGCCCAAGGTAGGCGGCCATCGGCGCATAGCCGTCATAACCCTTGTAGGTGTAGCTGACACCCTCTTTGCGGGTCTGGCTGTTGTCCATGGGAAAGACATCCATATCCAGCGCAATGTGGCCCATCGCCAGAGGTGACACCGGAGCTTCGACGGACTGAAGAAACTCGACGCTGGCATCGTCCAGCAGGGGTGTCAGGCCTTGAGCGTCTTCATCAAATCGCTGGCGCAACCGGGCCGACGATGGCGATTGCTTGATGCCCAGCGCAGACTTGAAAAATGGGTCCGTTCGAACCGGCTCGACCGCCTCGAAGTCACTCTTGCCCAGCGTGATCAGGCCAAGATAGGTCCGGATCAGTTCAATGTTCGGAATACCGTGCCGCTTGACGACGGTGCGGGCGGTTTTGGTGAGCGATGTATGCCGGTTCAGGCAATGACCGACCAGGGCCAGCCCGCCGTTGGGTGTATAGACTTCGGTTCGGGATTGCTGGAGAGTGAAGGTACGCATGAGCCGAAAGCACTAACTGGGTGAATGGGTGTCAGATGCTATTATATCGCTCTAAGCCTTGTTATTGCAGGCTTTGGGCGTGAGTTCAGCTCGTTGAAGTCACGGATTCAGG
>NZ_AXBW01000050.1:0-29329 GCF_000475355.1 Marinobacter sp. C1S70 | reverse complement strand
CGATGGGCCGGAATATGCAAACGCCAGACCAACGATACCACAGTTGCCTCGAAACGCCCCCTGGACATAAACGCCGCGATCCTCTTGCCGAACCCGTTTTATTGCCCAGAACCAGACCAGGGCAAAACTGGCCAGGGTCGCCAGGAAGTAGAACGCCAGCATGCTGATGCTGAGGGTGGTATCCAGATCGGCTCTGATGATGCTCAGGAATACCAGGGTGGGGAGTGTGGCCTTGAAAACCAGGGCAGAGGCGGTGGCGATGAAGCCCTGATCAATCCAGCCAATGCGCCGAAGGCCGATGCCGATAAAGACCATGGCGAATACCGGCAGCGTGGTCTCCAGCGTATACAGAAAGGTATCAAGAAGACTGCTCAATGTGTGGTCCTGAAGTCAGAGAATTCCTGAGTGGCCGGCAGTTCCTGGGCTGACACCTCATCGACCACAGCACGTTCCGGGCCTTCGTGACACCATTCATGCAGTGCCTTGAGCTGGAGTGGCTCGCCCTCTGCCATAATTTCGACCCGGCCGTCGGGTAAATTTCGTACCCAGCCTTTCACGCCCAGTTCCCGGGCTTTCTGTTCGGTGGATGCCCGGTAGTAAACGCCTTGGACTTTGCCGCTTACCAGCAAGTGCCAGCGATTGATGGTCATCGTGTTCCTCCTTGCGTTGATTGCAAGCAAAAAGGCCTCCGCAAGGGAGGCCTGTGATACCGCATTATAACGCCTGTCAGTCGAATGTTCTCGACCGCACTGAGTCTGGCTTCAGGAAAGGCTTGTCTCCGGTGTTGTCGTGGTCACCCAGTAACTTGCCATCGGATTCCCGAACCTGACCATACATGGAATGTTTGTGGAAGGTGGGGCCGAATTTTTCAGCGGTTTCCTTCACATCGCCCGTGTAGCGCGGATCTTGTGGTCGCTCCTGGCTGTCCATGTAGAAGGCGATATCCCAGGCTTCCTGATCGGTCAGGGAGTTGGGCTGCCCCAATGGCATGTTGTTCTTGATAAAGCCAGCTGCGGTATGCAGGCGCACAATACCAGCCCCCCAGTTGTTGGACATATCTCCCCAGGGGGCCGGGAATACTGTGTGGCCGTCGATACGCAGGCCTGTCCCATCTTCAGCGTGGCACACCGCGCAGTTTTCCTGATATAGCTTTTCACCGTTGGTGTAGCTCAGTTCAGCCGGCCGCTCGGGCGCCGGGAAACCCCGGCCATAGATGGGCTGTTTGGGGTACATCTCCACACCTGTCGCCAACCACTGATGGTAGGCAGACAGTGCCAGCATATCGTCACTGCCGTACTCCAGCGGCTTGCCGTTCATGGAATAGGTGAAGCAGCCTGCAATCCGTTCCTCCAGGTTGTTTACATGGCCGTTCTTGCCGCGATAGCCGGGCAGGGTGACGGCAGCCGGCCAGATAGGCGCGCTGAAAGGCATCCGGCCTTCGCCCAGATGGCAGCTGGAACAGTTCATATTGTTGAACACGTTCTTGCCACGCAGTTGCTGGGTGTTGGTGAACAGGTCATAGCCCCTGCGGATAACCTTTTTCAGTTCCGGATGGATGTCGGCTTCTTCCAGGTCTGCCATGGACGGCGGAATGTGTACCAGTTGGTTTTCGTTCGGGGCAGGAAAGCCCATGGCGGTGAGCTGATCGATGTAGGCCTGGGTTCTGTCGTCATTGGCCGCAGCGGTTATCGGAAGTATTACGCAGCCGGAGAGGGCGATGGTTAGCAGTGTGCGCATCATGATCTTTGTCCCTCAGTTGTTGGGGGTGTTCTGGTTGGCAAGCCAGACGGCGACCGCGTGAATGTCGGTATCGCTCATACGGCGTGCAATGGAGCCCATAAGATCCTGGGGATCGTTCTTGCGGGTACCTTCCTTCCAGGCTTTCAGTTGTGCCTCGATGTAACCCGCGTGCTGGCCTGCAATGCCGGGAAATACGTCGCCAGCACCCTGGTTCCCGGGGCCGTGGCAGCTTTTGCAGGAAACAACGTATTGGGACCAGTCGCCACGCTGAGCCAATTGTTCGCCCCTGGTCAGAAGTGCTTCATCGGCTTTTTGGCCGCCTTCACCAGCGGTGGGTTCAAGCTGGCTGTAGTAGGCCGCAACGTCGGCAATCTTTTGATCGTCCAGCATGTTGACGAAAGGCATCATGGTGGGGCTGGTCCGGGAGCCATCTTTGATGTCATGCAACTGTTTGGCCAAATAGGTGGCATTCAGCCCGGCCAGCCTGGGCCAGGATTCTCCACCTTCGATGTGTTTGCCGCTGCCATCGGCCTGGTGGCACGCTACGCAGAGGTTGGCGACCTCCTTGCCGTTTTGTGGGTCGCCAGATACCGCAGCAGATGCACTACCTGCCGTGGTGGCCAGCCCGATTGCGGCCAGTATCACTGGGAGTTTGCTCACGGTCGATTGTCTCTCTCTTGTTCTGAATAAGTACGCTTTAGCACTGATGGTTATGTGCTTATAGCCGTAGTGTGGCCTCAATTCTTGCTTGACGAAGGTCAATAATGCAAGGGAACCCCTCCGAAAGGCGAAGATGGAGATGCACATTTCGGGATTTTCGTTTACTGTCCTATTCAAAGAATGGCATCAAAGAGCCATCCTGCAAACGAATGAACAGGGACAACTATGGCGACCGTCAATCCATCTCAGGAAGAGTTACAGAAGATTCTTGATGAAATCCCCAAAGATCAGCCTGTTGTGATGCTGAATCTGCTTCGGTTCAGGGACAAGGCTGCATACAAGGATGACAGCGAAGACTGTTCCGGAAGGGATGCTTACAAGCGTTATATGACAGAGGCTGCCCGCAGTGTCTCGGAAGTTGGTGCCGAGGTGATCTGGTCTGGCCGTTCCGTCGGTTCGCTGATTGCGCCGCCGGATGAATCCTGGGATCAGGTGCTGCTGGTCCGCTACCCCTCCATTAACGCGTTTCTGGCGATGATTGAAAGCCCGGAATACAAGGGCGTGGTGAAGCACCGCACGGCCGCGCTGGAAGATTCCCGGCTGGTGGCCAATGTTGAGGGCACCCCCTGATTTTCGGGTGCCTTACAGAATGCCTGATTGCTGAATGGCCATGTAGGCTGCAGTGCCGGCCGCGATAGAAAGCAGCGCGTTTCTGCGCCACAGGTGAACGGCAACCACCAGTAATCCGGGTATCAGCGCATCTGCGCCAGGTGCCTGTGCCTGCCAGTCCGCAGACCTCTGCAAAAATACTGTGGCCAGTAATGCCATCACGGCTGCGGGCAGGAAGCGCCCGATGTGTTTCACCAGAGGATGGTCCGTGTGTTTTTCAAAGAACAGGAACGGCACCACCCGGGTCGCAAACGTGGCCAGTGCGGAGATGGCAATAAACGCCGCCAGGTAGCTGCTTTCACCCACGATCTGCTTCTCCTGCCATAGTGTCGGTGCGGTATTTCCGGTAGTGCAGAAGAAGCACTGCAGTAACCAGTACAATGCCTGCTATCAGTTGATGGGTTGCCGGCACCAGCATCATGGCAAACGCAGCTGCCGCCGCCCCCGCCCACACCGGAAACGAATCCCCCAATGCTTTCAATTGTTCGATGGTGAGCACAATAAACAGCGCCACGAGTGCAAACTCAATGCCGGTACTGTTGAAGGCGACAGTCTTGCCGAGTACCGCACCCAAGGTGCATCCGACAATCCAGTAGCCCTGGTTCATGGCCGTGATCCGGAAGTCCACATGCTGTTCCTGTTCGCGATTGGCCGAACGGGGGCGGCTGGTGAGCAGGGAATAGGTTTCATCGGTCAAACCGAAAATCAGATACGCCTTACGCCAGCCGGCGCCACGGAATTGTCCCAGCAGCGACAACCCATAGAAGAGATGTCGAGCGTTCAGTACGAACATGGCAACGGCCACCTCAACCAGTCCGGCGTTGGCAGCCAGCAGGCTGACCGCCAGAATCTGGCCGGCACCGGCGTAGATAACCAGGCCCATCAGGGGGGCAATCCACCAGGGATAATCCAGTTGCGTGGTAAACAGCACACCGAAGGCCATACCAAGGGGGATGTAGCCAAATAAAATCGGCAGAGTGAGTTTGAAAGCGTGGTGATTCATTAGCATCCGAACGGAAATAAAAGAGCGATGATAGTGATTTAGCAGTTATTTTTGAAGATCGCCAAACGTAGTATCGAAAAAATGACGCAAGCAAATACATAAAAGTGTCATAAAACGGGCATACCCTCCGACCGGGTACACCTGATCGGAGTTTTTATGCTGACCACTGTTCGCGCCAGAATCCTGGCGTTTGCGTTGCTGTCGGTGGCTGCTGTTGCCGGCCTCACGTTCATTGCCTGGATGATCATAGCGAAAGCCGAGCATACCTCGCAGGCACTGGTTGGAGAGAGTCTCGAGCAATCCTGGATGCTGGTTGATCTGGAGCAGGACCATCGACTGCTGCAGGATCTGGCTTACAAGATCAAGGCACAGCTTTTACTGTGGGACGAAATCGATCCTTTGTTCACCGAGTTGGAGCGCTCAATTCCCCGGCACTGGCAGAGGATTCAGGAGAATCCCGGGTTAGGCACCTGGTCACGGGACAATCGCGAGCAATATGACCGGGTCGTGGCGCTGATGGCGGACATGAAACAGGGAATAGGCCAGCGCAGCTACTATGAAGTGGGAAAAATCGTCGATTTTCAACTGTTCCAAGCGTTGGAGCCCATGCTGACGGCGATAACTGAGCGCCAGAGAGCCAGTCGCGATGGCGTTACTGCGAGCGCATCGGAACTGTTGCATTATCTGGCAGACCAGCAGAGGTTCCTGCTTGGTGGCGCCCTGGTCTTTCTTGCGTTGGTCGCGGCGATGACGCTCTGGCTACGGACTTCGGTGATCCTTCGCTTGCAGGCCATGGCCCGGGATGTGTCGGCCATGGAGCAGAACGCTGATCTAACCAAGATCCTCGCGGTAAAAGGTCGTGACGAGGTTGCCGGCGTGGCCGGAGCTATTGAGCAACTGGTCCGGCGCTTTGAGGTGTTTGTTGAGGATGTTCGGTCAGCGGCTTCAGGCCTTGATGCACGCTCTGCCAGCCTGGATAGCGGAGCGGAAGCACTGCAGCAAACTTCCGAAAGCACTCGTCGCCAGATTTCCGATGTCGCTCAGTCTATGGCTTCCATCGCGGATCAGGCGTCACAGATCGAACAGGCCACCGAGCACTCTGCAGCAACGGTGATGCATGCAGTCAATGCCAACAGCGAAGTCCGTGAGGGGCTGGCTAACAGTGAGAAAGGCGCTGACCACACGGTTGAGGTGATTGGACGGGTTTCTGAGTCGATCACCGCGTTGATAGACGCAACCGGAAAAATCGAGCAAGTCACCGGCGTGATCGCCGATATTGCCGAGCAGACCAACCTTCTGGCCCTGAATGCGGCGATTGAAGCAGCCAGGGCGGGCGAACACGGCCGGGGATTTGCCGTGGTGGCAGACGAGGTACGCACGCTTTCGCGTCGGACCTCGGAATCCACCGCCAATATTCGCCAGTGGGTGCAGGACCTTGTCGTGGGTGCAAACAACGCAGACTCACTGTTGGAAGATATGGCGGGCGCTGGCGAAATGAATCGCGCTAATCTGCATGCCCTGAGAGCGCACCTGGAAGGTCTGGCGGCTCAGTTTCATGAGCTGCAGCGTCAGAGTGAGAGTGTGCAGGGTGCGGTTGCCTTGCAGCGGGGTGAAATCGCGAGAGTGGGGCGTCGTGCGGAGGCTCTCGGTGAGAGTGCTGAGACCCTGACTCTGAATGTGGAGGATACCCGCCTTGTCAGTGAAGCGCTTAGGCAGGAATCGGTGGGCATGAAGCAGCTCATTGCCCGTTTCCGCACCCGCTCTCCAGAAACGTGATGATGTGTCTTCATCTGCGGGGGTTCTTGTCTGGCTCATAAAACCGTAACATACAGCGACTGACTGGAGGTTCTATGAGTAACGATGCAGTGCAGCCTTCCGATCCGGACCCGCGAGAAGAAAAATTTGTAGTAGACACGGGTTTGCTTACGGCTGATCAGCTCGAGGGCCTGGCCGAGGAATACTGCACCCGTTATCACGGGTTGAATGACACCGAAAGTCCTCTGGCAGAGCGGGAGCGCGTACTTGAAGCTGTGCGTAGGGGAGAACTGGTGGTCTGGTTCGATCCGGTTGAGAACACCGCCGGCCTGGGCTCCCCTTCCGGCAATAGTCTGTGATCAAGGTGCCCATTTTGGCAGCTTTTTTTCATGCCGCCTACCGGCTGACGCTGCTAACCGTTACAATCGGCCTGTTTCCTCATACCTGACGGCGAGGTGAGTTTTGATCAGGGTATTGGTTGTTGATGACCACGAGCTCGTACGCTCGGGTATCACTCGCATGCTGGCTGACAATCCCGATATAGACGTCATTGGCCAGGCTTCGTCTGGCGAAGAGGCGATTGACTGTGTGCGTGAAAACCGTCCGGATATTGTCCTGATGGATATTCGCATGCCCGGTATTGGCGGCCTGGAGGCGACCCGGCGCATTCTTCGTATTGATGATTCCATTCGCGTTATCGTGGTTACCGCCTGTGCTGACGACCCCTATCCGGCCCGTGTGATGCAGAGCGGCGCCACCGCGTATGTCACCAAAGGCGCTGACATTCAGGAAATGGTGCGGGCCATTCGTAAAGCCCATTCCGGCCAGCGCTACATCAGCCCCGAAATTGCCCAGAAAATGGCACTGAAACAGCTCGGGGGTGAGCGGGATGAAGACGGCGAGCTGTCGTTGTTCGAGCGCCTGTCTGAGCGCGAAATGCAGATTGCCATGATGGTGGTGGATTGCCAGAAGGTTCAGGATATCTCCGACAAGCTGTGCCTGAGCCCGAAAACCGTAAACAGTTACCGTTACCGGATTTTCGAAAAGCTGGAGATTTCCAGTGATGTGGAACTGGCGCTGATGGCAGTAAGGCTTGGATTGCTGGATGCCGACAAGGTCTGACCCCGAGCAATCTCCCGGGAAGTTCGACAGCCAGAATTTCCTGAAACAACTGACAGAACGCCCCGGTGTCTATCGCATGTATGACGATACCGGTGGCATCCTCTACGTGGGTAAAGCCCGCAACCTTCGCAAGCGCGTCAGCAGTTATTTCCGTAAATCAGGCCTGGCCCCTAAAACCGAAGCCCTGGCGGGCAAGATTGCGGCCATTGAAGTCACTATTACCGGCAGTGAAACAGAAGCGTTGCTGCTGGAACAGAATCTGATCAAATCGCTGCGGCCGCCCTACAATATTCTGTTGAGGGACGATAAGTCCTATCCCTATATCTATCTCTCCTCGCATTCGGATTATCCCTCGCTGACCTTTCGGCGGGGCCGCACCAAAAAGGGTGGTGGCACCTGGTTCGGGCCCTTTCCAAGCTCGGGAGCGGTCAAGGAAAGTCTTAATATTCTACAAAAGGTTTTCCGCATAAGATCTTGTAGTGAAAGTTATTTTAGAAACAGAACCCGGCCATGCCTGCAGTACCAGATCAACCGCTGCACGGCGCCGTGCGTCGGCTATATCAGCCCTGAGGAATACCAGGAGGATATCCGGCACGCCAGCATGTTTCTGGAGGGCAAGAACCCGGCGATTATTCAGGACCTGATGCAGTCCATGGAGGATGCATCACGGGCGCTGGAGTTTGAGAAAGCCGCGGCGTACAGAGATCAGATCAACAACCTTCGCCATGTTCAGGAGCAGCAATCCGTAGACGGTGAGGGAGGGGATGCAGATGTCATCGCCATTGCTCAGGATGCCGGTGTGGTCTGCATCGTTGTGATCATCGTTCGTGGCGGGCGGGTTCTGGGCACCAAGGATTATTTTCCTCGCTATTCCCTGGAACAGACCGAAGGCGAATTGCTGGCCTCGTTTCTGGGCCAGTACTATTTCGGTGGCGACACCCGGCGGGAGATTCCGCGCGACATCCTGGTGCCGGTGGCGGTAGACGGGCAGGAATTATTGTCGCAGGCCCTGTCGGAAGCGGCGCGCAGGGAAACCCGCATCCGCGGCAATGTGCGGGGCGAGCGTCGGCGCTGGCTGGAGCTGGCGATGACCAACGCCCGGCAAACCCTGCTGACACATCTCGCCAGTAAAGAAACCGTGTATCGCCGATTGCTGGCCCTGCGGGACCTGCTGGAGCTGACGGAAACGCCTTCCCGTATGGAATGCTTCGATATCAGCCACAGTCATGGGGAAAATACCGTCGCATCCTGTGTGGTTTTCGACGAGAATGGGCCACTGAAAAGCGATTACCGGTTGTATAACATCCAGGACATAACCGCCGGCGATGACTATGCCGCCATGCGACAGGTGCTCACCCGGCGTTATCGGCGGATGGTGAACGGCGAGGGCAAGCGGCCAGATCTGGTGTTTATCGACGGTGGTAAGGGCCAGTTGAATATTGCTCGTGAAGTGTTTGAAGAGCTAGGAATTTCCGATATCCCTCTGATTGGTGTCGCCAAGGGTGTGACCCGGCGCGCAGGGATGGAGCAGCTGATTGACGCCTTAACTGGGGCCGTATTCCGAGTACCGGCGGATTCTCCGGCGCTGCACCTGATACAGCATATTCGGGATGAATCCCATCGCTTTGCCATATCCGGACATCGGGCCGGGCGAGATAAAAAGCGGCGCCAGTCGACCCTGGAAGGTATCGAAGGGGTTGGGCCAAAGCGCCGGCGCGAACTGATTCGCTATTTTGGTGGCATCCAGGAACTCAGAAAAGCCAGTGTTGATGAAATGGCGAAAGTGCAGGGCATCAGCAAATCATTGGCAGAGACCATTTACGCAGCATTGCATGACCAATAGGAACACCATGAATTTACCGAACATACTGACCATGTCCCGTATCGTGATGATTCCGGTATTCGTTGTGATCTTTTACCTGCCCATGCAATGGAGTTACCTGGTTAGCGCCATCATATTTGCTCTGGCAGGTCTGACGGACTGGCTGGACGGGTACCTGGCCCGCAAATTGAACCAGAGCACGCCGTTCGGCGCTTTCCTGGATCCGGTGGCTGACAAACTCATGGTGGCAGTGGCGCTGGCTGTCTTGATTGAAGAGTATTCGGCGGTACTACTGACTATTCCCGCCACCGTGATTATCGGTCGCGAGATTGTGATCTCGGCGTTGCGTGAATGGATGGCCGAAATGGGCAGCCGCGCCAGTGTTGCCGTGTCCTATATCGGTAAGATCAAGACCACCGCTCAGATGGCGGCCATTGTCGGATTGCTGGCGTTTCCGCCGGGTAACTTCTGGGCTTATGTGGCCATCGGTCTGCTATACATCGCAGCAGTGCTGACCCTGTGGTCCATGATTCTTTACCTTCGTGCCGCCTGGGCTGACTTGTTTCCGAAAGAGGCAGGTTAATTGGCCGGAGGTTCCTGGGCCATACACTGGTGTGCCCAGGTGACTGTGGTCACGGATGAATGTGCACTGGCATTACTGAAGGCCTCCATCAACTCCCCCAGCGCGGTGCTTTGTGCGTTCGCCCTGGCTTCATAACTCCTCACACACAAGCTCCGTCTGGTGCGATTATCCATGAGTTGCTGATGCTGCCTGATCACCACCCGTGTGCCAGTTTCACTATTCTCAGCATGAAATCCGGTCAGCTCGGAGACCAGGGTTAACTGCGACGTTGCCGGGCTGGTGTCGGTCATCACATTCGCGAACGCGCCGCTTGCCCGGAAGGTTTCCAGCAGGTGATCGCGAACGACCACGGGAATACTCTCTCGCCATCGGGCGCCTGCCAGGGCCCGGTATTCGTAAGCCGACGGTTTAATCAGAATACGAGCGCTGTCCAGCGGGTCAGAAGCCAGTGGCGTATCTACCCGAAGGCTGACCGACAGCGCCTGGTCAAATGCTGGCAAGTCGCTCGCTGGTGCCAGCTCCATCAGGCGAGGGGATTCGGGCACCGGGAAGACCGTGCAGCCAGCCAGAACCAGGCCCAAGGCGAGAGCGGATAGCACTTTCATTGTTCGTACTCCTTGATGCCGGTGCCGCCCCACAAGGTTCCGGTGGGGTCCTGCTCCAGCCTGCGGGTAAACGAGTTCAGGTTGCGCAAGGTGCTACGCAGCTCCCGCAATGCAGGGGTTATTTCTCCCAGACCCTGAAGCCCAGCGTCCAGCGCCAGTTCATTGTCGCCGGTGAGGGTGTCCAGTCGATCCAGGGTAGGTTGAAGGGTGGTCAGCGCCCTGGACATGGCCAGGAGAACCGGTTCCACCCGCTCATCCAGTACCTCTCGGGACCTGTCTGCCGCGGCAGACACCTTGATGGCAGCTTCTTCGGCACGGATGCCGGCTTCATCGAACCGGGTCATCAGCGCCTCAAGCTCGCCGCGGCTGGCCAGCAGCGATTCACTGGCCTGGCGGGTGTTCTCAAGAATTTCGGCAATGTTGCTCAGGTTGTCTTCGGACATCAGCCGGTTGGCATTCTCCAGCAACTGCTCTGCTTTGCCGAGCATGGCCTCGCCGTTGGTCAGCAGGTTACTGAAGGCCGAAGGCTCGGCGGTTATCAGCGGTGGATTGTCTTTGTGGCCTTCAAGAATGGGGCTGTCTGGTGTGCCTCCGGTAAACTGTATGCTCATGCTGCCGGTTATGTTGGCCAGTACCAGGCCCGCGCGGGTATTCTCCCGTACCGGAATATCCTGATTCACCCTCACCAGTACCCGCACATGGGCGGGGTTGTCCGGCGCCAGGGTAAGATCCAGCACGTCGCCCACCGGGACGCCGGTATAGAGGACCGGGTTACCCTTGGCCAGCCCGCCAACCGGGTGATCAAACCCGATCCGGTAATAGGCCCAGTTAGTGTCGGTAGATGATTTGCCCAGCCACAGGGCAAACAGCAAGGCAGCGCTGACTGCCGCAAGCGTGAAGAATCCGATGATAACGTGATGGGCCTTGGGCTCCATTAACCGGGCTCCTGTTTGGTTAGCCTGTTGTGGGCTGTAATCGCCGCGCGGCCACGGGGACCATGGAAGTAGTCCTGAATCCAGCGATCGTCGGTTTGTGCCACCTTTTCCAGAGTATCGGCAACCAGCACCCTGCGTTGAGACAGAACCGCAACACGGTCACAGGTGGTGTACAGGGTATCCAGATCGTGGGTAACAAGAAATACCGTAAGGCCCAGTGCGTTGCGAAGGGTGACAATCAGCTCGTCAAAGGCGGCAGCGCCGATCGGGTCCAGACCGGCGGTTGGTTCATCCAGAAACAGGATTTCCGGGTCCAGCGCCAGCGCCCGGGCCAGGGCCGCCCGCTTGACCATACCGCCGGAGAGTTCGGCCGGGTATTTCGTGGCGGCTTCTGGTGGCAGGCCGGTCAAGGCCAGTTTCATTCGGGCCAGTTCCTCCGCTTCGGCCCGCGACAGCCGGGCGTGTTCAATCAGCGGCAGCGCGATGTTCTGCTCAAGGTCCAGCGACGTGAACAAGGCGCCGCCCTGAAACAGAACCCCGAAACGTTGCTCATAGCGAGAGCGTTCGGTGGCGGATAGTTCCGTCAAATCTTCACCAAAAACGGTGATGTGCCCGCCGGATGGTGGATTCAGGCCAACAATACTGCGCAGTAGAACGGACTTGCCGGTGCCGGAGCCGCCGACCACTCCAAGAATTTCCCGGGGATACAGATCCAGATCGAGTTTCTCATGAACGATGTGGCTGCCGAACCGGTTGTCGAGTGCGCGTACCTGTATGACCGGATGATCCGCCATGCTTTACCAACCCATTTCCATGAAAAACAGCGCTGCCACGGAATCCAGCAGTATCACCATAAAGATAGACTGCACCACGCTGGAGGTGGTGTGTTCCCCGACAGACTGAGCACTGCCGGCCACTTTGAAGCCTTCCAGGCAACCAATGACGGCAATCAGAAATGCGAACACCGGCGCCTTGCCAAGGCCGACCAGGAAGTGCTTCAGGGCAATATCCCGTTCGACAATGGCAATGAACTGGCTGGGCGGAATGTCCAGAGCCACCGCGCAGACCACAGCCCCTCCGACCATGCCCGAGATCATGCCGATAAACGTGAGAATGGGGAGGCTGAACATCATCGCCAAAACCCGGGGAACGACCAGCAGTTCCACCGGATTGAGCCCCAGGGTGCGAATAGCGTCGAGTTCTTCATTGACTTTCATAGCGCCAATCTGTGCGGTGAAGGCACTGGCGGTTCGGCCGGCCAGCAGGATGGCTGCCAGAAGTACGCCGAACTCCCGCAGGAACGAGAACGCCACCAGATCCACTGTGTAAATGGTCGCGCCAAAGTCTTCAAGAACTGTCGCGCCAAGAAACGCAACCACGGCGCCAACGAGAAAGGTAAGCAGGGCAACAATGGGCAGGGCGTTCAGGCCGGTGTCGTGTAGTGCCGCCACAAAGGGTGTTATACGCCAGCGAGTAGGCCGGGGCAGGATGTAGAACAGGGTGCCCAGCGTCTGACCAATAAACCCCGCCAGCAACCAGACAAGTTGCCACAGCGTGGTCACCTTCTTTCCGATCTCCGCCAGGAACGCCACGGCAGGGTTAACGGTTGCGACATCCGCCGATGGCTGATTCATGGCTTCTGCGACGGCGTGTATCAGGGCACGCTGTTCATCCGGTAAATCGGCCTGGCCCAGAGCGCTGATCAGAGCCTCGCTGCCAAGCAATTTCACCATCAACGAGGCGCCGGCGGTGTCCAGGCGGCCCAGGCCGGAAAAATCCGGGTTGCAGGCGGCTGCGCGAGGTTTCAGGGCAGTTGTTTGCCGATTCAGGACGGAATAGTGGGACAGAGTCCAGTCGCCGGAAAACTTCAGCGTATGGCCACCGAATTCGGCGTTACCGGGAGTGTGGGCGCCAAGTGGCTGAGATAGGCCTGGTTCATTTGCCACGGAGTCACGGAGTCCCTGTTTGAGTTCTCTGAAAGCTTAAAGATTCCAGTGGCTGTCTGCCAGTATTCTGCGTTCTTCTTCATCGTGACTGGCCAGTAGCATGGTGATGCCCCGGGCTTTCTCTTCCAGCAGCATGGCGTACAGAATCTTCCGGGTCTCGGTGTCCAGGCCAGTCATCGGCTCATCCAGCAAGAGCAATGGTTGGCGTCGCAGGATGGCTCGCAGCAAGGCAACGCGCTGGCGTTGGCCACCGGAAAGCTCGCCAGGCATTCTGGGACCGAAACCTGCTAACCCGGTGCGTTCCAGTCCGGCTTCAATGGCGTGGCGTTGAGATTCATCCAGCTTGAGGCCGGGGTGAATGCCAAGGCCAATATTGGTAAAGACATCCAGGTGCTCGAACAGGTTGTGTTCCTGGAACACGCTCGTGACCGGGCGCTGCCAGGGCTTTAGCAAGTGGATCGGCTTGTCCTGCCAGAGAATGCGGCCGCTGGCTGGCGGGAGAAAACCTGCAACCAGACTGAGCAGGGTTGATTTGCCGGAACCGCTGGGGCCCTGGATGGCCAGACATTCGCCGGCAGGCACGGAAAAATCGAATCGCCAGAGACGGCCGTCAGGCCCATACTCGAAGGCCAGATCTTTGATCTCAAGCATGTTCAGGCTCCGGCAGTGGTTGGCTCGCAGCGGAAGTTGTTCTGGACTTAACGCCGGGAACACGGGAGAGCGATACAAAGATCAGTACCAGTAGCGCCAACAGCCAGAGCCCGGTACCTGCAGCTTCCGCCAACCGGTAACTGCCCAGTTGCTGATAAAGCAAAACCGGGAGCGTGGGTTTGCCCGGGCTGCCGAACAGGGCGATAACACCGAAGTCACCCAGAGATAATGCCACACCATACGCCAGGGCCAGAGCAACTGGACGGCGCAGATGCGGCCAATACAGCCATCGCCATCGATACCAGCCCAGGAGGCCCAGTTGGTCTGCCTGTTTGAGTGATCCGGCGTCCAGGCTTGCGAGAGGTCCGCGCAGTATCTGTAGCACAAACGGCACGGCCATCAGCCCGTTGATCAGTGCCACCAGGAACCAGCCCTGCATGGTGTTCCCCAATTGCGGCCTTAACAGAATAAAAAGCCCGGTCCCCACTACCAGAGGCGGTACGATCAATGGGAGATAGCCAGTGACGGCCGGCACTATGGCCAGCCAGCGCAGACGAGCCCTGTTGGTTGCCGCCAGGGTTAGCAAGGCAACGACCACCGAACCGAGCCCGGCTGGAATGGCGATTAACAGGCTGCGAGCGGTGGCCGGCAATAGCTGTTGATAAATAGAAGTAGCATCCGCCGTTGGCCACAAGGCCGGTAAACCGCGCAGAATAATAGCCAGTAGTGGCGCGACCAGAAAGGCCGTGAAAATCGCCAGGAGCAGACTTGCTGAAAACCCTTGCCAGCGCCGTGCGAACAGAGGGACCTGACGCGATAGCCGTCGGTTTGGCAGTACCTCGGTGTCTAGGCGTTTCCGGAAAACCAGCCACCAGAGGCTGCCACAGATCAACAGCTGCAGAATGGCAAACAGTGCGGCACGGGCGAAATCGAATTCAAAGCGCAGTGCCTGGTAGATGGCGACTTCCAGGGTGGTTGTTCCTGGCCCTCCGCCCAGCGTCATGATGATGGCAAAACTGGTGAAGCAGAGCGTGAACACCAGTGCCGCCACGCCGGGCAGGACCGGTTTGATGGCGGGCCAGTGTACCGCACGCCACAGCCACCAGCCGCCGAGCCCAAGCTGAGAGGCGGTTCTCATTCGTGGCGCGGGTATGGAATCCAGAGCCTGCAACAGGATTCGGGCCGCCAGTGGCGCATTGAAGAACACGTGGGCGAGCAGAATGCCGTTCAGCCCATAAAGATTCCATCCATTTCCAGGAACCCAGATATTGAGCAGGCCGGTGAACCAGCCCTGCCGACCAAACACCGCTATGATGCCTGAGACTGCCACGATAGTGGGTAAAACCAGACTCAACTCCATCAGCCGCAGAATCAATGTGCGACCAGGGAAGCCTCTGTAGCGGGCGAGGGCGGTCGCCACCGGGAGCGCCAGCGCCAGGCTTAACAGGACAGATAAAAAGGCCTGCCAAAGGGTAAATCGGACCACGCTCTGGAAATAGGAGCTTGCTAACGTGCGCTCCGGATCCAGCTCTCCGGCCTCCTGTAGTATGCTCAACAAGCCAAGCGCCACGAGCAGCAATAGCCCGGTGCCGAGTAACAGGCCAGGCCAGATTTGCCAGCCAGGATGGCTGAAGGGGGCGGCTCTCGCGTGTGTTGGCATCACTTCAGTCGGTCAGTGCATCAAGCCAGTCGTTCACCAACTGTCGGCGAATGGTGGCAACTGTCGCGGGGTCTATATACAGGGCTTCGGGTGGTGTAATCAGCTTGTCGAAAACGTCTGGCAATTCATCGCCAAGATCGACCGCCGGATACATCACATTCTTCAGTGGAATATGACGCTGGAAGTCCGCGGTCAGCATGAAGTCCAGAAACTCTCTGGCAAGTGTCTTGTTATCGGAGCTTTCGACCAGGGCGGCGACTTCCACCTGCAGGTAATGTCCTTCATTGAAACGGGCCGCCTGATAACGGGCAGTTTTGTCGATAGCCATGTGATACGCAGGAGAGGTGCTGTAAGAGAGGATCATAGGCGCTTCGCCATTCATGAATAGCGAGAAATAACCGTCACTCCAGCTTTGGGTGGTTGCGAGAATCTTGTCGCTGAGCTGCTGCCACTTTGCTGGCGCTTCATCACCATAGACGGCATGCATCCAGAGCAACAGGCCGAGTCCCGGTGTGCTGGTGCGCGGATCCTGAATAATGATCTTGAGATCGTCTGGCGCGTTGACCAGTTCTTCAAGGCTTGAGGGCGGCTCCGACAACTGCTCGGTATCGTAGACAAAGGCAAAATAGCCCCAGTCGTAGGGCACGAAAGTGTCGTCGTCCCAGTTAACAGGCAATGCCAGGCGTTCCAGTGATTGGCCGTGGCGGCCCAGAAGGCCGGTTTGCCGAGCGGTCTCCATGGTGCCGGTATCCAGCCCCAGAACCACATCTGCCGGAGTGGAGCTTCCTTCCAGCCGGAGCCTTTGCAGAATGTCTCCGCCGCTGTCCAATACGGTGTAGTTCAGGGAGCACCCGCATTGGGCTTCAAACGCCTCTTTAACCGCGGGCCCCGGGCCCCATTCGGCGGCAAAGGAGGGATGGGTATACACATTCAGGACGGTAGGTTCATCGGCGGCAACCATCAGCGGCAGCGACACGGCGAACAACGCGGGAATCAAGCGTGAAATCATACATTGGCACCTTGTTCAGTAGCGGGGGTGCCATGCCGCGAACACCACGAAAGGTGGTGACTCAATCCCTACGCCGGTATTAACCGGGTCAGGTTCCGCGGGTATGGTCTCAGCCCTCCAGGCACCCCGTTGAGTTGAGCCAATGCTATCACGCCGGAGCCACACCCCGGAATTCGTATGTTTGATTACTGCTTGTTTAATTTTTGTACGGCGATGACGGGTGTCTCATTTTTTATTGGTAGAATAGGGCATTTTTTGATCTGCGGATTTATGCAGCTTCTATCTGGTTGAGAGGTAAGTTTGATGCCCAAGCATCACAAACGACGAGGAATTTCTGCTCTGGTTGCAGGCGCGCTTTTTACCCTCGGGTTGTCGGCCGCAGGCCACGCCCAAACCGCGAACGATGATATGTTTGGACGTTTGGCTTCCGCGGCTCCCAAGCTCAGCCCGCAGGTTCTCGAAGCCGCACTCAAGGCAACCCGTTGCGCCATCAGCAATGGCACAGCCATGCCGGAGCGGCTGGCTGTGATCGACTTCTCTTTGCCGTCCTCGAAAGAAAGGCTGTGGCTGTTTGATCTGAACGAAGGAGAATTAATCCTTCGTGACCTCGTGGCTCACGGTAAAAACTCCGGTAATGCTGAGGCAACCGCATTTTCCAATATCGAGGGCAGTCACCAGTCCAGTATCGGCCTGTTCAAAGCCGCCGAATCCTATCGGGGGTCCCATGGCTATTCGTTACGCCTTGACGGACTGGAACCGGGTTTCAACGATCTTGCTCGTCAGCGGGCGATTGTTATCCATGGTGCAGACTACGTTCAGGACAGCTGGGTAACAAAGTACGGCAGAATCGGCCGTAGTCATGGCTGCCCGGCGGTAGACAATCAAATCATCAAAACCGTGGTAGACGAGCTCAAGGGCGGACAGCTGGTGTTTAAATACTATCCCGATCAGGAATGGCTCCAGTCCTCCAGTTACCTGAACTGCGATTCCGCCGGGCAGCTGGCTGGTGCGCGAAGTACCACAGCGGTGGCTGGGGATCGATCCTGAATCGTTGCTGGCTAAACTTTGTGCAGATTTTCAGTAAAAACAGAAAGTTGAAAAAAAGGTGTTGACGGCGAAGGCGGAATCCGTAGAATACGCAGCCGTTGACGAGGCAATGCCTCTGAAACATTAGAGCGGGAATAGCTCAGTTGGTAGAGCACAACCTTGCCAAGGTTGGGGTCGCGAGTTCGAATCTCGTTTCCCGCTCCAATTTCTCCAAGTCTCTCAATGCCTCCTGAGAGCAAAAGCCAGAATCCAGGCTTCCCCGGCGCGGTGGCAGAGTGGTTATGCAGCGGACTGCAACTCCGTGTACGCCGGTTCGATTCCGACCCGCGCCTCCATTTTTTCCCAGTGTTTACAACGGTTTGCAGCCATCCAGTTTAGTTGCATTCTGCACTCAGAAAATTCTCCGAAAACTTCTCGAGGCTCGAAACCGGTCTATCCGAGACGCCGAAACCTCGTTTTCATCCCTCCAGATACTCAACTTCCTGACGAACTGCGTTACTTGCTGGCGGCTTTGCCAATGTAGGTGAGCGTCGAGCGTGCGCGCTTGGGTGGCACCACCAGGTAATGTTTCCGCATGTCCTTCATTTTGCTTGGCGACTACGAATCCGTCTCTCGACTTAACATTTCAATGTTTTTGGAGAGGTTATCTGCAGGCGTCCCATCTCCAACGTAGGGCGATGTAGAGAAAACCATCGACCCGAATGATATGTGCGTGCAACACCTCACCGCCTGCGGGTTCAGGGAGAGTCCATGATTGATGCTGGCATCTATCAAGGTGATGTACTGGTGGTCGATCGTTTTCAGCAAGGGAGTTGGTCAATATTTTTATTCGAATTGTAGTTTTTTGAAAAAGAACAGGATTTCAGCTTTGAAACGGAGGCTATCTGCTCTAGTGTTAACCTTTGTTAACCAAGAGCGATTAGGGTTGGCCAGTTTCACAAAAGGAATTTTCGAATGCCACAATCCCGTTTTGCAGCGTTGCTGTCGCAACACGACCTCCCGCCTTCGTTGATCTACCTTGCCCCGGTTCTTCCTGTTGTTCAGGTTATGTGGGCAGATGGTCGAAATCAGATCCCCGAGCGCGCAAAGCTCCAAGTGATCATACAGGACCACTGCCGCGCGCTCGCTGAACTTGCAGGCGGTATGGAAGTCGTCTCTCAGACAGATATCGACATTTTTGACAGAACATTTGTCGCGCAAAAACCCGATCCGACGACACTCTCGCCTTTTTTTGAGGTTGCTAGTGAGCTATTGGGCGGACGAAGCGATGCGGGCAAAGAGGAAAGCGAGTCGCTCTACCAGCGAGAAAAGCTTTTTCAGGCATGCTTGGAAATTGCCGCAACTTGTCCAGCTGACATGGGTAGGGGTTCAGGCGAAATGTTTGCCCGCCGAATAGTGGATGCGGAGCGGAGGTACATAGAACAGGTATTCGAACTTCTACCCAGAACTAAGTAGGTGTGCTGATGCTTACTTGGGCTACGCTGGATGAATGGCACTATCAGGTATCTCTGGAGCTCAGAACTGCGCTCAACTCATGTGGTCGGAAGGCTGCGGCGCTGCACCGGGATATGTTGCAGGAAGGGCGGCCAGTAAGAGCTTCTGCGGGTTCTTTTCAAAATGCTCTTACACCTTCCACTGACACTCATCATTTGAGGCTCGATGAGTTCTGGGGTGTTCTGGATCTCATTAATAACAAGCCTGTACTACATTCGATCTGCCGTCAGCTCGATTTACTGATAGCGCCTTCGCCCCTGGTTTCCGAAGATCCTCAGGCAGATCTGCTCGGGGCTTTCAGTGAGCGCAACGGTGAATTAGCTGAGACGCAGCATCTTCTTGTTTCGGTTATCAACAGGACAACAAAAGAGTCGGTGGATGGTGCCCGCCAATCTCTTCTCAGAGAAATCTACGAAGACTTTTGTGAAAGCCTGTCGCTTTTGTTCAAGCTTGAGCAGGCGTGCCTCGCCAGGCAGGGCGGTTCGCTAGTTAATGGTGATGCAGACTGGAGTCAACGCTATGACATCCTCCAGAGCAGTGTTCAGGCAAAGCTGCAGAACCTTAAGGAGCATGGAACATGTCTCCAAGGCCTATCTAATCGTGTACTCAGCGCTGCCCTTGAGTCCGATGGCTGTTCCCAGTTATCCGCTCCGAACTTCCTCAAATTGTTGTTTCTGGATCAGAGTCGGAGCGTAGCAAAAGCATTTGCTAAAAGTCTCGGCTATCGGTTAGGGCCCCTCCCATTACTGAATTGGCAGCCAGAAAGACAGGATCTGATCCAGTCCTATTCCCAGCTGGAGTCTCGGCAGGCCGACACGGCAGAAAAAATCAGTAATGCACTTCGAGATCAACAGATAACCCAGGCAGAACTGAGCGAAATATATCAGGAGTTGGTTGATGAGCATCAGGCGCAGGTCAGCCTGGTAATGAATTCCGGTGCCTTGCCTTATCGCCCCAAACACGAGGAGTTTTGATGGCCGGGCCGAAGAGCATACGCAGTGACTTGTGGAAATTGAAGATCAGAAGGCTGTGGTGCCGTTTAGCCGGTAAGAAAGATGAGAGCCTGATGCTGGCTTTCAAGGAGCAGCGCTTGAAGGACGAGTTGAATCGGCTCAACTTGAAGAAAACGAAACAAAAGCAATAGTGAGGCATGAATCCCGATGACTGATGATAATAAAAATCGCTCAGACGATATTGAATGGGATGAGGAGCTCGATTTTCTGGATCCAGAGGATTTCGCCGATGACAATCCGTTCCTTGAGGTTTCTGATGAGCCGCAAGATGACGATCGACGTGGACAAGAAGAAATAGCAACCTTCTTCAGGTTCGCTATCACTCTCCCTATGAGTGTGGCTTTGAAAGAATTGACCCGTCGAATGGATCTGGCAGAAAAAAGAGAGGTTGTCTGGGAATTCAATAAAGAAATTCGGTACTTCAGTGCCGCGCTGCGCGATATAGATTCCGCGGCAAGCTCCGTCTTAATCGTGGCGCTTTTGCAGCTGCCATTCATGAGACAGGTCTTCTCAGTTTGCTTTAATAATCGACCCACCAAATTGATAGTTGAAACCCCACCATTACTCGCGGTTCGCCGCCAACTCCAGCAAGCAGTAACGCGGAAGCCGCCTGGCGACCAGGATAAATACTGTTGGTACGAATATCAGGAAAGAAACGACAAAGTTTCCATTGACGAATTTTTTCAGGATTTCGCTCAAAAACTTGGACGGGCATTAGTGGCCGATGCTCTGCCGCAGTTTATGCGGGAAACCCTCGGATTTCTAGCAAGCGCAGACAGTGAAAGGGTGATTCTACAGTGGTGGGAGAAGAACCTCGAAACTGACGACTATGGGGTTCACCTGGAACGGTCACGACAGCTCAAGGTTGCCCTTGGAGAAGTTGTTAAAGGACAGAACCGGGCCCTCGAAGCTATCTGCGATGGCTATGCTCAGTCGCTTCTCAGCGCAGGGCCGGGGCCGCGCGGTATTTTCACCCTGATGGGCGAGTCCGGAACTGGAAAAACGTTACTTGCGGAGACTTTTGCCCAGGAAATAAGCGCGGTAGAGGGGCAGGCCTTCAAATTTCTGCGTTTTAATATGCAGCAATTTACGGACGAAAAAGCCTCCGCAGCTTTGTTTGGAAGTTCCCATTTCTATTCAGATGCAACATTGGGTGAGTTGACGGACCAGGTACGAAATTATCCAAAGTCCGTTATTTTGTTTGATGAAATTGAAAAGGCGCGGCCTGAAGTCATTCAGTCGTTACTGGGGGTACTTGATCGAGGCTACTGCCAGGACAGCGCCTCACTAAAGTGGGTCGATTTTTCTCAGGCTTTTATCCTGTTCACCACGAACCTCGGTAGCCAGCGTCTTGCAGACCGGCGCAGCGCGTCACAAGTGCTTGGCACTTTGGATAACGCCACCCTTGGTGCACTTCTACAAAGAGAGCCGAGTGAATCTTCATCTAATGGGCTGTCGCCCGAATTCATCAATCGACTCACCAAAGGGCGCTTTTTGGTGTTCGAGCCATTAAAGCCCGAAAAACTTCTGAGTATCTACACCTCCGTCTGGAATGCTCGGCGTGAGGAATTGAGCACCAATTCCATTCAGCTGCCGGCATGCACGACCGCGCTGGCGGCAATGCAGTTAATGAAGCGTTTACCGGATTTGTCTGCCCGTACGGCTGCCTCCGCAACTGAAATGGATATGGTGGAGTGCATGAAGAGCCTGATTGAGGGCTCAACGCCCGAGGCAGAAAACGAGCCCTTTGAAGCGGTCCGGCAAACTGGATTTCAGGGGATTGGAGAAATACTTGACTCTATGCTGGCTGAGCGGGACCTGAAAACGCCAGCTCGCATTTTGTTGGTCGATGATGACCAAAAGACACTGGGGCTGCTGAGCGAAAAGGTTAATGCCCAAATAGAGATTGATTCGTTGGAGCCTGAATCCCATGTAGGTGCCAACCCGAAAAGGCCTGAAGGTAGTTTCGATCTGGTATTAATCGATCTTTTCATCGATAACGATGACAGCCAACACAAAACCACTCAGTGTTTACATCGAATCCTTAACCTGCGGGAGACCCAACCTGAAACGCCGATAATCGGGTTCTGCAGGAACCCGAAAGACGATATCCGTACACAAAATGCGATCCAGGCTGCAAGAGCCATCGAGGGTGTTACCGCGGTGGTTCATTTCAACGATGGTTCCCCATCGTCGCTGCTCCGAACGGTCGAAACTCACCTCGAACAGCAACAAACCGCGAAGCTCATTCACAGTCTGCTTAGGGAGCGTAAACGGTTACTGTTCAGTTGGAGAATTAACGAAACGCCTCGACTGGTAACGGCATCCCCTTCAATGGTCCGCCTGGAACCCATATTAGCGCCAGGCGTTGAGGGCCAGATGTTTGGCCTTGGTGAAATACCGGACCTGACACTCGACGCCGTAGTGGGCAATGAGCGAGGCGTACGGCAAATCTCACGGGCACTTGGGTGGTTGAAGCAGCCTGGACGAGTCCGCCGTTTCGGCTTCAGACCACCAGCGGGATATCTGCTGGCAGGGCCGCCGGGAACAGGGAAAACATTTCTCGCTCGGGCTGCAGCGGGGGAGTGCGGGCTGCCATTTTTCAGCATCAATGGAGCGGAACTCTTAAGCCCAAGAATCGGTGTGGCAGAGGCTCAACTCCGGCAGCTTTTCGCCAACGCTCGAAAACTGGCCCCGGCAATTATCTTCTTCGATGAGATTGACGCCATTGCGGCTGCCCGTGGTAGCAGTGCCAGTCACCAGGGCCTGATCAACACTCTGTTGTCTGAAATGGATGGTTTTGGCGGCCACGAGCGGCCTGTGATGGTTCTTGCGGCCACGAACTTTCCCGAGATGCTTGACCCTGCCTTAAAGCGACCGGGCCGTCTGGATGAAGTAATTATCTGCGATTTGCCCAATGCCCCGGCCCGAGAACATTTACTTGTTAAATCGGCCAAGCAGCTGAAGATCGATTTGCCAGAGCAGATGCTTGAGCAACTGGTTCTCCGCACTCAGGGAGAGTCTGCAGCGGCCATAGAGGCCGCAACCCGGCAGGCCGTGTATCTCGCAGATAGTGACAACCGGGATCCGACGGTCGCCGATCTGGAATCCGCAATCTATCAGATGGTTTATGGCACCGTGCGCGAGGACTTGTCTCTTGCGCGTGAAGAAAAATGGGCCGTTGCCTGCCACGAAGCTGGCCACGCGCTGGCGATTCATTATCAGTTTCCGGGGCGACGGATTGATTACATCACCATCCAGCCGAGAACTGGCAGCTTGGGTTTTGTGGCACATCGAGAGGATTCCAATAACGCAGCGGGCGGATTGTCCATGACCCGCTCAGAAATCGAAGCGGCTGTTACGGTCGCCCTGGCGGGACGTGAAGCCGAACGTTTGCTGCTTGGTGAAAAGGGCATGTCTGCCGGAGCTGGCCACGACCTTCGCCGGGCTAATGCTCACGTTCGCAATGCCGTGATGGCGTGGGGGCTAGACGACGAACTAGGCCCCATGGCGTTGAGCACTGATGATCTTCGGTCTGATCCAGCGTTGGCGGCGTTATGCACGGCGCGTTGTCGGGTTTGGTTGGTTGAGTGTGAGCAAAGGGCGCGAGGGCTTTTGGAAGCACACAAGCTTGAGCTACAGAGCCTGGCTGAAACCCTTTACCTCAAGGAAAGCCTTGACCAGGACGAGATCCAAAAACTGCTGCCGGATGTTTCTTAATGATCAAAAGCATTACCTGTCAGGGTATGAGTGCCCGCTACAACGCCAAACAGGAATACATCACCAATAACATAAATTTCTCGGTCAGCGCTGGCGAAATGATGGCCATTATGGGGCCATCCGGTAGTGGAAAATCCACCCTTTTGAATGCCTTGCTCGGCAAACTGACCATTGAAAAGGGAAAAGGCAGAATATTCATCAACGGCGAGGATGTGACTGATGAGGGGCTGTCCTGTGTAAAGAATCAGGTGGGATTTGTGCCTCAGAAGGATATCCTCGTCGATGAGCTGACTGTCCGGGAAAACATCCGATACTTTCACACCATTGCAGTGGATTCGGAGCTTTCGGCCAGCGAAGTTGATAAGCGGATTGATCAGCTAATAGAGAGAGCCAGCCTCTCCCCGGAAATTGCGAATAAACGCCCCCCAGAGCTGTCTGGTGGCCAGAAAAAGCGAGCAAGCCTGCTCATGGAACTGATCAACGACCCGACTGTGCTGATCATCGATGAGCCAACCAGCGGTCTGTCCTCTTCGGACTCCCTCGAGGTAATGCGGTATCTGAAGCACCTGGCCGTTGAACAGGGCAAAATTGTCATCGTTATTATTCATCAACCCTCCAGCGCCATTTTTCAGCTCTTCAATAAGCTTTTGCTGCTTAAAGCCCTGGGGGCTGGCGGTCGCGGTGAGTGTGTGGCATCCGGCACGTTGAAAGAGATTTACGAGGCCAATCAGGAAAGGCTGAAGTTCAAAGACCTTGTCTGTACAGCTTGTGACTCACTATTCCCTGACGCCTTGCTGGACGCGGTGAATGCCGGGAACATCCGGGGGCCTCTGAATGCAAGTCGGCCATCAAAGTCTGAGACATTTGAAAAAGTCCCGCTGCTCCGTTCTCCCCTTGAAAGCCTGAAAGATTTTCGGGCACTGACAACCCGCCAAGTTCGAATCAAAGCTCGGGACAAGCTCAGTCAGCTCCTTACCTATGCCGCGCCGCCTTTCCTCGGTTTTTTGATTGCCGTCGTTTTCAAATACTCGCCCCCGGGGCAGGGTTACAACTTTCAGGACAACGCCCTGTTTGGCCAGTTTCTGTTCATGATGATCATCAGCGGCTTCTTTCTTGGCATGGTCTCCAGTGTGGGAGAGATAATCCGGGACCGAGACATGCTTTACAGGGAGTCACTCCGTGGCCTCTCCATGACCAGCTATTTCTGCTCAAAGTTTTTGGTGCTCATCGGATTCGGCGCGCTGCAGGCGTTGCTGTTTACCAGTGTTGCCTTTTATACCCTGGACGCAATGCCGTACTTCCTTCCGAACCTTGGAGTGATGTTTTCGGCCATTGTGTTGAGCATCGTAATTGGCCTGTTTATATCCATCTGGGCAAAAACCGCCATCAGCGCCTACAACCTGATACCCCTGGTGCTTATTCCACAGATAGTCTTGGGCGGAGCTCTTCTGCCGTTTTCCAACATGGGAGAGGAAATCTACCTCTGGGAAGACAAAGGCAGCCAGATGCCGCTGCTCGCGAAGCCTATGCCCGCAGCCTGGTTATATGAAGGGGGGATGGCGCTGAACTACCAATACGCCAATGAACACGACCTGGAAAAGAATATTAAAGTCTCTGAGATGGACCTGCGGCAACGGGGAGATTTTCTGGCTAAAGGTAAGGGGCAGGAAAGCCCCGACTGGCTCGACGCGGTGCTGCCAGAGACGGTTCATGGTTCCGAAACCTATATTGTGAACAGCGTTGTGCTTCTGGGCTTTGGCATTCTATTTTTTGGCCTGGCGGTCATTGATGTGCGAAAAGATTACCGGAACCGGACGGGCGCCAGAAATGCCGCGAAGATAACACTTGTATTGGGCCTTTATGGGCTAGCCCTTGTCTCCTCAGAAAGTGGCGATGCCCAGGCACAGCAGCGCACGGCAGGTGAAGCCATCCTGTCGCACACCAGTTTGACAGGCAATGAAGCACAGAACTTCTGTGCTCGTGAAAACCGTTCGCTCGCCGAAGCAAGCGTTGTTGCTGAACTGTTCAATCGAACACAAGACCTCGCCCAAACCGTGTATTGGACCGGAAGCAATTATCGGGGCCGTAGGGATGTGCTTTGGGCTCTTGATTTGAGTAACGCCAACCGCCCGATACCCGAAGACAACGTTCTGATGAATAATCAGATCGCTACGGCCTATCCGGTGACGGACTTCCGGGCGGTTGCGGTGTGTGTGGAGAAGCCGGAGTGAGGGTGTGAGGGATCGTTATTTATCACGAAGATTCAGCAATAGCCCAATGTTAGCCTTCGATTATGCGCTCTTTGCCCTCTAGCCGCCCATAGCGTAGTGACAGATAAACGGACAACCCATGAGTGAACAAGAGTATTACCCACCTCAAATACTTGCCCTTGCTACAGAGGCACTTCGGGTTGCGAAGACATCGAACTGCACGCTGTTTGCGATACCAGACCCCGACTCGGAATGGGGCTTTGTTCCGGAGTCTTTTCTTGGCTCGGCAGACTGGATGTTTAACTTAGACGGTATCGAACGTTCCGGTATTTCAGAGTCGGCCCTCAATCTGGTGGAGAAGATCCAGAGGTCTGAGCCGCTGAATGAATTAGATCTCCAATCGTTCACTCGTAATTTTATGAGCAATCAGGACGACAGGGTTGTGATGTTCGAGCTTGTTAAAGCTTTTCTTGAGGAGGTTCCTGAGCTTGATCACATCGTGGCTGCTGCTGCCAGAACCCTTAATTACGACGACTTCCAAACCGCACAAGCTGATTAATCGATAATAAACGCCGGAGCGTGCCCATGTCAGAAAACCGTCTGTCCAGCCTGATTAAAGACCTTTCAAAAGCCAAGCAGCAGGCCCTGCTGATCGAGGTTCTGCAAAGCGATCTGGAATCTTTGTCCGGTCAGAATGACGATGCGTTCAAAACGGTTTGTAATGCCAGTGCGAAGGTTTTTGATGTTGCGGTGAAAAGCGGCAAAACCAACGTTCTGATGGTAGGTGAAGCGCAAGACCAAGCTCATTTATCCATTTTCGGGGCATTGCTTAATAGCCTCGATGAAGAGTTTGATGACCTGCACAAGCGAGCAATCCTTAAAAAACTCACCGTTTTTGGCCTCAGCCAGTCTCTGGGCGGTGGTGTTGGTGACGCGGTTAGCGAGAGCTTGGGTGTAGGTGCCGAGAAAATGATGGATTACCTGGCCGAGTGGACAGGCAGTGCATCAGACTTCATAGCTTCTGCGTTTGAGAAGGGTGTAGAAACGGCGGCCGAGCAGAGTGGCGATCTGCTGGAAGCCGCGGGTGAAACGGGCGTGGAAGCGGTGACCGGGTATTTCTCTTCAGATAACGAACTGTATCTATCCAGGCCCGCCCGGAAGCGCCTGAAAGAGCTGGCGCCCCGGCTTAGTGAACAGGCCACCAATCACGAAATCCTGCAGTTGGCTCTAGAAATGCTGCTGGCAACCGCCCAGGGCGCCCCCAAAGTCATCATGGTTAAAGATCCTACGCAATTGGATGACGCCTCTCTGGCTTTGCTCGCGATGCTGGTGGCAGTAGAAAAGGATCTACGACAGTTAAACCATGATGAAGAAGCGGATGAGGGCAAGGCACAAACCGCAGGCATCACCGTGGTGCTAACCTTCTCTGGTCGACAACCCCACGACGAAGGCGAAGACAAAGTCACCGAAAAAAAGCTGCGAGCCATCTCAAGACTGCGCATGATGGCCTCCCGCTACAGCTTGCTTGAACGGCTGGATTCCGATATTCCAATACCGGCCGTTCGTGCCAGCACCTTCGTAGGTCGAGAAGCCGAACTCCGCAGCCTTTGGCAGGATTGGAATCACATTTCTAAGGGGCTAGACGGTGAAGGTATGCAGACCTGGGCCCTTATCAAAGGCGAACCAGGCACCGGTAAAACCGCCCTCGCTAACCGCTTCATCCAGCAGGTTCGCTCTGATACCGCTAATCCGGGCAGGTTGAGCATTCCCATCCTCCGAATGCTCAACCAGACAGGGCACAATGCGCAGGCCACGGGCCTGGCTTCGCTCAAAAACTCCATTGTGGATGAGCTTCGCCGGCTGAACCTGATATATGAGGAAAACGTCGGTTGGTTCGCCCGCACCCGTGAAAAACTGGGCGACGCGTCGCGCGCCGCGATAAGCGATGCTAGGTCTGAGGACCCCGAGGCCAAAAAGCGCACCCGGGGCAGGCTCGGCGTCCTCATTTCCAAACTGTTGAACTTAGATTCTGCGATGGAAGTGGGTCGCAACGTCCAATCCCTGAGAAAACAGGACGAAATGAGCAGCCTGCGCCAGGAGGAATTCGACCAGTCCTTCAAAGCCAACCAGAAAAAAGAGCAATACGAACTGCTGCGCGGGGCGCTCAGCGAAATGAGCCAGCTGGCACACAAATGCCAGCCCGAAGACGACCAGTGGGCTGAAAAACCACGGCCCATGATTCTGCTGATCGACGACCTGCAATGGATGGATGACTTTACCGCCGAATTCCTGGTAAACGAATGGCCGGCGAACCTGCCGGTGTATGTGATAGCCACCGCCCGGGGCTCAGACAGCTTCGCCGCCGTGACGGAATCCCGGGTGCACCAGGGCTTGAACCGCTTTCGGAACTCATTGTTCGCCGAACTGGGTGTAATTGACGCCGCAACGCTCAGCGCGGATGAGCGTCTTAACACTCCCCTGACACTGGCCGGCCACCTGGACCTGAAGGGCATGGACCAGCCCATGCTGGCCAACCTGATCCGCCTGACCTACCGGAACATCACCGCCGAGCAGGCCGAGCCGTTCGCCGCCGCCATCATCCGCAACCTGGCCGGCGAGGCCGGTGCCTCGGACATCATCACCCTGTTCGCCATCGAAACCCTGAACGTGATCAGCGACCCCCAGTTCTACCGGCGCAACGCCGAACTGCCCCGATTGATCGAACCGGAGGGGACCGACCGCTACCGGTTCAAAGTACCCGAGAGCACCAACCTCACCCAGGCCCTGGACGCCGTCTTCAAAAAGCTGACGGACGCCTACCAGGCCAGCTACCTGATCGACAGCGAGCAGGGCACCGGCGGTGCCCGCTTCAACCTGGCCTCCTACGCCATTCTGGAAGAACGTCTGCACCTGATCGAACAGCACTTCGGGGAACACGGTGGCGCGGCCCGCTACAGCCTGCTGTTCTCGGCCCTGCTGGGCAGCCCGTTCGAGAGCGGCCTGGTGAGGCACGTGCTGGATGAACTGCAACAGCTCTCGCCACAGGACCACCCTGACATGGCGCCTTTCCTCAAGGAACTGCAGGCAAAAGCACAGGGCAGCCTCGGGCCGGCCCAGTACGAAATACTGGAGCGGGCCTATGAAATCATCCGGCGGCTGGAGGAAGACATCGGCAAATACGCCCATCAGCACAGCCTGCTGCGACAGTTCCTACTGGGGCAGTTTACCCGGCTATTGGACAACACATACCCCAACCTTGAAACATTAGACGTCAGTGCGAAAGCGCTATTCGATCTAATCTCACATATTGGAAATGCGTGGTTTACAAAGCAGAGTCAAGAGATCGAGTTCGAGATTCCGGGCGAGTCTGCAACCGAAATTGAGAAGTTAAGATTTAACGTGTCAATTACGGCGTATTGGCATCAGCTAATGCTCGGAAAGACTCAAAAATTAGGCGACTGGAGCAAGGTATATGCTCAAAACATTAATACCCTTGCCACGGCGTTGAGAAAAATAGGGCATCCTGAAAAAGCATTAAGGCTGTATGAAGAAGAAAGGCAGATTTGTTTTAATGGCTACGTCAATGATGCTGAAACATGGAAAAGGGATTATGCAAGAAGTTTAAATGACTTGGGGAAAGTTTCATTCTTCATGGCGAATTTAATCCTGAATCAGTGACTTCGCT
>NZ_AXBW01000049.1:0-22839 GCF_000475355.1 Marinobacter sp. C1S70 | reverse complement strand
GTTCATCCCATCATCCATGTGGCGCTTGTGTTCCGCCATCCATGGCTCCACAAATTTTCAGAAGCCCCACCCCAACGGCCCCCTCTTCAATATTGGTGATAGGCTGCGAATAACAGAATCTGGAACAGCTTACTGAAGGGTATGGGAGTTGGCACCAGAAGGTACTTTCCAAAAATGTCGGAGGCCATGGATGGCCGGAGAGAAGCGCACATGGATGTGCTCGTAGCGGTTTTTGGAAAGTACCTTCTGGTGCCAACTCTTGCGCCCAATCACAAGAACAGGAACTCCAAAACATAACGGAGAGAAACAACGATGACACAACGGGTATTTATAACCGGCGGGGCCAGTGGCCTGGGCCGGGCGATTGCATTGCGGTATGCCAAAGAAGGGGCCAAAGTCTGCATCGGTGACATTAACCCGGAGCAGGGTGTGGCCGTCGAGGCGGAACTGAACCAGGCCGGTGGCGAAGGTTATTTCGTGGAATGCGATGTACGCCGCCTGAGCGACTTCGAGAAAGTCCGTGATGACCTGGTCCAGAAATGGGGTGGAGTGGACGTAGTCGTGAACAACGCCGGCGTTGCCTCCGCAGGCTCCATTGAAGACACCACCATCGGTGACTGGGAATGGATTCTCGACATCAACGTACTGGGCGTCGTGCGTGGCTGCAAAGCCTTTACCCCGCTGTTCAAGGAACAAGGCTCCGGCGCGTTTGTGAATGTCGCCTCCATGGCCGGGCTTATGCTGGCGCCATTGATGGACAGCTACAATGTTTCCAAAGCCGGGGTGATAGCCCTGTCGGAAACCCTCAGCCAGGAATTGCGTGATTCCGGCATTCACGTCAGTTGCGTGTGCCCGGCGTTCTTCCAGACCAACCTGGCCAGCACCATGCGTTCGGATATTCCCGGTATTCAACAGAACGTGAACAAGCTGATGAAGCGCTCCAGCATCACCGCCGAAGACGTGGCCGAGGATATCTTCCGCAGTGTGAAAGACAAAGACTTCTGGGTACTGCCCCACGCCAAAGAGCGCCGCATGTGGATGCTCAAGCGCCACGCACCCTGGGCGTTTGACTGGCTGATGCACCAGGAAACCAAGCGCTGGATGAGCAAGATGGGTAGCAAGGCGAACGCCTGAACACATCACAGGAGAGATTGAATGACACAGATCGACCAGGCCGTAGACATCCGTGAAGGCGAAGAGCTGGATATCAGCGCCGTCGACCAGTTCATGAAGAAGGCCATTCCGGGCCTGGAAGGCCAGCCGAGCATCAAGCAGTACCCCGGTGGTGCGTCCAACCTGACCTATCAGGTGGATTATGGCGACCAGTCCTACGTGCTGCGCCGGCCACCGTTCGGCAAGATCGCCAAGTCCGCCCACGACATGCTGCGGGAAGCGCGGGTGATGGAGGCGTTGAAGCCAGTCTATCCCTACGTGCCCAACATTGTTGCCATTTGCGACGATCACAGTGTACTGGGGTGTGATTTCTATGTAATGGAGCGCCTGAAGGGCATCATTCTGCGCCAGGATTTCCCGAAGGATTTGGAATTGAGCGCCGAAGACACTCGCAAACTGTGCCTGAACGTGATCGACAAGCTGGTGGATCTGCATACGGTGGACGCCAAGGCCGCAGGCCTGGACAAGCTGGGCAAGGGCGCGGGTTACGTGCAGCGGCAGATTGGCGGCTGGAGCGACCGCTTCCGCAAGGCCCGTACCGACGATGTCGGTGACTTCGAAGAGGTCATGGCCTGGCTGAACGATAAGATGCCGGATGATATCGCTCAGGTGGTTATTCACAACGACTACCGTTTCGACAATGTGGTGCTGAACCCGGACAACCCGTTTGAAGTGATTGGCGTGCTGGACTGGGAAATGGCCACTATTGGTGATCCGCTGATGGACCTGGGCAACAGTCTGGCCTATTGGATCGAAGCCGACGATGAAGGCCCGTTCCAGATGCTGCGGCGCCAGCCCACGCACCGGCCGGGCATGCTGACTCGTAAAGAAGTGGTGGACTACTACATGGAGAAATCCGGCTTCCGGGCGGAAAAGTTCGACTTTTATGAAATTTACGGGCTGTTCCGCCTGGCGGTGATCATCCAGCAAATCTACTACCGCTTTTATCACGGCCAGACCAAAGACAAACGCTTCGCCGCCTTTGGCCACGCCGCCAACTATCTGGAGAAACGGTGCCAGCGCCTGATTAGCGAGAGCACCCTGTAATGGCCACGATTTATCTGGTGCGCCACGGTCAGGCCAGTTTCGGCAAGGAAAACTACGACCAGCTCTCGCCGCGAGGCTGGGAGCAGGGCAGGATTCTGGGCCGCTGGCTGGCGGGCAAGGTGGAGCCGGGTGCTGTTTTTGGCGGTAACCTGCAGCGCCATCGGGAAACTGTGGAGGCGATCACTACCGGTTACGGTGTCAGCCTGCCGGATATGCAGGTGCTGGAAGGCCTGAACGAGTTTGATCATCTGGAAGTGGTGGAGCGCCTGCGCCCGGAATGGGCGGATAAACAGGTAATGGCGCGAGACCTCGCCAGCTTTCCCAAACCTGCAAGAGCCTTCCAGCAGGCTTTCGAGAAGGCAGTGACCCGCTGGGTGAGTGGCGAGTTCGACCAGGAATACAGCGAAACCTGGAACGGATTCCGGCAGCGGGTTGGCCATGCACTGGATCAGCTGATTGAACTGGCCGATGGTGCCGATGTGATTGTGTCCACCTCTGGCGGCCCCATTGCGGTCATTGCCCAGCGCCTGCTTGAACTGTCAGACCGCAAGGCGCTGGAGATGAACAATGTGATTGCCAACACCAGCGTGTCCCGCATTCTGTATTCCGGCCCCCGGCGCAGCCTGGCCGTATTCAACAACTATAGCCACCTGGAAGCGGAAGACCCCGCCCTGGTGACATTCCGATAAGCTGAGGGAATTCCATGAGCAACAAAAACCTGTTCGACCTGACTGGCAAAGTCGCCCTGGTAACTGGCGCCAGCCGCGGTATCGGCGAGAGCATCGCCCGCACGCTGGCTCATTACGGTGCTCACGTGATTGTCAGTAGCCGCAAGATTGACGGTTGTGAGGCCGTGGCCAGCAGCATCCGGGAAGACGGCGGCAGCGCCGAAGCCTTCGCTTGCCACATTGGTGAGATGGACCAGATTGAAGCGGTGTGGGAACACATTGCCAAAGAGCACGGCAAGCTGGATATCCTGGTCAACAACGCTGCCGCTAACCCGTACTTTGGGCCGGTGGAAGATACCGATTTAGGTGCCTTCAACAAAACCGTAGACGTGAACATCCGCGGCTACTTCTTCATGTGTGCCCGTGGCGCTCAGCTGATGAAAAAGAACGGAGGCGGTTCTATTGTGAACGTGGCGTCGGTTAACGGCGTAAACCCTGGCCACTTCCAGGGCATCTACTCGGTGACCAAGGCGGCGGTGATTTCCATGACCAAGTCCTTCGCCATGGAGCTGGGCCAGCAGAATGTGCGGGTGAATGCCTTGTTGCCGGGCCTGACCGATACCAAGTTCGCCAGCGCCCTGACCACCAATGAGGCCATCAAGAAGCAGGCCATGGCCCATATCCCGATGAAGCGTGTGGCGGATCCCGATGAAATGGCGGGTACCGTGCTCTATCTGGTATCCAATGCCTCAAGCTACACTACCGGAGCATGCATTAATGCGGATGGTGGTTACCTGACGGTCTAACAACAGGCTGATACACAAAAGGGCCGGGTGATGCGGAGTCAGCCGGCCCTTTTTCGTTGGTATCGCGATCAGTTTCTAGCTGCAGGTGAGCGCTGCGAAATCTCCGTTCAGCTCACTGGCCCTGGCCAGCAGGTGATCCTGATGCCGGGTGTCTCCAGCCTGCAGAAGGTCGTGCATCAAGCCGGCCATGGCCACCCGGCTTTCGGCCAGCATAGCCTGGTATTCGGCGCCTCTGGCGCGCTCTGAGTGAACCAGCAGCTCGTTCACCTGTTCAGCAAAGCCGGGCTGGCGTCGCTGTTCCAGTGTGACGAGCAATGCCAATTGCCAGTTTTTCCGCCCCGCTAACCAGATTTCCGTTTGCTGGCCACGATCCGCTGACCAGTTTTCGACGATGGACCGCTGTTCCTGGTTCAGGTCGCCAAGCCATCGCTCAATACGCTCGATAGTCCGTTCAGCACGCGCCCGGGCGGTTTCAGCGGACGTTCCCTCCAGCATTTCCTGTTCCAGCTCCCGCTGCTTCTCCGCCATGTTTTCGCCAAGTTCCGCTACCTGCTCATCCGACAGCGAGGACAGCAGATTGATGGCTACCGGAGCGGCCCGTTCCAACAAATCGGGCAGGAAGTCCATCAGTTGTTCCTGGTGGAACAGAACCGTGGCCTCGCTCGGCGTTCCTTCCGCCAGATCTGATTTCAGGACTGTCAGCCATTGCCTGTAACGGGGCAGCTCGGCTGAGCAGTGCCACTGCCTGAGTAATTCCAGATCCTGATTCAGCTGCACTTCCTGCTCACTGGTCAGGCTAATGTAATCCTCTACCCACCAGACAACGCCCCAGTCGGCGTAGCGGTAGGCGAGGCGCGTCTGACTGCAGCCCGCCAGAAATATCAGCAACGCCAGGCCGACCAGCCAGCAGGCGCGAATTATTCGGGGCGTTGAGTCATCCATTACCTGTGCTCCTTGGTAAAAAGCCGTATGGAAAAACGTTGCATGCTCACTAAGATGTTGCAACTTATGATCGGCAGCATTGTCTTTTTCCTACGCTGCGGGCGCCTGATTGGATTCGGTACTGCTCCATACATCAAAACCGGGAAGATAAGCATGTCCAGTTACAAGCAAACGCGTGTGCGCCAGTTCGTTTTTGCCTTTTATATGTCCGGCATCATGTCGCTGTTGATGTCCGGGATTATCACCCTGATCAACACCGGCCTGACTGACGGATTTTCCCATCGCTGGAGCGCAGCATTTGCGGTCGCCTGGACGGTGGCCTTCCCGCTGGTCAGCTTTATCGCACCAATGGCAGGCAAAATGGCGGACTGGACCATGGCCCGATTGTTTTCCAAAGAACGCCGGCCAGACTGATAAAGGCACTGTATCGCTGTAGTTCACCTTACAATTGTTCGCTGTAATGTAAAAACTGTAAATCCGTTTCTCTCTCCTTTCCGTAATTTACTTTCGACACTGGTCAGGGACTGAATCAGTGCAGGTTCGAACCACTTTAACCTGGTAATCAACCCTCCAGACGAGGCACGAAAAATGAAAGCAAAATACGCTTTACCCATGGTTTTAGCGGGCAGTGTCATGCTATCCGGTTGTTGGCTTGATGACGATGATAACGACGATAACGGCACTACCGAGGCTGCAACGCAAAGCATCCTGGAAATCGCTGTTGAGAATGCAAACACGACGATTCTGGAAGCTGCCGTTCTTGAGGCCGATCCATCCATCGCGGAACTGCTCGGTGGAGATGACCAGTTAACGGTGTTCGCACCGACAGACGCCGCCTTTGAAGCCCTGTTGGGCGACCTGGGACTTACAGCGGAACAGTTGTTAGCCAACACGGAGTTATTAAACGCGGTTCTTACCTACCATGTCCTTGCAACGTCTGTGGGTGAAGTGAAGGCTGCTGCTGCGATCAGCGTCGCGCAAAGCCCGGTCCCACAAAACCTCGTTCCAACCGTGAATGGTGAAAACGTCGCGCTGTCGATTTCACAGGAAAGCGGAGAAGACGTGCTGTACGTCAACACGTCTCGAGTGACGGGGCCAGATGTAGACGCCACCAATGGTGTTATTCACATTATCGACAAAGTGCTGCTTCCGCCTCCGAGCGATCTCAGTGATACAGATTCAACGATTGCAGAAATCGTAACCGCGCTGGCAGGGGCTGAGAATGCGGAGTTTACAACGCTACTTGCTGCACTCCAGACCCCTGGTGCGGCCGCGTTGCTCACTGCAGCTTCGGACGTTGATGCAACCTTGACGGTGTTCGCGCCAACAGATGCCGCTTTTGAGGCGCTACTGACGGATCTCGGTATTACAGCCGGCGACTTGCTCAATGATCCGAATCTGCCAGCCATTCTGAGCCAGCATATTCTCGGAACTACGGTCGGCTCTCTAACGGCATACGCCTCTAACGGCGGAACTGTAACAACATTGGCCGGCAACAACTTGAACGTTGATATACAGGACAACGCTCTGGTTATCGAGGGTAGTACCGTCGTCGAAGCTGATGTTGAGGCGTCTAACGGCGTGATTCATGTGATCGACGAGGTA
The DNA here is from genome assembly GCF_000475355.1 of Marinobacter sp. C1S70. Lineage (NCBI taxonomy): Bacteria > Pseudomonadati > Pseudomonadota > Gammaproteobacteria > Pseudomonadales > Marinobacteraceae > Marinobacter > Marinobacter sp. C1S70. Next base: position 16,598 of record NZ_AXBW01000049.1, on the reverse strand, counting down.
ATTTTTACAGTCGACTGACAGACGAAACACGCTTTCTTTGTATAAAGCATGAGTGCCTGGCCGGCTGCTGCAGCCGGCCTTTTTATATTGACTTACTGAATCGAAGACGCAGGATTTTCGTCGGCAGACCGGGATAAGGTCATGCCCACGGGAGGCCGGAAATGCAGAGAGTAGAGTACCCGATCCAGAACCGCCTGACCGTTCCAGGCCGGGTCGTTGTTCACAATACCGACAATGGCCCAGGTAGTGTTGTTATCGTCGCGGGTGAACCCCGCGATTGAGCGAACATTCTCCAGATAACCGGTTTTGATTCGGCCTTCGCCATCCATACCGGTGTTGCGAAGCCGGCGCGCCATGGTTCCGTCCATGGCGATAATGGGCATTGAGGCCATCAGGTCAGAGGCGTAGGGGCTGTCCCAGGCCTGTTGTAGTATCTGGGCGCCTTGCCGGGCCGTGATGCGACCATGGCGGGTGAGCCCGGCGCCATTGTCAATCACCATGCCTGCGGTGTTGATGCCCATATTCTCCAGCCATTCGTACACTGTGCGGATACCGGCTACCCGGTCGTCTTTGTCATCTTCCTTGCGGAACTCGGCGCCAATGGTCAGCAGCATCTGGCGGGCCATGACGTTGCTGCTCCATTTGTTGATGTCTCGCACCATGGAAACCAGATCGGGTGAGGTGGTGCGCATGATCAGCCGTGCGTCTTCCGGTGTGCCCTCAAAGCGGTCGCCACCACTGACAATAATGCCCATTTCCGATAGCACAGAACGAATCACGGAAGCAGAGTACCGTTCGTGCGGTAGCAGAGACAGATAGGTGGTGCTGCGGCAGCCTTGCGGTAACTGTCCGGTTACCCGAACCGTTACTTGATGGTTTTCATGAAATACCGGCTCCCAGTCAAACCGGCTGCGGGCAGGGCAGGGACCTTCCGGTAATGCGGTTACCCGGTTATCAATGGAGACTTCGCCCAGATCCGGGGTTGTCCAGGCCTGTGTTCCACGCTCATCGGCGCGCACCTGAAAATGCAGCAGATTCAGGTTGGTCAGATAGCCGGAGGGTTCCACCAGAAAGGGCGCGTGGGGGTTATCGCCGTTATCCTCGAACGTCGGGAAACCGCCGTCGACGCGGAAATAGCTACCGTCAAGCACCAGGTCGCCTTCAATACGGTTAATGCCCATGCTCTTGAGTTCACGCAGGGTGCTCCAGAGCCGTTCCAGAGTCAGTTTGGGATCGCCGCCGAAGCGTACGTAGAGGTTTCCTTCAAGGCTGTCGCCCACCATCATGCCGTCTGTGAGGAAATCGGTCTTCCAGTGGTGGGTAGGGCCCAGGAGTTCCAGGGCAGCATAGGTGGTTACCAGCTTCATGATGGAGCCCGGGCTCATCAGTGTGTCAGCGTTTACATACTGCTCAATGCCGGGGCCGTTGAGGGGAATAACGGCAACACTCAGAGCTTCATCGCTGTTCAGGGATTTGCTGGCGTAACTTCGGATCTGGCTGGCCCAGTGACGGGAGCTGGCAAAGGCCTCTTCCGCAGAGGTCTGTTCTTGAGCGAAAGCCTGGCTGAGCGGGGCGCTGGCCAACGCGATGGCCAGCGCCACTGCTCCTGACGCAAATCTGCCTGTGGCAAGGCTTTTGCCCGCCTGCAACCCCTGAGTATTCATGACCGGAATCCGTTGTTGTGTTCTCTTTGTACAATAGCCCATTCTTTGCGTATGTACTATGCAGAAAAGCTATACATGACGTTAAAAAATGGCAGTAGAGTCTTTGTTTATATTGAGTTTTTGTGACATCGAGTAAGTGGCCTGAAGAATCAGTGAGTTAGTATGACGCCGGCACAGGGGCCTGCGGGCCAATGGGCACAGATTCTCCTGTGGGACAATGCAGAAAATGACGAAAACAAGGGAACGATCATGTTAAAAACTCTGAGACATCAGGTGAATGTGCTGGAATCGGTGGCCACTTCCTCTTTTGCAGCCTGGCGCGGGTGCCTGGTTATCAAGGCTGTTCCGCAACCTGAAAAACCGCTGGTTCTCTACGACATTGAAGCCTGTCCATACTGCCGACGTGTTCGTGAGGTACTGACGGCATTGCATCTGGACGTTGAGATCAGACCTTGCCCGAAGGGTGGTCGGGTATTTCGCCCGGAAGCCGAGGCCCTGGGGGGCAAGCAGCAGTTTCCCCTGCTGCATGACCAGAACACCGGCGAAGTGTTGTATGAATCCGAGGCGATTATCGAGTATCTGTTCCGCCAGTATGCGCATCGTTCCGTGCCTCGCTACTACCAGGGCCGTCCCTGGCAACCGGCTCTCGGCGCTGCAGGCTCCGGGGCCAGTGAACTTCGCGGGATGCGTGCGCGGCCAGCCCGGCGCCCTGAGCAGGGGCTTCACTTGTGGAGTTTCGAAGGCAGCCCGTTCTCGCGCCTGATTCGGGAACGACTCTGCGAAAACGAGATTCCGTACACCTTGCATAATCTGGGCAAGGAACACTGGACCGAAGTCGGACCTGCCCGACAGCGCATCAAACCCGGTCCGTACCGGCCCATTCCTGGCGGCAAGCGGGACGCGTTTTTCCAGCAACATGGCCGGGTGCAGGTGCCCTATCTGGAAGATCCCAATAGCGGGGAGGGGTTGTTTGAATCGGCTCGCATTCTTGCTTATCTGGAAAAAAACTACGGGTAACGAGTTTGCGGAACCGGGGCTGCTAATCCGGCTGCCAGCCGGTATCATCTGCGCGAACAGTGAGCCTTCGCGGAGCCAGGAGTGTTATGTATACCGGCCAGTGCCTTTGTGGTGATATCCAGTTTGAATACGATGGCCCGATTGGGCCTATAGCGCTGTGCCATTGCAGCCAGTGCCGTCGCAATCATGGCAGTGCCTTTTCAGCCAGTGCGCCGGTTCAGGCGGTCCGGTTCCGATTTACGGCCGGTGAGGACCGGATCACCGAATTTGAATCCCGGCCCGGCAAATACCGGGCCTTCTGTAGCCGTTGTGGAAGCCCTCTTTACAGCCGGGTCGATGCTATTCCGGGCATCCTCAGGCTGCGAATTGGCGTGATCAATGAGCCGCTGGGAAAAAAGGCGGCCCAGCATGTTTATGTGGGGTCGAAATCCGACTGGTTCGAGATCACCGACAACCTTCCGCAGTTCGAAAAAACCGAAAGAACCAACGACCCGCACTGAGCCTCAATCCGCCGGCACTATCCGGTATACCTTGCCGTTATCGGAGTCGGTCAGCAGCCAGAGTGCGCCGTCTGGCCCCATACGCACATCGCGGATACGTTCACCCAGGTCGGTGAGCAGATCTTCCTCCTCGATGACTTTTTCTCCGTCCAGGGACAAGCGCACCAGTTTCTGAAGCTTCAGGGCGCCGACAAACAGATCGCCCTGCCACTGCGGGAACAGATCGCCGGTATAGAACGCCATGCCAGAGGGCGCAATGGACGGGTCCCAGTAATGCAGTGGTTCTGTGATGCCTTCCATCGTGGTACGACTGGAGATCGGCAGGCCCGAGTAGTCAATACCGTAGGTGACCTTGGGCCAGCCATAGTTATTACCCGCGCGAAGGATGTTGACCTCATCGCCGCCCCGGGGGCCATGTTCATGGCTCCAGATCTCACCGGTTTGTGGGTGCCGGGTCATGCCCTGAATGTTGCGGTTGCCATAGGTGAAGAAAGACGCGTTGAAGCCGCTTCGATCGGCAAAGGGATTGTCCTCTGCTGGCTCACCGCTAATGGTGATTCTGTGAACGCCGCCGGCATCGTCCGCGGTATCCTGGGCACGATCCATTTCACCCCGGTCACCAACTGAGATGTATAGATTGCCGTCGCGATCAAACTGCATCCGGCCCGCGAAGTGCCGGCTGGTGTTTGAACGGGGAAGAGCCTCAAAGATCACCTCGACATCTTGCAAAGAGTCGTCAGCCAGAGTTGCCCGGGCAACCCGGGTGGTCATGCCCTCGCGATTACGGTGCGCGTAGCTAAGGAACAACAGCCGGTTAGCCTCGAAATCCGGATGCAGCAGTACATCCAGCAGACCACCCTGGCCCGAAACGACTAGCTCCGGCAGGCCTTTGACTGGTTCACTGCGAAGTTGCCCATTTTCCAGAATTCGCAAACGGCCCTCCCTTTCAGTAATCAGTGCAGACCCGTCGGGCAGAAAAGCGATGGCCCAGGGGTGTTCCAGCCCCGCGGCTACGGTTTCCAGATGAAAGTCTGCCTTTTCGGATTGAAAGGTCTGGTTTGCCTGTGTGGCCAGGGCTGCCGAGACCAGTAAACTGGCCAGGCTCCACTTCCAGAATTTGCGCTTGAACATATCCGTCTCCGCCTCTCTGCTGTTTTTAGAGATCTTCAGCACCTGCAATAACCATAGCAGGTCGTGGTATTGCGGCCGATGCGAGCCTCTGGAGATATAGAGTTTCGTGATAATTCCAGATCATTTGCATTTGGTGTTTCAAATCTAAACTATTCGCATTAACATGGTGGGGTTTAAAAATGACATGGTCTTAATCAACCAAGGAGCCGTTAGATGTCTCTGAATCCGGAGCCCCGATTTAGAAGAAAAACCCTGATCACTGCCATGATGTGTGCGACTCTGCCAGGACTGGCAGCAGCGCAGGGCAGCGAACCGAAGGCATTGGAAGCCCTGGATGTTACCGCAAGCCGTGGCCAAGTGGCCTCGGAAGCGACGGAGAGTTACATTAGCGGTGCCAGCACAACCTCCATGAAGATGGAGCTGTCACACCGGGAGGTCCCCCAAGCCGTCACGGTCATTACCCGCGAACAGATGGACGATTTCGCCCAGAACGACATCAACAATGTTCTGGAAGGCACCACCGGTGTCACCGTAGAGTCGGTGGAAACAGACCGCACGTACTACACCTCACGTGGTTTCGATATCAACAACTTCCAGTACGACGGTGTTGGCATGCCGGCGGTATATGACAACGTTCAGGGTGAGCTGGACACCGCCTTCTTTGATCGCGTGGAGGTGGTTCGGGGCGCCAACGGTTTGATGACCGGTTCCGGCAGCCCGGCCGCCACAGTCAACTTTATCCGCAAGCGCCCAACCGCTGACACCAATGCCTCGGTTGCGGTGACTGGTGGTTCCTGGGACAAAAAACGGATTGTCGGTGATGTTTCCGGTGCCGTGTCTGAATCCGGTGCGGTGCGCGGCCGGGTGGTTGCCGGTTATGAGGACAAAGGCTCCTACCTTGACCGGTATAACAACGAAAAGCAGATGTTCTACGGGGTGCTGGAAGCAGACCTGACCGATACCACGTTGCTGACGCTTGGCCACGCCGTTCAGACGTCTGATACAGACAGTCCGTTGTGGGGTGCGCTGCCTTTGTTCTACTCCGATGGCTCAGCGACGGATTTTGCGCGTTCAACCAGCACGGCTTCAGACTGGTCCTACTGGGACAACACCCAGCACAACAGCTTTGTTGAATTGCGTCAGGAGCTTGCTGGTGGCTGGAGAGCCACGGGCACGGTGTTCCGGCTGGAGAATGAAAGTGAGTCCGAACTCTTTTATCAGTATGGTACTCCGGATCGCCAAACGGGTGAGGGACTTAAAGCCTACCCCAGTCAGTACGACCTGGATGTAGAGCAGTGGGTCGTGGATGCATACGCTACCGGCCCGTTCCAACTGGCTGATCGAACCCATGAGCTGGTTTTGGGGGCATCCTGGTCTCGCTCAGAGACGGTGGACGAGTCTCGCTATGGCCGCGGCATCGGGACTCCCTTGCCACCGCTCAGTGAGTGGGATGGGAACTACCCCAAGCCTGCTTTCGATAATGGTGTTGGCGGCTCTGACTGGACCGACCGCGAAACGTCCACCTATGCTGCCGCTCGTTGGTCCCTGACCGATCAACTCACCGCCATTACAGGGCTCCGTCTGACCTGGCTGGATAACAAGGGCGAAAGCTACGGAGCGACCAAGGAAAGTAGCTACGATGCCGTAGAAACACCCTATGCAGGTCTGATCTACGACATCAATGACGATCATTCGGTCTACGCCAGCTATACCGAGATTTTCACTCCCCAGACTGAGGTGGACATCAATCGTGATCGACTGGATCCGATTGACGGGGTCAACTACGAGCTGGGCCTGAAAAGTGAGTTTCAGAACGACCGTGTGAATACCACTATTGCTTTGTTCCAGACTGAGCAGAAGAACGTAGCCGAGGCAGAAGGCGTGTTCGCCGGAACCAATGATTCTTACTACACCGCTGTGGATGGGTTGACCAGCCAGGGTGTGGAAGCCGAAATAGTGGGTGATCTCACCGACCGAATCCAGCTCTTCGCCGGTTATACCTATGTGGATATTGAGGACAAGGATGGTAAAGGGGCCAAGTCCTTCGTGCCAGAGCATCTAGCCCAGTTGCGCGCTACCTGGAAGGTGCCTGGGGTCGAAGGATTCAAGCTTGGTGGCAAGGTACGCTGGCAGTCTGAGATTACCCAGGAACAGGGTGTTGCTACCACCGGCCCGAATGCTGGTGAGACCATCGTCACAGAGCAGGGGAGCTATGCGGTGCTGGATCTGATGGCAAGCTATGATTTCGCCCGAGACTGGAATGCAACCCTGAACGTAAACAACGTTACCGACGAGAAGTACATCGAGAGCCTGAAGAAATTTGGTGCCTCGGCCCAGGGTTTCTACGGTGAGCCGGCCAATGCCAGCCTGACCGTTTCCTGGGTGTATTAAGCCGGGCTAGGGCAGCCGGCGGTGCTGGCTGCCCTGGTTGTTTCAGCCCATGCGCTCTTTACGATAGATCCCGCATGTCCCGCAATAGCCACCTTCTGGCAGCAAGTACTTGAGGCAGCACCCTTTGCGCTGCGGAATGGCGCACAGCTGTTGGCTGAATTCTGCCGGAATCCAGTCAATGTATCGGTTGGCTTCGCATGTGAACTGCGCCAGCCAGCTACCGGCCTGTTTACACAACTCTGCCGGATTAACCCGGTTCCACACCACCGAATAGGGCGCACCCAGCGCCAGCCCGACACTGCTCCAGTAGGCCCCCGGACTAACCCCGAAATGCTGCCGGAACACACCGTACCAGTCTTGCATCTGTTCACTGAGAATTCTTATGAACGCCTCAGGCTCCAGGATCTCCTGTTCACCGGCCGCATATTGCCAGCGAGACGGGTCCGCTGGTGTTGATGTCGTCGGGCACAGGAAAACCCGCCGGGGATCGAGTGCAGCACTGCTGCCATCCCTGAACAGCCGGATCACCAATGGTCCGATAATCTGAAGTGCCAGGCTCTGGTGCAGGACAGAAAGCCGCGCCTTGCGGAGTCGCGGATGATCGGCATCCTGATAGTCCTTGAGGACCTGTTGTTGCAGAAGGTCTGGATTTGCCAGTAGCTGGGCCAGGGAGAACAACGCGGGTTGTTCGCGGTTGGCGGGTGTCAGTGCGCTGTCCATCAGAGTGGTAGCGTCAAGGTCGTGGCGGGCCAACAGATTGTGGTAATCCGTCAGCCATTGCGTTGCTGTCTCAGCCGCGACCATGACGGCTTAGCCCCCACAAGAAGTACAAGCCGCCGACCAGGGCGGCCAGCAGCCCCGCGGGTAGCTGATTGGGATACACCAGAACCCGGGCCAGGTAGTCGGCCAGTGAAAGCAGTAGGCCCCCTGCCAGGGCTGCGACCAGCATTTGCCGGCCCACGGTCTGTTGTCCCAGTACCCGGGCCAGGTGCGGGGCGATCAACCCGACGAAGCTTAATGGCCCGATCACTACAGTCGACGCCGCGGTCAGCACGGCAGCCAGCACCAGTAGAAGAAGTCGCGCCCGTGGCACCCGCAGTCCCAGGGCAGAGGCGGATGTTTCGCCCAGGGGCAGCAGTGTGAGCGGTCGCAGGGCAAGCAAGAGCAAGGTCGAAAGGCCTACCACCAGTGCCAGTAGACCGAAGGCTTCGGATTCCGAGATCAGCCAGGTGGAGCCGTACATCCAGTTCAGCAGGCGCGCTGCAACGGTGCCGCCAGAGGCCATCACCAGTCTCAGGCCGGCATCCATGAAAACGTACAGTGCCAGGCCGCCAAGCAACAGCTGGTTGCCCGCGAACTGGTGCTTGCGGGCCAGCAGCAGTAACAGGCCCAGAGCGCCGGCGGCACCCGCCGTGGCCGCCGCCAGTTGGCCAAGGCGGCCAATTTCAAGTCCGGTCAGGACCATAACCACCATCACCAACGCTGCACCGCCACTGATGCCGAGGAGCTCCGGACTGCCCATGGGGTTGCCGGTCATCCGCTGAATCAGGGTGCCGGCCATACCCAGAGCCATGCCGGCAAGGATAGCAGCCATTAATCTTGGGCCTCGCCATACCCAGGCGTCTGTCCACTGCGCCAACGGGGTCCAGTTCCAACCTTCAAGACCCGGAGACCAGCTCATGGAAAGAATGATCGTCAGGGCTAACAGAGAGCACAGAGTTCCGGCAACCAACAGCGGGCTTCGGCGGCGCGGCAGAAAGCCCGCAGGTCCGTTGCCCTGGTCAGGCATATGGTGAGTGTTTCGGAACCCCTGAAGCGCCAGAAGGATAACCGGGCCGCCAATGAGAGCGGTGGTCGTGCCGGTCGGCACCAGCGAGCCGCCATCCCAGGCAGTCGCCCATTGTGCCAGAGTATCCGCCAGTAACAGCAGGCCGCCACCAGCCAGTGTGCTCCAGAACAGCCGTTCGGTCAGTGTTCTGGCGCCCAGCAGTTTTGCCAATACTGGTGCTGCCAGGCCAACAAATGCGACAAGACCAACCCGGCTCACCACCACGGAGCTCATAAGTACCACAAGGAAAAGTGCAGCGGCGCGAAGTAACGACACCTTTGCTCCCAGCGAATCTGCTGAGGCCTGACCAAGCTGAAGCAGCTGTAGCGGGCGCATCAGTGCCAGCATGAGCGCGGCAATAACCAGCACCCGGGGAAGCAGATCAAAGAATGGGGTCCAGTTATTCTGTACCAGAGATCCCGCGCCCCAGATAAACAGATTACCGAGCCACTCACCTTTCAGAAGCAGGAAGGCCATGTTGATGGCGCCGAGAAAAAAGGTCACCACCAGCCCGGCCAGAATCACGGTGACAGGTGAGAAGCCAAGCCGCCAGGTGAGCACTATTACCAGGCCGATGGCGAGCAAGCCACCGGCTACTGCGGCAAGATCAGGGCTGAAAGCCAGCAAACCAGGTGCAAACAGGGTGGCAAAGGTAACACCGAATTGTCCTCCGGCTTCGACCCCGAGGGTAGTGGGTGAGGCCAATGGGTTGCCAAGTACCTGCTGGGTAACAGCTCCTGCCAATCCCAGTGCGCAGCCAATCAGTATCGCGATGGAGACCCTCGGTGCCCAGCTGAAGTGGGCCAGAACGGAAGTGTACTGATTGCCATCAAAGGTCCAGAAAGCGGCGAGAAGCTGTGAAAAGTGCAGTTGGTCGAACCAGGGTAAGGCGCTGGCGCTGAAAGCGGTAAGCCAGAGTAGCGCGACCGCAATCGGAAGCCTGGCGGGAATCTTCGGGCGACTGACGGTGTGCAGAGCGGATTCAACGGCGGACATTGTCACTGCCCCCTTCAATCAGAGCGTTGGTCAGGGCAATGGCCAGGCGCTTCACCGGATAAACCCCACCAAAAGGCCAGGCAGCGGGAATCCGGTAGATCTCGTCGTTCTGTACCGGTGGCAGGTAGGTCCAGAAGGGACTGTTAGCCAGACTGTCAGCCAGGCCCGGAACCAGTGGCTCTATCACCACGATGCGGCTGTTTCGTGCATCTGCCACAGATTCAAGGCCTATGGCTGAAAACCCCCAGTAGTTGCCTGGATCTGACCAGGCATTGGTAAGCCCAAGGTTTTCCAGGGCAGTCTGGAACAGACCGTTGGGGGCATAGATGCGGACATGGCGGTCATCCAAAAAGTTCACCAGGGCAACCGGCTTCTCGGTAATGCCAGCCCGCTCCAGGCGCTCCCTCTGTTGACGAAAGGTCTGTTCGATATCGGCCAGTACCCATTCGGCCCGGTCGATCCGGTGGGTGATTTCGCCCAGGGTTATCAGCATTTCCCGGGCCCTGTCGAATGGACGGGCGTCTTTTTTATACACGCTGATGACGTAGGTTGGCGCAATCCGCTCCAACAGTTCGGCCGCGGGAGCCATTTCGGTGCTGGTGACGATCAGGTCGGGTTTCAGTTCTGCGATTGCCTCCAGACTGGGCGCGACCCTGGTGCCGACATTGGCGACACTGTCAGGCAGTTCCGGCTCCTGTACCCAGGTGTGATAGCCGGCTTTGTCAGCCACGCCAACGGGGGTGATGCCCAGTAATAGCAGCGTTTCAGTGGCGGCCCAGTTCAGCGCGATAATGCGTTCAGGAGGGGCTTCAAGGGTTAGTGTGCCGCCTTCGTGTTGCCAGGTCTGGGCGGTTCCTGCGATCGGCAGCAGAAAGAGCAGCGCGCCGAGCATCATGGCTTTCGTGTTAATGGACATAGGAAACCCATTGCCCCGGCGCCCGCTCCATCACCCCCATGGGAACGCTGTAGATGGACTCAAGAATCTGGCTGTCCATGATCTCTGCCGGAGTGCCATCGGCCACCACCTGGCCCGCTTTCAGGGCCACCAACCGGTCGCAGAAGCGGGAGGCCAGATCGACATCGTGCAGTACCACAATCACGGTCAATTCGCGCTGGCGGGCAAGGCGCTGCACAAGGCGCAACGTTTCTACCTGATGCTTTACATCCAGGGCGGAGATGGGTTCGTCCAGCAGCAGGCAGCGTGTTTGCTGTGCCAGCAACATGGCAATCCAGGCGCGTTGGCGCTCGCCACCAGAGAGGGTGTCGACAGAGCGGTGTTCAAAAGGTTTGAGGTCGGTGTCTGCGATAGCCTGATCAATCAGCGCGTAATCCGCATCGCTGTAGCGGCCAAGCGGGCCTCGCCAGGGGTAGCGGCCCAGCGCGATCAGCTCCCGGACCGTCAGGCCATCGGTGCCCGGCGGGTGCTGGGGCAGGTAGCCGACAATCCTGGCGAAAGCGCGGGCGCCCAGACTTTTCGCAGTGTTACCCTCAAGCCTGACATCACCGGCACTGGCTGGAATCTGCCTGGCCAGTGTCTTTAACAAAGTGGATTTCCCCGAGCCGTTATGGCCAAGCAGGGCGGTCACCTGGCCTTCGTTAAAGGCCAGGTTAATGTTATGAAGGATAGCCGTGCTACCAATGTGAACGGCGAGATCGCGGACATCAAAAAACGCGGACATTCAGATTCCCCTGTTTCAGTGGCTGGCAGGATAATCTAAATGCGAATACCTATCAATAATAAACGGTAAACAGCATTACCTTCTCACGCCTGACCTGTTTGCACGCGCCACTGCGCGGCGTAAGCTCCGTTATTGCGTATCAGGCTGTCGTGATCGCCTTCCTCAACAATCCGGCCATTCTCGACCACGGCAATGGTGTCCGCATCCACAATGGTGGAAAGCCGGTGGGCAATCATAATGACGGTGCGGTTATGGCCAATGCGCTTGAGTGAGCGCTGAATGGCGGCTTCGGTTTCGTTATCCACGGCACTGGTTGCTTCGTCCAGAACCAGAATGGGGGGATTCTTCAGCAGCGCCCGGGCCAGGGACAGCCTTTGACGCTGGCCGCCCGAGAGGCGAATGCCCCGCTCACCGACGGGGGTGTCCAGACCTTGCGGTAGTCCCTCAATGAAGGACCAGGCCTCGGCAGTCCGAGCGGCCTCCATGATCTCTTCTTCGCTTGCTTCCGGTTTGCCGTAGGCGAGGTTGTCACGGATGCTGCCTTCAAACAGATAGACATCCTGGCTGACCAGTCCAATGGCATCGCGCAGGGACTTCAGACTGACCTCTCGGATGGGCTGGCCGTCAATGCGGATATCACCATGGGCGGGGTCATAGAATCGCAATAACAGTTTGATCAGCGTGGACTTGCCGGAGCCGGTTGCGCCCACCAATGCCAGGGTATTGCCTGCCGGAACGTTCAGGGTAATGTCCTGTATACCCGCGCCACTGCCAGCGTAACGGAAGCTCACCTGGTTGAATGAAACCTTTCCGCGAACGGGTTGTTCCAGGGACTTGCCGGCTTCATCCCGGACGTTTACCGGTTCGGCGAGCAGATCGAGAATCCGTCGGGTACTGGCCATGGCCCGTTCAAACAGGTCGATCACTTCCGCCAGGCCGGTCAGGGGCCAGAGCAGGCGTTGGGTGAGGAACACCAGAACCCCGTAAGCGCCCACGTTCAGGCTGCCTTCCAGCGCCATCATGCCGCCAACCGTGAAGGTAGCCAGGAAACCGGCCAGAATGGCCATGCGAATCACCGGAATAAACGCCGAACTGATGCGAATGGCGCGGCGGTTCGCATCAACATAGGCTTCGCTCGCGTCCTTCAGGCGTTTTGCTTCGCGCTGTTCGGCGGTGAAGCTCTTGATCGTGGCGATGCCACCCAGATTGTTGGCCAGGCGGCTGGAGAGGTCGCCTACTTTCTCCCTTACGTCTGCGTACAGCGGACCGGCTTTGCGCTGGAAATAGAAGGCGCCCCAGATAATCAGGGGAATCGGTGTGAACGCCAGCAGGGCAATCAGTGGCGACAGCACAAAGAACACGGCACCCACAGCTACTACGGTAACCGCTACCTGGATCATGGCATTGGCGCCGCCATCCAGGAAACGCTCCAGCTGGTTTACATCGTCGTTCATGGTGGCGACCAGTTGCCCGGAGCTGTTCGCCTCAAAGAAACTCATGTCCAGACGCTGGGCGTGTTCATAAGCGTCTTGCCGGAGATCGGACTGTAGTCGCTGGGCCAGGTTACGCCAGAGAATCTGGAACAGGTACTCAAACAGCGACTCGCCCGCCCAGATGAAGAAGGTGAGCACCGCCAGGATGGTGATCTGCTCCTGAGCAGTCTCAAAGCCCAGGCCGGCAACGAAGCTTTCCTCCTGGTTCACCACCACATCAATAGCGACACCAATCAAAATCTCCGGAGCAATGTCGAAGAGCTTGTTGATAATGGAACAGGTGGTGGCCGCAATGATCTGGCGCCGGTAACCACGCGCATATCGAAGCAGGCGGCCGAGAGCCGCGAAGCTGCTGGTAGGCTGGGCGCGTGTGGTCATGTTCCGCTTCCTTCTGCTGTCTGGTTGTCAGAGGCGGCAAGGGTAGCGGATTCTTTTTGCTTTTAAAACAGAATCATTTTCATTTGGTGGTTTTCCTGAAGTTATTGATCCAGGGGGTCGATGCCTTTCGTAAGCGCAGTAGTTTCCCCTACTTTTGCCAACGGTGTAGCTGTTGACGCTACACTGAAAAGTCCCGAATAAACGCGAAGGAGGTGTTCAATGCCGAAGCGGTATCAGGATTTTCATGTGCAGCCGCTGGCCGGCGAATGGCGTGAGGGTAGCGGTGAAAATCTCCGCTCCGTACGGAATCCATTCACCGGCGAGGAGTTGGTATCCATCAGGCTTGCCAACTCGGATGACCTCGATAAGGCCTACCGCGCGGCGGAGGCTGCTCAACAAGAGTGGGCCGAGCGTGCACCTTCCGAACGGTCCGCAGTCTTGCTCCGGGCCGTATCGATCTTCGACGAGCGTAAAGACGAAATCATCGACTGGTTGATTCGTGAATCTGGCAGTACCCGCCTGAAGGCGATGGTGGAGTGGGGAAGCGCCCGGGCAATCACCCAGGAAGCAGCCAGCATGCCGGCCAGGGCTCACGGCTATACCATGGCCAGTGATATTCCGGGCAAGGAAAGCCTGGTCTACCGGCGGCCATTGGGGGTGGTTGGTGTGATCAGCCCCTGGAACTTTCCCCTGCACCTTTCACAGCGTTCCGTAGCACCGGCGCTGGCGCTTGGTAACGCGGTAGTTATCAAGCCTGCTAGTGATACACCGGTTACCGGCGGCCTTTTGCTGGCCCGTATTTTCGAAGAAGCCGGGCTGCCTGCGGGGGTGCTGAACGTTGTGGTGGGTGCCGGTTCGGATATTGGTGACGACTTTGTGGCCCACCCGACCCCGGCGCTGATTTCGTTTACCGGATCGACTCCGGTGGGCAAAAACATCGGCCGCATTGCCACCGGCGGCGACTACATCAAGAAAGTCGCGCTGGAACTCGGTGGTAACAGTCCCTTTGTGGTGCTGGATGATGCCGATGTGGAGCAGGCCGCGAAGGCTGCTGTGTTCGGTAAATTCCTGCATCAGGGCCAGATCTGCATGGCCATTAATCGGATTATTGTCGACCAGAGCCGCTACGATGAATTCGTGGCCGCTTTTGTCGCCCAGGTCAAAACGCTGAAGGTGGGCGACCCTTCCGACATCGAAACGGCTATCGGCCCGATCATCAACCAATCCCAGCTTGAAGGCCTGCAGAAAAAGATTGCAGACGCCAAGGCGCAAGGCGCTACCGTATTGCTTGAGGGCGATGTGAGTGGACAGGTGCTTCCTCCCCATGTATTCGGTGATGTGACGCCGGATATGGAGTTGAGTGCCGAAGAGATCTTCGGGCCGATTGCCGGCATCCAGAAAGCCCGGGACCAGCAGCATGCCCTGGAGCTTGCCAATGGTACCGAGTCTGGTTTGTCCAGTGCGGTGTTCAGCGGCGACCCCGAGCGCGGTTTGAGCTTTGCCAGAAAGGTGCGGGCGGGGATGACCCATGTGAACGATATGCCGGTGAACGACGAAGCCGCCTTGCCGTTTGGTGGCGAGAAGAATTCCGGACTGGGCCGTTTTAACGGTGACTGGGCCATCGAGGAATTCTCAACGGTGCAGTGGGTCAGTGTGCAACGCACACCCAGGCAATACCCGTTCTGAACCGGCGCATTTTCTGAATTGAGCGAGCCCCGGCCCAGTCTGTCGGGGCGTTACTGTGTACAAGGAGACTTCCATGGAAATCAAAGCTGCAGTAACCCACAAACAGGGTGAGGCATTCAAACTGGAGCCGGTGCACCTGGCTGATCCGGCGCTCGGCGAGATCCGGGTCCGGATTGTGGCAACTGGCGTGTGCCACACCGATGCCGTGGCACGGGACCTGGGTATTGCCCCTTTCCCGATCGTTCTGGGCCACGAAGGCGCGGGTGTGGTGGATGCCGTGGGCGAGGGCGTGACCGACCTGAAACCGGGCGATCACGTAGTGTTGTCATTTGCCCATTGTGGCGGCTGTGGCAACTGCCTGACTGGCCACCCGACGGTATGCGACACCTTCAACGACCTGAACTTTGGCGGTGCCATGGACGATGGCAGTCGCCGGTTGAGCCAGGGTGACCAGGAGCTGGCGACGTTTTTCGGTCAATCCTCCTTCGGCACCTATGCGGTGGTCAGTGCCCGTAACGCCGTGAAAGTGGACCCCGAGGTGGATCTGGCCCTGCTGGGGCCGCTGGGCTGCGGTATTCAGACCGGAGCCGGAACCGTGCTGAACCGCCTGAAGCCGGATTTTGGCTCCAGCATTGTGGTGTACGGGTGCGGTGCGGTTGGCCTGAGTGCTGTCATGGCTGCCCGTATTGCCGGTTGCCAGCACATTGTTGCCGTGGATGTTCACGACAGTCGCCTTGAGCTGGCTCGGGAACTGGGTGCCACCCACGCGTTCAATGGCAAGACCACGGATGTTGTTGAAGAGGTAAGAAAACTGACCGGCGGGGGCAGCCACTTTGCTGTGGAAACCACGGGTGTGCCGCAAGTGGTGAAGCAGTCTCTCAATGCCTTGAGGCCTCTGGGAACCTGCGCTATTGTTGGCGTGACTCCGGAAGTTACCCTGGATGTTCACAACGATCTTATGGCTGAGGGCAAGAGCATGATCGGCGTGATTGAGGGCGATTCCGTGCCGCGGGTATTCATTCCGCAGCTGATTGCCTACTTCAAGGCGGGGCAATTCCCGTTCGATAAACTGGTTCGGTATTACGAGTTTGACCAGATCGACCAGGCCTTTGAAGATTCTGCCAGCGGCAAAACCATCAAGCCGATCCTGAAGATCGGTTGATCCCTTCCCGCCAGAGGCTCCGGGCCTCTGGCGATTCTCCCGACTTTACTTCCCGCGCGTGTTTTTCTGCAGCCATCGGTCCAGCTGGTCGGCAAATTCCTTGCGATCGGCCTGGCCAAACGGGGCCGGGCCACCGGTCACCTGGCCGGCACTGCGCATCTCTTCCATGAAGTTACGCATGGCTAGGCGCTGGCGGATATTCTCTTTGGTAAAGGCCTGTCCCCGGGGGTTGAACACGTCGGCGCCTTTTTCGATGGCTTCGGCGGCCAGAGGAATGTCCTGGGTAATCACCAGATCGCCTTTGCTCATCTGGTCCATAATTTCGTTGTCTGCAACGTCGAAACCGTGTGGGACTTGCCGGCGGCTGATGTGTGGGCTTGGTGGCAGGCTGATGGCGTGGTTAGCGATGAAGGTGGTCTGGATTTGCCAGCGGGTGGCGGCACGGCAGAGAATTTCCCGGATGGGAACGGGGCAGGCATCGGCGTCGACCCAGATTGGCATTTCGGTTTTCCTTCGTTGGTTTGGCTGTTGGTCAGTTTAACCTTTCATGGGGTGAGCCTGTTAGTTTGGTTCCGCGTATTGGCTATTAGGTGGTAAGACATTGGGTACCTGTGTCATTGGGGGTTACTTTCCAAAAACCGCTACGAGCACATATATGTAGACCTCTTGTTGC
>NZ_AXBW01000048.1:0-247 GCF_000475355.1 Marinobacter sp. C1S70 | reverse complement strand
CCTGAATCAGTGACTTCGCTCGCCAATATACCCGTCAAGCCCACCTCTGCGCCAACAAGAGGCGATAACTGGGTGAGATTCTGACTTTGAGGTCAGGAAGCAAAGAGCGGGAGCAACCGATGGCCCGATATTGGTTGATAAATGACCAGTATGCATTGTTTAGGCAATAGCGGGCTGTCCCGGCAGAGGATTCCGGGAGGATTGTTTTTTGCCAGTGGTTGAGTTGGCCTATCCGGCGGAAGCAAGG
>NZ_AXBW01000047.1:0-9307 GCF_000475355.1 Marinobacter sp. C1S70 | reverse complement strand
CGAAGTCACTGATTCAGGTAACATACCAACTTACATAGAAGTGCCCTGAATTCAAATTTTCAGTCAAAACTGGCACACCTTTCGCAACACCTCCCCCAAACCCCGGCAAACCGTCAAAAAACTGCAGACCTTTGCCGCTTCGGATATTGGCTGGTAACGAGGTGTTCCATGCAAGTACAACATCATAACGCGCATCTTTCCCGCTCCGTTCAGGCTCAGGTCGCGCGCCTGGTGCTCCAGGCAAACCTGGCGTACGGCGAGTCCAACAGCAACGGGCTTTCCTACATTCAGCGGCTGAAGGCGCGGAATGAGTGCCGGGAATACCTGAATCAGGCGCTGGCGCTGGAGGCCGATCACGCAGCGGCCCTTGGTCTGCTCGGGCGAGTGGAGATGGACGACGGCCAGCTTGAAAAGGCCCATGCCCTGTTCAATGCCAGTCTCAATCGGCAACCGGCGCAGGCCCAACAATACTGCAACCTGGGCTACTGGGCACTGAAGAGCGAGCGCCCCGCCCTGGCGGAGGAGTATTTCCTGCAGGCACTGGAATGCGACCGGCAATCTGCCGCCGCTTTCTGCGGCGTTGCTCATGCCAAACGGCTGCAAGGCCAGTTTGATGTTGCCTATCTGCACTACCGCAAGTTACTCCAAAGCGGATCGGAATGGGACTCTGTCTATTCCGGCATGCTTACCTGTGCCCAGCACCTTCAGGTTCACAAAGCCGACAGTGATCTGGCGCTGGACGCCATTGCCCTGCTTCGGCAGGAAGGTCTGCCACACCAGGAAATCGGCCACTTTGTCGGCGCAATCATCCAGCAGCAATACGACCTGGATAACCCTAACGCCGAAATCTTCCTGGATGCCGCAGCAGAAGATGAATTGCTAATCCTGGCGCTCCAGAAAACCCTGATGCCCAATGCCGCCGTGGAAGAACTGGTGGTGCTGCTGCGCCGCGCCATCATGGCAGAGGTCGCTCAAACGGCCAGCCTGAGGGACGAACTGCAGCCCCTCTGCCTGGCCATCGCCGAATACGCCGACCGCACCGGCTTCGCTTTGGCCGCGGAAGACGATGAAGAACGCCTGGCGGCCACCATCAATGAAAGCATCATGGCGCAATTTGCAGTGGGCGAACCTCAAGAGGCCCTGATTGGCTCGCTGATGATCAGTGCCATGTATGGCGCACTCTTCCACCAGAACTTTGCAGTACAACTTGGCCAATGGAACCTGGTGGACTGGCCCCTGGCCATGCAACCCATGATGGCAGCCAGCTACTACAGCCGGGCGGAAGAAGAGGCCATCAAGCAGAATTTTGACGAAAAAGCCGAGGAACTCTGCCTGGAGAAAACCGATGTGCCCCAGGCATGGCCGGCGTGGAGTCAGCTGGCCTATCGCACGGAGACCAGCCTGAAAGCCGTGGTGGCGCAGGAACTCGGCCTGAACACCGACAATCTCCCCGCCACGCTGCGGATTATGGTGTGCGGCGCTCAGTCTGGCCAGCGAGCCATGGAACTGGCGCAATACCTGAACGATGTGGAAGTGATTGCAGTTGATGAATCCCTGGCCAATATCGCCAAAGGCACCCGCATGGCCCAGAGCCTGAACATGGACAACATCGTGTTCTGGCCCTGGTCCATCGCCCAGCGTTTTGTGGCCGATGGTCACCAGGTCCACTGGGTGGAAGTGGGCCGTGTGCCCTCACCGGCCATGACCGCGCTTTCTCTGGCCGCGCTGATCAATACTGCCTCGAACACCGGTGCCATTGTGCACATGCACACGGCGCTGGCCGAGCAAACCCAGGGCGACAAACAGATTCGACGCCTGATCGCAGAACACAACCTCCAACCCACTCGCACCGCCTTGCGGCAGCTTCGCAGGATGGTGCTGGCCAACCGGCAAGATACCCTCTGGACAGAGCTGCTGAAGGACGAGGACTTCTACAGCCTGGGCGGCTGCCGCGATCGATGGTTCCGGCCGCAGGATGCCAACCAGCTCAAAGAACTGCTGGCCCTGGTGAGCAATGAAGTTGAGTGGAAGCTGATTAAAGCCCGGGATGAAGATGGCCACAGCCTGGCCACCGGCCCGGTACAGCGACAGATCCAGGCGGAAGCCCTGGGTAGTGAAGTTCAAAGCCTGATGGGGCAGAACCTGAGCGTGTATTTCCAGCGGAGGCGGTAATACGGTAGTGAGTTCAGCCCGAAAATGCTAAACTAAACAAGCTTAGCTAATCGATCGGAGAGCACAATGGAATCTGTCAACATGCACGAAGCAAAAACGCGTTTATCACAACTGGTTGCCCGTGCTGCCAAAGGTGAGGCTTTTATCATCGCTAAAGCAGGGAAACCCGTTGCCCGTGTTTCCGCTTACGATTCACCGGAAGATAGCCAGCAGAAACGGATTGGCTTTATGGCTGGGGAATTTACTGTGCCGGATGACTTTGACCGGATGGGGCAGGAAGACATAACCGAAATGTTCGGCGGCTGACGTGAACCTGCTTCTGGACACTCACCTTCTGCTATGGACGGCAGCGGAGCCCTCAAAGCTATCCCCGCAGGCAAAAGCACTGATCAGCAACAAAGAACATCGCTTGTATTTCAGTGCTGCCAGCCTTTGGGAAGTCGTCATCAAAAACGGCTTGGGCCGACCGGATTTTCGTGTTGACCCGCACTTACTGAGGCGGGGACTTGTAGATAACGGCTATCTTGAATTACCAATCACCTCGCTACACACACTGGCGGTAGGCCACCTTCCTGATATTCACAAGGATCCCTTCGACCGAATTCTGGTTGCCCAGGCCGAGACCGAGGGGTTCTTGCTGATAACCTCAGATGAACAGGTTGCTCGGTACCCCGGCCCTGTTCGTATGGTCTAACCCCAAATTCGTTTGAGCACACAGTGGGTTTCCGGTAGCTTTCCCTTTTTTGAATCTACCGGTGCCCGCTCTCAGCCATGCAAGTCTCGCAAGCAAACCTGAACCTCAACTTTGACGCCAACAGCCTGCAACGAGGCAAGCGCTATTTCAGCCAGGGCCGGGTACAAAACCTGGTTCGTGAAACCGAAGGCATGAGCATACAGGTGCTGCGAGCGGAGGTTTCTGGCAGCCAGCGCCAGCTCTATATCACCGAGGTTCGGTTCGACCGCTACCTGCCCGGAAAAATAAACACCTTCTGCAGTTGCCCGGTGGGGTTCCGGTGTAAGCATGCGGCGGCCGTTATACTTCAGGCCAATTACGAAGCAGGCCTGAGCGCTGAAAAATACGAACCGGAAGCCGATACACGATACAAATACCCGACAGCGGAAACATGGCTGGAACAGGCGGCCTCAGTTTTCAGTTCGATCGACACCGCTTCCAACCCTGAGTGTCTGGCGTATCTGCTCCACGTAGAGCCGCACCGCAGCCAGCAGAGCCTGTCAGTGAACAAGGTTCGGCGTCGTAAATCGGGAGAATATTCCAGTGGCTCCAAAACCACCGTGTGGAGCCGTACCAACCTTGAATACGATCGCCCGAAATACCTGCGAGAGAGCGATATAGCACCGCTCACATGGTTAAACGCCCTGCCCACAGCATTTCGTGTTGCACCGGTTCTGGAGGGGACCACGGGCGCCTATTTTATTGAATCGGCGCTGAAAACCAGCCGCTTCTTTCTGGAATCCACTCAAAACCCGCCGCTTCAACTCGGAGAGACTCTAGAATCCGGCTTTGAGTGGGTGCAGTTGCCAGATAAACAACATTGGCAACTGGTCAGCAAGGCGCTCCCGTCACACATCCGGCTGTTGAACACCTCGCCCGCCTACTATCTGGACGAAAAAGAGCTCCTGATCGGGCGGGTGGAGAACTCGCTGGATGCCCGCACTACAGCGCTTCTGCAACAGTGCCCTCCCTTGGCGGAAAGCCAGCTTCAGCAGGCTTTGCCAGATCTTGCGCCCATACTGGAAAAAGCCGGCGCCGTTCTGCCTGAATCTTTCCAGGTGCCCTCCATGGTGCAGGCAGCACCCCAGCCGATACTGCAGCTGT
The DNA here is from genome assembly GCF_000475355.1 of Marinobacter sp. C1S70. NCBI lineage: Bacteria > Pseudomonadati > Pseudomonadota > Gammaproteobacteria > Pseudomonadales > Marinobacteraceae > Marinobacter > Marinobacter sp. C1S70. The sequence continues at coordinate 5,298 of NZ_AXBW01000047.1, read as the reverse complement.
ACAGCCTTCAGCATCCCGCCCCCGGGGCACTGCCACTGCTAATGGCGAGGTTAATGTTCAGCTATGAAGGCCACCGGGTAGCGTTCTCGGAACAGGAACCCCGGGTTCTGGTTGATGGCAACAATGGACCGTTGCTGGTCATTCGGGATGAGGATGCGGAAATCGAATGGCTACATCGTGATTTGCCCGATTTCAAAATGGCGGGAACAATGACCGATCATCTCGAAGCAGACATGGTTAATGCGCTACCGTATGGCAGTTTTCTCGATTTCACCTTGCCAACCCGTAACCAGTGGCTGGATTTCATTGCCTTCGATTTACCGCGACTGGATGCAGGCGGCTGGCAAATTGAAATGGACGAGAGTTTTGATGTACCGGTTATTGAAATAGACCAGCTGCACGGCAGCCTGAAGCCGGATGAAGAATCGCCAGGCTGGTTTGATGTTGAAGTGGGTATTGACTACAACGGCACACAGATTGACCTGATTCCGCTACTACAACAGGCCCTGGTTTATCTCGACCTCAACAATGACAGTGACGATGCCTTGCCTGAAACCCTTTGGCTCCACAACGGCGACGCCCTCATCCGGGTTGTTTCAGACCGCATCCGACCATTGGCCCGAACCCTGTTGAGCCTGTTAGGGAAAGAACGTGGCGGCAAACTAAGGCTGCCGAAACTGGATGCAGCACAGGTAATGGGTGATCTGGCGGCAGACTGGCAAAGCAACGCAGAATTGCGCAACCTCAGCGAAAAACTCACGTCTTTTCAGGCACTGAACCATGTGCCAGTTCCCTCAGAGGTTCGGGCAGACCTGCGCCACTACCAGCAAGATGGCCTGAACTGGCTGATGTTCCTGCGAGAATTCGGGCTCGGTGGCGTTCTTGCCGACGATATGGGCCTGGGCAAGACCCTGCAAACCCTAGCCTGCATTCAGGCCGAAAAAACCGCAGGTCGGCTTACCGCGCCTGCTCTGGTGGTATGCCCGACCACGCTTATTGCCAACTGGGAGGCAGAAGCCGAGAAATTCACCCCGGGACTGAAACGCCTGGTGATCCATGGCCAACGTCGTAAACCATTCTTCGACATAGTAGCGGAGGCCGATCTGGTGATCACCAGCTACCCTCTCCTGCACCGGGATCTGGAACAGCACCAGAACCAGTCATACAGCCTGGCTTTTTTCGACGAGGCCCAACACCTGAAAAACCCGGCAGCCGTGACGTCCAAAGCGGCTCGCCGCCTGCCAGCCGAAAACCGCATCGCACTTACCGGCACACCAATGGAAAACCACCTCGGGGAGCTATGGGCCCTGTTTGATCTTATTCTGCCGGGCTACCTGGCAGACCAGAAAATCTTCCGCGAACACTACCGAAAACCTATTGAAGAACAGGGCAATCAGAGCCGTTATGCGGAGCTGAGCCGCCGGGTGCGACCATTTATGCTGAGGCGCACGAAAGATCAGGTAACCCCCGAATTGCCGGAAAAAACCGAGATCGTGCGTCACGTTGAGCTGAATCGCCAGCAGAAAGATCTGTATGAGACCATCCGCGCCACCATGGATAAGCGCATTCGCAAATTGCTTGCCGAAAAGGGCGCAGCAAGAAGCCAGATAGAAATACTGGATGCGCTCCTGAAACTCAGGCAAATCTGCTGCCATCCCGCTCTGCTTAACCCGGAAGAAACCGCCGGTTCGGCCAAACTCGACGCTTTAATGGAGATGTTGGAACAACTGCTGGATGAAGGACGCAAGGTCATCATCTTCTCTCAGTTCACCAGCATGCTGGCACTGATCGAAACCACTTTGAAGGCGGCAGGCATAGGCTATGAAAAACTCACCGGCCAAACCAGAGACCGCGCCACACCGGTTAAACGGTTTCAGAATGGCGAGAGCCCGGTCTTCCTAATCAGCCTGAAAGCCGGTGGTACCGGCCTGAACCTGACCGCCGCGGACTGCGTTATTCACTATGATCCGTGGTGGAATCCCGCAGCCGAACAACAAGCCACAGACCGCGCCTGGCGCATCGGGCAGGACAAACCTGTCTTCGTGTACCGTCTGATTACCGAAGGCACGGTAGAAGAGCGAATTCAGGCACTACAGGCAAGGAAGAGCCAGCTTGCAGACGGTCTGTACGGCAAAGCTGATGCCTTCAGCTCGGCCATTACCGCCGACGATATTTCCGTCCTATTCGAGAAATAAAAGGGGTCAGCCCCCCCGAACATTCGCCAACGCCAAATGTCTTTAGGTCTGACCCCACTTACATATAGGGAATCAGGGATTCGCCATAGAGATGTAAGTCCTCCAGTATCTGCTGCTTCTTGGGCGTCAGCTCCGTATCAGCCGCCAATCGCTGTAGCTCCTGACCATAGGCCTCCAGTGAGCGCCACCCCTTTTTCGGCTGCATCAACCGTTCGGTACGAAACTGCTCCCAGCGCTCCATTTCCTCGCCAATCAGGGTATCCGGATAGTTGCGGGCACGGTAACGGAACAGCATCTCTGGCAGGCGCGCGTCTTCAAACCTCACTTCCTGCTCGGCCAGGGTATCCACGGGTTGGGTCAGCAACCAGTTGAGTTTCTCCCGGTCGGCTTTGCTGATAAAACCGCCAGCGTAAAGTTGCTCGTCGGGATCAGTCAGGTGGCTGCCCTGAAAATCCTGTTCGAATGCCTGGGCAATACGAGCAGGAAGATCCGGGGCTTTGCGCAATTTGGCCAGATTTGCCCGAAGCACATCACCATCTAACTCCAGCTCGGCCAACCGCTCCTGTGACAGCGTGGAGAGCATGATCGCCGGCGCCAGCACAGGGCACTTGTTCAATTGCACGCCTTTCAGTGGAAAACGGCTAACGCCCTCCCCCAGTTCCGCCTGAGACGTAAATACCCGTTCACGGATTTCCTCTACCGAGGCGTTGATCAGCGCCTCCGGGTCTTCCCGGAGATCGTAAACGATCACCTGGTTCTTGTTGCTCAGGCTCTCTGCCAACGGTGCCACCAGCGCACAACAGCCTCTTGTAGCTGGATATTTGGCAGAAATATGAAACACCGGCTTCATAGCGGCGGTATCCAGCATTTGCCTCGCGGAATGTTTGTCTTTGTTGTTCAGAACGAAATCGAACAGCTTGGGCTGTTTTTCCTTGATCAGCTTTGCCACGGCAATGGTGGCCAACACATCCGACATGGCATCGTGGGCAGCCTCATGAGCAATGCCATTGGCTACTGTCAGCTCTTCCAGCCGGAAACTCGGGCTGCCATCTTCTTTCCGGGGCCAGTTGATACCTTCGGGCCGCAAAGCATAAGTCAGCCGCACCATATCAATAATGTCCCAGCGGGAATTGCCGTTCTGCCATTCCCGGGCATAGGGATCCCGGAGATTACGGTAAAGCGTATGGCGGGTGACTTCATCATCAAAACGCAGGCTGTTATAGCCTACGGCGCAGGTGCCAGGCTGACTGAAAGCCGCGTTAATCTGGGCGATAAACTCCGCTTCCGGAAATCCGTCCTCCAGCGCTTTCTGAGGAGTAATACCGGTAATCAGGCAGGCTTCAGGAGAAGGCAGGTAATCGTCGGCTGGCTTGCAATAGATCACCAGCGGGTCTTCGATGATATTCAGATCCGCATCGGTGCGCACACCCGCAAACTGGGAGGGCCGGTCATGAACCGGGTCTACGCCAAAGGTTTCGTAATCGTGCCAGTAGAAAGAGCGGATCAAAGGAAGACTCCTGCAACCGAAGTAAAGTCAGACGCAGGAGTTTAACAAACTTACGCGGCACTTTGCCGAGCATTACCCGTCAACATCGCCTCGATGCTCAGGTGATAGTCCAACGCCTCCCACTCAATGCCCGTACCATCGCAGATGAAATGATACTGACGCACCTCCGCAATAGAGGCTGCCTCCAACTCAGGGTACCAATGCACAGGCGTGGAGATTACGCGGCCGTCTTCCAACTCCACGTGCAAGTGACGGTCGTCAATATGAACGGATTTACCCTTGAAACCAGGCATTCCACCTCTCCAGAAAATCAGATTGATGACGCTCAACGATCTTAAGGCACTCCCTCAATTCCTGATTCTTGAGGGTGCTGTATTTTACCGCGAAAGTCGACAACTCAATCTTAGCCCATCGTTCACCTCGGAGCACATGAACATGGGCGGGCGGATGGTCATTGGCGTAGAAAAAGAACTTGAAACCATTGAGCAGCAGTAGTGTCGGCATCCTTGCCTTTCGACCCTTCTATGCTTTGCTAGCCACCACAATTAGAACAGTTTGGTACCCATATCCGACTGATGGGTACGCAGGCGGTCGATGCCGTCCGGGCCAACCAGCTGGCTCAGATCCACGGTCATGTTGGTAGGCAGGTTAATAAACACCCCCTTACCCACACCGATGGTGTTGGCACCGTCCAGCGTTTGCCAGGCTACACCGTCATCGCGCTGAAAGCCGATGAAAAACGCATCCGTGAATCCGATGGTGCCATCCGTACTGCCGTTATCCTCGCCTACGGTCAATGACTGTAGATGAGTGAGCGGTGCGCAGTTGGTTCCGGAAACACAGGAGTTCGGGTCAATACCAATGTGAGAGGCTCGGTAGTTGGTGGCTGCTCCACCATCGCCATCAAACAGATAGGTATCGTAAACGGCGCCCGTTGCGTCCTGCACCTTCAGGCCGATATCACCGCTGAAGCTGGTGGTATGGGACGACACCGAACCCCTCGCTTGCTGGAACCCCATCCGGAATCCTGCGAGACCCGCGGCATCTTCCGCCAGTTCGATGTAGGGCATACGCGCTTCAAAGGGAATATCGTCCCCGGCGTTGTAGGTCTTGCCATTGAAGACCTCGCCGTCGTTACGGGCGATGTGACCAAGGGCCAGGTGGGTGGCAGAGAAATCCGTGCCGCCATTGATCTGGCCGGCCTGAATATCGTCAATATTCACGCGGGTCTCCACATCCATGGTCAGCGTCATACGCGTGAACTCATGGTTCTGGCCGGGAATATTTTCAATCTGCATAAAGGCCTGCCCGGTTACCTCGCCCATCGCATTATCTGAAATGGGCTCCAGTTCTGCCTGGGAAACGGGCGAAATACCCAGGCAGAGCATGGCAAGGGCAGCGCATCCGTACGCTTGCTTTGTCATAGATTGTGTCTCTGATTGTTTTAGTGAGTCAGTTTCGACACCCGACTCCATGCCTGCCCGCTGGTTTTATTATTTCGGTGCTGGCATGCGGCCCGTTATTCTTTGTAACAAACTGTTTCTTTTTGACCGCAACACGACTATATCCGACCGAGGTGCATATTCCGGCCCATCG
>NZ_AXBW01000046.1:0-1253 GCF_000475355.1 Marinobacter sp. C1S70 | reverse complement strand
TGTAGTGGTCAAGTGTTTTAGGCCACCGTCTTTTGAGTTTTCCAGTAGGCCTTCTCTGCCACATTCGGCGGCAATCCACCGTTGTGTTTGTGCGGTCTCAGTGCGCTGTAATATCCGATCATATAGTCCGTGACCGATTGCTTCGCCGAGGCAAAGCATGGATATCCGATTTCCGGCACCCATTCTGTTTTCAGACTCCGGAAGAAGCGCTCTGTCGGAGCGTTATCCCAGCAATTCCCTCGTCGGCTGAGGCTTTGTTTCATTTGATAACTCCAGAGCAGCTGCCGGAATCGTAGGCTGGTGTACTGGCACCCTTGATCCGAATGGAACATGACTCCTGAAGGCTTTCCCCGGGATTCATACGCAATCGTCAGAGCCTTCTTCACCAAGTCTGTATTCGGTGACAAGGATATGGCCCACCCCACCGGTTTACGGGAAAACAAATCAATCACAACAGCCAGATAAGCCCAGCGCGCACCGGTCCAAAGATAGGTTATGTCTCCGGTCCACACTTGATTGGGCTCCTTTACGTCGAACTCCCGATCAAGAAGATTCGGGATATCCAAATGTGGCTGATCCGCCTTCTTGTAAGCGTGCCCTGGCGGCTGCGTGCTGACCAGCCCCAACTGCTTCATTCGTCTGCTAGCACGGTACCGGCTCAGTGGCGTTCCGGCCTGCGTGACCATCTTGGCAATGCTGCGAGCGCCGGCAGATCCGTTGCTGACAGCATGCGCCTCGACAACCTGGTCCAGCAGCGCCTTCTCAGCCTCGCAAGGCCCTCTGTCCCGGTCTCGCCAGGCCCGGTAGCTGCTGCGGTGCACCCCAAACACCCGACACAGGCGCTGCACCGCATAGCTCTCTTCAAGTCGCTCGATTATCGAGAATTGCTCAGGGAGTCCGACATCAAGAGAGCGGTAGCCTTTTTTAAGATTTCCTTTTCTTCCTCCGACCGACGAAGGCGGCGCTTCAGTTCCTGAATCTCACGCTGCTCTGTGGTCAGGGCCTCGCCTCTGGGTGCTTTGCCTGCCCGTTCGGAACGAAGTTTACGGACCCAATACTCCATGGTGGATTTACCGACACCCATGGCATCGCAGGCAGCTTTCACTGTGTATCCTTGGTCGACCACCAATTGAGCAGCCTCCAAACGGAATTCCGGACTGAAGTTTCTAGTTTTCGCCATCGTCTTCACCTGATTCATTATGTGAGTGATCATACACTCAAAATCAGGTGGCCAGATTCACTATGCCACTACA
>NZ_AXBW01000045.1:0-1107 GCF_000475355.1 Marinobacter sp. C1S70 | reverse complement strand
TTACTCGATGATCTTGGCGACCACGCCGGCACCAACGGTACGACCACCTTCGCGAATCGCGAAGCGCAGGCCATCTTCCATGGCGATCGGAGCGATCAGGGTGACGGTCATTTTCACGTTGTCACCCGGCATTACCATTTCTACGCCTTCCGGCAGTTCGCAAGAACCGGTCACGTCAGTGGTCCGGAAGTAGAACTGCGGACGGTAGCCCTTGAAGAACGGAGTATGACGACCACCTTCTTCTTTGGACAGTACGTACACTTCACACTCGAACTTGGTGTGCGGCTTGATGGAGCCCGGTACACACAGAACCTGACCACGCTCAACGTCGTCACGCTTGGTACCACGCAGCAGAACACCAACGTTCTCGCCGGCACGACCTTCGTCCAGCAGCTTGCGGAACATCTCAACACCGGTACAGGTGGTCTTGGTGGTGTCGCGGATACCCACGATTTCCACTTCATCACCAACCTTGATGATGCCACGCTCAACACGACCAGTTACTACGGTACCACGACCAGAGATGGAGAATACGTCCTCGATCGGCATCAGGAACGGCTGATCGATCGCACGCTCCGGCTCAGGGATGTAGTCGTCCAGGGCTTCTACCAGCTTCTTCACAGCGGTAGTACCCATTTCGTTGTCGTCTTTGCCTTCCAGCGCCATCAGGGCAGAACCGGTGATGATCGGAGTGTCATCACCCGGGAAGTCGTACTGGCTCAGCAGGTCACGAACTTCCATCTCAACCAGCTCCAGCAGCTCCTCGTCGTCTACCATGTCGGCCTTGTTCAGGAACACGACAATGAAAGGAACGCCAACCTGACGGGACAGCAGGATGTGCTCACGAGTCTGCGGCATGGGGCCGTCAGCTGCGGAGCAAACCAGGATCGCGCCGTCCATCTGTGCCGCACCAGTGATCATGTTCTTCACATAGTCAGCGTGGCCCGGGCAGTCTACGTGGGCGTAGTGACGGGTCGGAGAATCGTACTCTACGTGAGAGGTCGCGATGGTAATACCACGCGCACGCTCTTCCGGTGCGTTATCGATCTGATCGAAAGCACGGCTCTCGCCAGTGCCCCAAACTTCGTGACATACACGAGTCAGGGC
>NZ_AXBW01000044.1:0-24027 GCF_000475355.1 Marinobacter sp. C1S70 | reverse complement strand
GCAGCCCCGATTATAACCACCGACTTGCAGAATACAAACCAACCATGCCTCATTCCTGAGGCATTCGCCTTAACGCTCAGCGTCTCTGCTGGTTGGACAACCACACACTCTGATACGGCTTCAGGGTGATTGACCCAGCCAGATCATCCACCTCCATTCCGGAGATCAAGTCTACCCAGCGATCCGTTCCGATCAGATTGATATCACTGAGCGCCACCTGCTGCACCTCGGGACTGATGTTATGGATACAGAACACCGATTGCTCCCGGCGCATGCTCTGGCGCCAGAACCCGAACAACTGCAACCCCAGGTGTAAGGTGAACTGCGTGGCGTTCGGATGGAAAGCAGGTTGAGCACGGCGTATAGCAATCAAGCGCTTCAGCTCCCGGAATGCCTTGCTGTGGTGGGTCAGTGGATCTGCGAGGGTTTCCTCCAGTTGCGACAACTGCCATTGACTGCGGTTAATGGAGCGCAGGCGCCCGGTATGCTCCACCCGCGCCTGATCGTTCTCCGTGGCCAGCAAGCTGTGAATATAAAAGGCGGGAATGCCCTCGAGAGCCAGCATGATGGTATGCGCACACAGGAATCGCGCGAGCTGCCAGTGGTCGGCACCGCCTTCTGCGGTTCCTTTGAGGGCATCCCAGAGCGCAATATTCATCTCATAGGGCTGATCCCGCCCGTCGGCCGTCCGGCGATAGGACACCTTACCCCCAAACGACTCCATGGTGTTGATCAGGCGTTGCTTTTCATCTTCGGTCAGCAGGCCATCTGTGGGCCGCAGACCAACGCCGTCGTGGGAAGCGATAAAGTTCAGATAGGTGGTGCCCAGCTGCGCCGGGGGCATACTCATCAGCCAGGTTTTCAGATGTCGGCAATTGCCGGTCACCAGCGTGTTGATCAGCAGAGGCGGCAACGAAAAGTTATAGATGGCATGGGCTTCGTTGGCATTGCCAAAATAAGTCAGGTTCTCCCGGTTGGGCACGTTGGTTTCGGTAATCACCACCGCGTCCGGCGTGTGATGTTCAATCAGCAAGCGCAGGATCTTGATCAGCTCGTGGGTTTGCTGCAGATGAATACACGGCGTGCCCGGCTCTTTCCAGATAAAGGCCACGGCATCCATACGGAAAATCATCACACCTCGTTCCAGGTATTGGCGGATGATCCCCGCAAACTCCAGCAGTACCTGCGGGTTGGCAAAGTTCAGGTCCACCTGATCTTCACTGAAGGTGCACCACACATAGCGCTCGCCGTCGTCGGTCTGCACCGGATTGAGCAAGGGCGAGGTACGTGGCCTCACTACCTGGCTGAGGTCGTCTTTCGGGTTGCCTTCAAAGAAATAGTCCTTACCCGGGTCGATGCGCTTCTTATAGTTTTCGAACCACCGGCTGCGGGCCGACATGTGGTTGATCACAAGATCGGACATCAACTTGTAGTCCCGGGCAATGGCCTCAATCTCCGGCCAGCCACCGTGACTCTCATTAACCGCCAGGTAATCCATCACCGAAAAGCCATCATCAGAGCTGAAGGGAAAAAACGGCAGTATGTGCACCGCGGAAACGGAGTCCTTAAGGCAGTCATCCAGGAAGCGCTTGAGCGTCACCAGCGGCTTCTCGTCCGGTTGCTGAAGCGTGTCCGCGTAGGTAATCAGCAACACATCGGTTTCGTCCCAATGGTTCTGGTGGGCCGGTGGGGCATCGGCATTGGGCTCCAGCCCCATGGTGGCCAGTAACTGTTCCGCCAGAAAGTCGCAATCTACCGAGGGATAGACGACCTCGAGCATACCTTGCAGCTTGCTCTTCAGTGGCTGAGTCATGGCCGATATTCCTGATTGTCCAGCTCAACAGCCTCCAGCAGTTGCTCACGAATGTCCGGAATGGCGCTGGTCACCCGGTTCCAGCTGGGGATAAAGGGGGTGTCCATGGGGTTATCCAGGAAGTAGGCGCCGGCGCGCATCACATTCTGGGCAAACAATTCCACTGCCTTTTCTTCCTTGTGCCGATCAAAGCCGAGCCCGTTGATCACGGCGTCGTTCTGATAGGTTTCCACAAAATCCAGAGCAATACGGAAATAGGTCGCTTTGATGGTGCGGAACTTCTCATTGGAGAACACCTCGCCATTGGTGGCCAGCTTTCGGAACAGGGCCTTGGCGATATCCACACTCATTTTGGACAGCCCTCGGCTGGCGTCCTCCGGCGAGAGATCCTGATGCTTGTGATCGTAGACATCAGCAATATCCACCTGGCACAGGCGATTAGTGGCGTAGTTTCGTTTCATCTCCGAGAGCACACCAATCTCCAGCCCCCAGTCACTGGGAATGCGCAGGTCATTGATGACATCCGTGCGGAACGAGAATTCTCCGGCCAGGGGATAACGGTAGCTGTCGAGGTAGTCGAGAAAATCGTTCGGGCCGCAGACTTTTTTCAGGGCACGGATCAGCGGGGTGACCAGCAGACGACTGACCCGGCCATTCATTTTGCTGTCGGCGACCCGGGCGTAATAGCCCTTACAGAACATGTAGTTGAATCCAGGGTTGGCCACCGGATAGATCAGCCGTGCCAGCAGGTCCCGCGAGTAGGTCAGAATATCGCAATCGTGCAACGCCACCGATTTGCTCACCCCTGAGGCCAGCACATAACCGAAGCAGTACCAGACATTCCGCCCCTTGCCCATTTCAGTGGGCGCGAGGCCCTGCTCGCGAAGTTTGAGGTCGATGGCCCGCAAACGCGGCCCATCGTTCCACAGTACCTTGAACGGCTGAGGCAGCTCGGAGAAGTACTCCAATGCGTGCCGGTATTGCGCTTCATCGGCACGATCGAGCCCGATCACGATTTCTTCCAGGTAAGGCACCTTTGCCAGCTCCTGGACAATGTGTTTCAGGGCGGGGCCTTCCAGCTCTGAATACAGCGACGGCAACACCAGTGACATAGGCCGCGCTTTACGGAACTGAAGCAGATCGGCCTCAATGTCCTCTACCGGTCGTCGCACAAGATTATGCAGGGTCGTTACTATGCCATTCTGGTAAAAGTCGCCCATGGCGCCTCTCCTTTACTTTTGGCCACACCAGGCGGCCTAGTAGCCGTACTCAAAAAGAAGATTGAGCACGCATTCGTTCCAACCCTCTGGGCCGGGTTTCAGGGAGCGCATGGGGTGCTTCTGCGATGGCAACTGGACCTGATCGCTGTTCACCCCGCGAATCACCACCGGGATATCCGCGGCCTCCAGCATGCGCTGGTCATTCGGGCTGTCGCCCAATGCGATGGTGACTATCGGCTCGCCCTGATAGTGCTCCCGGTATTGCTCCAGCAAAAAGCGGGCCCCCTCGGCTTTATCGAACCGCCCCATGGCGTGCCAGAAGCGCCCACCCTGCACCAGACGGAGCCCCTCACGCTCCAGCGCCGCACTGAATTGGTCCAGCTCCGGGTCACTGCCTTGCCAGATCAGCGGCTCCGTACCCAGGCGCTGCCGGGCCCGAGAGGCCTCCACCTCATCCAGGCCCGCAACCTCCGCCAGTTCCGCATCCGCCATATCCGAAAAGCCCCGAAACTGTGCACCCGCCCTCCTCTGCACCATAAGCGTGCGAAGGACCTGCTGGTGATCTGCTCCAAAATTCATCACCTGTTCTTCGGTGCGGTCCAGACAGCCCGCCGGGATAACCGCCGCCGCGCCGTTCTCGACGATAAAGGGGGCCCGTATGCCCATCGCGTTTTGCAGATGGCGCATCTCGGCGGCGGTTTTACTGGAGTTAAAAATCAAGGGGATACCGTTAGCGGCCAACTTTGCCATGGCCGGCGATGCGGCCCGCCAGCTGTAACTGTGATGGTCCAGCAAGGTGCCGTCCAGGTCGGTGAAAACTATCAGGTGTGGTTGCATTTGGTTCACCTGCTCTGCAATCTGTTGTTAGGCTTCAACCCTATACATACGCAGTATTCATACCAAAGCCAGGTCGTTTTATGAGCAACAACAGCTTTCAGGTGGAACATCGCTACCTGGAATTACCGGACAGCTTCTACAGCCAGGTACAGCCATCCCCCCTGTCTGAACCGCGAATGGTCTGCTTTAACCAGGCCCTGGCCAGCGATATGGGATTTCTGGTGCGGGATGAAAATGACTGGGCGGCCATTGGTGCCGGCGCCGAACTCCTGGAGGGGATGGACCCGGTCGCCATGAAGTACACCGGGCATCAGTTCGGCATGTACAACCCGGAACTGGGCGATGGCCGCGGCCTCTTACTTTGGGAAACCGTGGGGCCAGACGGCACACGCTGGGACTGGCACCTGAAAGGGGCAGGCACCACGCCCTACTCCCGCTTCGGCGATGGCCGGGCAGTACTCCGGTCAACCATTCGTGAATATCTGTGCAGTGAAGCCATGCATGGCCTGGGAATACCCACCACCCGGGCGCTGTTCATGATCAGCGCCAAAGACCCGGTGCGCAGGGAGTCCATCGAAACCGCCGCCGCTTTGATGCGGGTAGCGAAAAGCCACATCCGGTTTGGTCACTTCGAGTTTGCAGCCCACCATGAAGGGCCGGACGCCCTGAGAACATTGCTAGAGCATGTAATTGCCCTGCACTTCCCTCACCTGATCAGCTTGCCGGAGGACCAACGCTACGCCCGCTGGTTTGAGGAAGTGGTGGAACGCACCGCCAGGTTGATCGCGAAATGGCAGGCCGTTGGATTCTGCCATGGGGTGATGAACAGCGACAATATGTCGATTATCGGTGACACTTTTGACTATGGCCCCTTCGCCTTCCTGGACGATTTCGACGCCGGCTTCGTTTGCAATCACTCCGATCACGAAGGCCGCTATGCCTACAATCGCCAGCCCCAGGTAGGCTTTATCAACTGTCAGTACCTGGCCAATGCATTGTTGCCGATCATGGACGAGGATACCGTTCGCCGGGGACTTCGACGCTATGAAACCGCCTACAACGAGCATTTCAAACACCAGATGCTCGCCAAACTGGGGCTGGAGGAAGCGGAGGAGTCAGATATGGGCCTGATCATGGACACCTTCAGCACGCTCCACGAACACCGCGTGGACTACACCCGGTTTTTCCGCGGCCTGTCCAACCTGCACGGCCATGGCACCGCGCCGGTCCGTGATCTGTTCGCAGACCGCAGCGTGGCTGACGAGTGGCTGGAACGTTACGAAGCCAGACTGCAGAAAGAAACCCGTGGCCACGATGAACGGGAATACGCCATGCGCCGGGTAAACCCGAAGTACATTCTGCGCAACTACCTGGCCCAGCAAGTCATCCTGGAGGCGCAGAACGGCGACTATGAGCCAATGAAGGAACTGCTCAAGGTGTTGGAAAAGCCCTTTGATGAGCAACCAGAGTATGAGAAATACGCTGCCCTGCCACCGGACTGGGGGAAACATCTGAACATCAGCTGCTCTTCCTGAGCGGCCGCTATTTTACCAGGGCATCTTCCTCATGTTTGACTGGCGCCAGCGCATCCAGCCTGGCGCCGTGTCGCATCATAAACAGCACCAGAAGAATCGCGGGCACGCCCATCAATCCCGCAATCAGGAAGAACTCGGCGTAGCCAAAGTTCGCCACCACAACCCCGGAAAAGCCTCCCAGGAACTTGCCCGGCAGCGTCATCAGCGAGCTGAACAAGGCATACTGGGTGGCGGTGAACGAGGCGCTGGTCATGCTGGACAGCCAGGCAATCAGCGCCACATTGGCAATACCGCCACTGAGGTTATCGGCACTCACCACCAAGGCCAGCGCCGCGATATCCGGTGGTTGCTGGGCTAACAGTACAAACAGAAGGTTGGTCGCCGCCGTCATGATGGCACCCGCCAGCAGTATCCGGCGCACGCCATAGCGTACCACCAGCACCCCACCGACCATGGAGCCAACAATGGTCATAAAAAACCCGAACACCTTGGTGACATCGGCCACCTGGGTTTTACTGAAACCCATAAAATCCAGATAGAACGGATTGGCCATCACCCCCATGGCAATATCCGAAATGCGATACACCGCCACCAGCACCAGAATGGCCACCGCCAGCTCCCGATACCGACGGAAGAAGTCCAGAAACGGGCCAGCCACCGCGGCATAGAACCAGCCAGTTAACCTGGCCAGGCGTTCCGGTAGGTGGCTTCGTTTCTCCACCTCTTCCTCAATTCGATGGGCAATGTCCTGCGCAGCCGCAAAATGGTTTACTTCCGGCTCTTTCACAATCAGCACCGTCAGCGCACCCACACCCACCAGCGCTGCCATCACCTGGTACGACACTTCCCAGGACCAGAACTCCGCCACATACAGTGCACCGGCGCCAGCCACCAGCAACGCCAGCCGATAACCAAAGATGTATGTGGCCGCTAACGCCGCCTGCAGACGCTCCTGAGCAATCTCAATGCGATAGGCATCAATGGCCACATCCTGCGTGGCGGAGGAAAAAGCCACCAACAATCCGAACAGCGCCAGTGTCTCCGGAGCCGCCAGGGCGTCCGTCTGGGACATCAGGTACAACCCGGTGGCAATGCCCGCCTGAGCCAGCAGAATCCAGCTGCGGCGCTTGCCAAACAAGCGATCCAGCACCGGCAGTTTCAGCCGATCCACCACCGGCGCCCAGAACACCTTGATGGAATAGGTAATGCCAAGCCAGCTGAAAAAACCGATGGTGGCGGTCTCCACCCCAACGTCTGCCAGGCGGGCATTGAGGGTGGAAAACACCAGCAGAAAGGGCAGCCCCGCCGAGAACCCGAGAAACAACATGGCAATCACTTGCCAGCGGGTATAGGTGTAGGCGGTATCCCGAATCAGGACTACAACATTGGGGGGAAGATAAATAGGAGCCTCTCCGGATCAGTCGCGAAAGTTGTTGAACTGCAGCGGGATATCCAGTTCTGCCTCACGCAACATGGCAATGGCTTCCTGCAGGTCGTCCCGTTTCTTGCCGGTAACCCGTACCTTGTCGCCCTGGATGCTGGCCTGCACTTTCATTTTCTGCTCTTTGATCATCTTCACGATCTTCTTGGCCATGTCCGTTTCAATACCCTGCTTCAGGGTGAAATGCTGCTTCACCAGCTTGCCCGCTTTGCTTTCACCATCTTCGGACAGGGCACGGGTGTCGATGTTGCGCTTGGCAAAGGCCATTCGCATCATGTCCACCAGTTGCTCCAACTGGAACTCCTGCTCGGCGCTCAAAGTCAGGCGCTTGTCCTCCAGCTCGATGTCCGCCTCAACATTCTTGAAATCCCAGCGGTTACCCAGTTCACGCTTGGCCTGGTCCACCGCGTTGGTAACTTCGTGCATTTCGATTTCTGAAACAATGTCAAAAGAAGGCATAGTCGTTATTCTCCAAAGGCCACGGAGGGGTATACTGTGGCGACAATTTGATTACGGATGTTCGAAACCGCCAAGAATACCAAGAGCTGTGGCGAACCGCATCTGACAATGGACTGGTAAGAAGTAGACAAACAATGCCAAACCTCGATCTTCCCATTCTCGTAGTAGACGACGCCAAATTCAGCAGTATGGTGGTGGGCCGTACGCTGCGAAATGCCGGATACCGCGACATACGCATCGCCAACAACGCACCGGCTGCCCTGAAACTCATGGAACAACGCCCGGTCAGCGTACTGATTGCAGACTGGCTGATGCCAGAAATGGACGGCCTGCAGCTGACCGACCAGGTGCGCCAGCAAGACGAGCAGAACAACCACTACACCTATGTGATTCTGCTCACCGCCCGCGAGAGTGTGGAAGCCCTGTCGGAAGCGTTCGACCGGGGTGTGGACGACTTCATCTACAAATCAGACATGACCAAGCAGCTCATCCCCCGTATCTTTGCGGCAGACCGCATGGCAGACAGGCAGAACACCCTGCTGCGCGCCAACGCGCTGCTGGTGGAGAACAACCGGGAACTGGAATCCAGCAACATCATTGATCTGGAAACCGGGCTGACCAACAACAAATACGCGCGCCAGCGCTTGCAGAAAACCCTGCGCCACGCCGAATCCCGCGGCGGGTCAACCGCCTACGTCATGTGCGGCATCCGTAACTGGCAAGAGCTGAAGCGCAAACATCCGCCCAGCGTGATGAGCGAACTGTCGATCGGCATCGCCCGGCGCCTGAGCACATTGATTCGCCCGATTGATGCCCTGTGTAGGGTAGGTGATAACCAGTTTGCGATTGTCTCCTACTTTCCCAACAGTGATCACTGCACCACCACCGCGTTCCGGCGCATTTTTGACGGCATCAACCACAAAGCCCTGAAAACCACCGCCGGCTTCATCTCTGTGGAGGCCGGCATGGCCCTGTGCAAAGCCGATGCCCAGGACGGCACGCCAACAGTGCAGGATTTGGAGCGCGCAGCCGTACAAGGATTGGTAGATGCCTATGAAACCCGTCGTTTCACCGAAATCACCCCGGAGATACGGGAAGGTGTGTAGCGATCACAAACAGTAACACTGGGACACACTTCACAAACAGACAGGAAAGGCGATCAGGCTTATTCTGACATTGTGGAATCAAGCAGTATCCACCCATGGCGGAGGAGCCGAGTAGTACCTCCGCCGCCATATGGGTACCGCAGGTGGATTCCTCAGGATCAACGAATTTTTCAGGCACTTTCGTTCTTTCCGAATTTCTTAAGCCAGCTTTTATAAGCTGGCTTTTTTATTGCCTGCGAAAATCCCCCGGCGTCTTACCCGTCGCAGCCTTGAACTTTCGGTGAAACGACGTGGTTTCACTGTAGCCCAGGCGCAAGGCAATATCCGGAATACTCATGTCGGTATTCTGCAAATAGTCCTCCGCCATCTGCTGGCGCACCTCATCCAGCAACTTCTGATAAGACACCCCTTCCTGGCTCAGCTTTCGCTGTAAGGTACGGCTGGTCATTCCCAGATCCTCGGCGACCATATCCTGACGGGTAATGCCCTCGGCGAGCTGTTTCTGGATGCTTTGCTTTACCTTGCTGGTCAGATCCGTGTCGGTGTCGAGCAACGCCAATTGAGACAATGCATGGGCTTCCAGGGTTTTTCGCAATAGCGGGTCTGGCTGACGCAGGCGGGTTGCGAGCAGTGCCTGAGCAAAGGTGACACTGTCCTCCTCTGCATCAAACTGTACAGGGCATTGCCAGCGCACAGCATAGGCCTTCTCATGCTCCGGGCCGGGAGAAGGCCGCCTCAGGCGAACTTCCAGCGGCGTGGCGTCCGTGCTGTCTGCCAGCCATCTCGCATAGTTGATCCAGGAGGCAAAGACATTGTCCACCACCTGCGGCCACACCACAGGATCGGTAAAATTGCAGGTCCAGATCAGTGTCGCAGAATCGCCCTTCATCTTCAGGCGGGTGGTGCCCATATCCCCCACCAGCTTCTCATAGGGCGCAATACGGGTAACCGCTTCCCCCAACGTGGCGCAGCTCATGGTGATGTAACCCAGCACACTGTAGGAACCGGGTTGCACATAGTCGCCGGTCTCCAATCCCAATACCGGGTTACCGGTATGTTCGGCCAGCAAGTGAATAAATGCCTGGAGCTGTTCGCCGTCGATTCGGCCCTCATCGGAATCCAGGATCTCCGGCTTCAAACCCGCCTTTTCAAACAGCGGATCAACCGCGATACCTTTGGCATCGGCGTAGCGAACATACTGCCGCAAAGCGGCGACGGAAGCTGTGCCCAACGCATTCATGGTGACGACTTTCGTTGTTGGAATTGTTTGAAAAGTATAAACAAAAACGCCCGGTTATGAACCGGGCGTTTTCAGGGCATCAACAAACCATCAAAGCTTGCGGCCTTTGCCAGCGGCAATCCGCAGGCGCAGCGCGTTCAGCTTGATAAAGCCTTCCGCATCTTTCTGATCGTACGCACCCTGGTCTTCTTCAAAGGTGGCGATCTTCTCATCGAACAGAGAATCGTCAGACTTACGGCCGACCACGTCCACATTGCCCTTGTACAGCTTCAGGCGAACGGTGCCGTTCACGTAGTTCTGGGTCTGGTCGATCAGCGCCTGAAGAGCCTCACGCTCCGGGGACCACCAGTAACCGTTGTAGATCACCTCGGCATAGCGCGGCATCAGGCTGTCCTTCAGGTGTGCCACCTCACGGTCCAGAGTGATGGACTCAATGGCGCGATGGGCGCGCAGCATGATGGTACCACCCGGGGTTTCGTAACAGCCGCGGGACTTCATGCCCACGTAGCGGTTCTCGACGATGTCCAGGCGGCCAATACCATTTTCACCGGCCAGCTTGTTCAGGGTTTCCAGTACCACGTGGGGCTTCATTTCCTGACCATCAACGGCAACGATGTCGCCCTTCCTGTAGGTGAGTTCCACGTAGGTGGGCTTATCCGGCGCGGCTTCCGGAGACACACTCCAGCGCCACATGTCTTCCTCGGCTTCCGCCCACGGGTCTTCCAGGTTGATGCCTTCGTAGGAGATGTGCAGCAGGTTGGCGTCCATGGAGTACGGACTCTTGCCCTTCTTCATTTCCACCGGGATGTTGCGCTCTTCACAGTACTTGAGCAGCTTCTCGCGGGAGTTCAGATCCCACTCACGCCAGGGAGCGATCACTTTCACGCCCGGCTTCAGGGCATAGGCGCCAAGCTCAAAACGAACCTGGTCGTTACCTTTACCGGTAGCACCGTGAGAGATGGCGTCTGCACCCGTCTCATTGGCAATGTCGATCAGGCGCTTGGCAATCAGCGGGCGGGCGATAGAGGTACCCAGCAGGTACTCGCCTTCGTAGATGGTGTTGGCGCGGAACATCGGGAACACGTAATCGCGCACAAACTCCTCGCGCAGGTCCTCAATGTAGATTTCCTTAACGCCCAGCGCTTCGGCTTTCGCACGCGCCGGCTCCACTTCCTCGCCTTGGCCAATATCGGCGGTAAAGGTTACCACCTCACAGTTATAGGTATCCTGCAACCACCGAACGATGACGGAAGTATCCAGGCCACCGGAATAGGCCAGCACCACCTTTTTAATATCAGACATGCCCTTGCTCCAGACTGAACAGAATGGATGTGTTGAAAAGAAGGGCAACATTGTACGGGATGGCGGGGGGAATGGCTATAAAGCCCCTACCCTGCCAAAGGATAGGGGCGCTATGGAAGGCAAAAGTGCCGGTTTAGCCAGCGGCCTGGGATTGCTGGGTTACCACTTCTTCGCGGATGCCGTCCCAGCCTTCTTTGATTGAACGAAGTAATTCAATCACTTCATCCAATTTCGCAATATCATTCTTGGCGTTGGCCTGCGACAAAGCACGCTCCATATAGTCATAAAGCGCCTCTAGTCTCACCGCTAAGTCGCCACCGTTATCAAAGTCCAGGAAACCGCGCAGTCCTCCAATAATTTCAAGAGCCTTGCAAATGAGCTTGCCCTTGCCCTCAAAGTCCCTTGCCTGAATCCTTGCCTTTGCCATGTTTATGCGCTCAATGGCTCCGCTGTAAAGCAGCTGAATCAGTTTGTGCGGGTCTGCATCAGTGATACTGGTTTGGGTGTTTACGCGCTGGTATGCCTGTAAACCGTTCATAATCAACCTCTTTCCGCGATATTCTTTGCCGTTTTAGGGACGACAGAAATCAAACTTTCACCTTTAATTACCGCTACTATTCTGCGGCGCCAAAGCTGCCAATTGCTGCTGTACATAATTGCCGGTACTTTGAATCTGAGAAATCAACTGATCTGCCGCAGAAAATTGCCGAATCAACCTTTCCTCATAACTAGCGATCCGGTCATCTAGCTCAAAACGCTCATCTTCAATACGCTCAAGTGTCTTGCTGAGACCTTCTGTTCGGTTTGCCAGCGTGCCGTCACTGGCCAAAAACTTTTCAACCGAATCCACCATCTGGCGTGCAATTCCATCCCCACTTTCCGACTCAGAAAAAAGCGCCGTCACCCCATCCGGATTAGCTTTTAGCTGCTCTTTGAACTTAGTCTGATCAAATTCAAGCTTACCACTGCTCGGATCCGTCGTGATGCCAATATCTGCCAACATACGAACCGGCGAATCTTCCAGCCCCGTCGGAACTGACGTCAGCATTTGGCGCAACTCGCTCTGAATGGCACGGATCGCCGAATCACCATTCAAAACCCCGCCTCTTTCAGACGCAGGGTTGTATCCGGCAACACTTTTAACCTGATCTTGGAGCGTATTGAACTTGTCGACGAAGGCCTGCACCCGGCCAGTCACCTCATCAGGATCTTGAGCAATTTTAACCGTTGAGGTTCCGGTTTCCGTCAGAGTGAAAGTGACACCATCAACAACGCCCTCGACAGTGTTGCTCGACCGCGTCACTTCAATACCGTTGATATCCAAAATCGCATCTTTAGCAGCTACGGTTTGCTGCATATTAGAAGTAACGCCATCAAAGACAAACTGAGACAAGCCACTCATGTCGATGTCATTACTATCGTTATCTGCCACCGAAATCGAGATCTCATTGGCGGTACCAGATTCATCCGACGACATTACCAATCTATAACCACTACCGGTGTCCACGATACCCGCAGAAACTCCGGCATTTGCACCGTTAATGGCTTCAGCGATTCCCTCAAGAGTATTATTAGACTCGTCAATGACAATATCCGTTGCATTGCCTCCCACGTTCAAGGTCAACGTACCGGTTCCGACTGGAGTGGTATCACGATCCGTAAATTCAGTAGAAGCCAAAGACTGAGCACGAGCCAACTGTTTCACATCTAGGTTATAACTGCCCCTGTTCGCTTCAGAAGACTCAACATTGACACGAACTACGGATTCATTCGATGAAGAAGCAGTATACGCGCTCATACTGTCAGACTTGCTCAGCGCTTCCATAGGAGAGCGCAGAGCTTCAAGAGCACTACGAATCCGTCCATAGGCAGAAATTTTTGCCTGGGTCTCAGATTCTCGCCGGTCGAGACGCATTTCAGTTGGCGCGCGCTCTGCCTCAATGAGCTGGTTAACCAGATCATTGGTAAAAATACCCGAACCGGCTCCTAACGATGAAATTGCTGCCATAAATCTGCCTCCTAAAAAGGCTTTTGCTACGACCTAGTTAACGGCCGAAGGCGGCAAAGCTTTGCCACTTTCTCAACGATTTAATGTTACAGTTCGTAACAACAAAACCAGCTATAAACAAAATCACCGCCAGATCCTTGCGGATGCGGCGGCGCTGAACAACCGTAACCCAATGCCGGCCAGCGGCAAAAAATCACACCTTCACATTGAATAACGTCAGCGGTTCATCCTGCTGCAATTTTTCTGCCAACCTCAAAGCAACCTCATCCGGAATCTGGCGAATAACTTCTTGAGTCTGTTGATCAACTACCTTGACGATGGTTTGCCCTCGTTCGCTATCCACCTCGAACTGCAAGTCCCTGCTGACCGACTGCACGTAATCGTTCAACTGAGACACCGCCTCATTCAATTGCCCGGCCGGTTCAACAGACCTCGCCATCACTTCGCCTGCCCCGGGCAACTCCTGGGGCTTAAGCGACTCCATCCGCGACGCTTGCTCAACTGATGAGGCTACTACCTGAGCGGAGACGAGACTACCGTCGTTCTGAGGCGACGCGTTTGCCCGAGCCGGAGACTGGCTACCGTAACGCACCAATTTGAGATCCGGGCTATTCAGGTTCACGTCATTCATGACTCACCTCACTTTCCTGATACGGCGCAAGCCGGCTCTCCTACATGGAAGAGCCGACGGTTCACCGTGCTACCCCAATTACTGCAGGAGGGATAGAACCTGATTTGGTCGAGCATTAGCCTGTGCCAGCACTGAGATACCAGCCTGCTGCAATACATTGGCCTTGGCCAACTTCGCCGATTCCGCGGCAAAATCTGCGTCCAGAATCCGACTTTGTGATGCGCTCAAATTTTCAATACTATTACCAAGGTTCGAAATCGTACTTTCAAACCGGTTTTGTACCGCACCCAGAGTTCCTCGCAAACCGTTAACGGTGTCGAGAGCCGCATCTACTTGGTCCAGCAAGGTTTGAGCGCCAGACACTGTAGAAGCCGTCGATGTGACGCTCAATCCACCAGCGGAAACCGCAATTGCGGTATCAATGCTAATTGAGATGCGATCCACTGCTGAATTATTAGCACCGACTTGGAATTGTTGTGACGTGAACGCGCCATCTAACAAGGCCGTGCCATTGAATTTTGTAACCGAGCCAATACGATCTATCTCATCTTTACGCTGAGCAACCTCTTGATTCAAAGCAATACGGTCTTTGTCACTGTTAGTGGCGTTCGCAGACTGTACCGCCAGCTCACGAATTCTCTGCAGGTTATTGGTCACCTCATCCAAAGCGCCCTCTGCCGTTTGCGCTAGAGAAATTCCATCATTGGCGTTCCGCTGAGCAACCGTCAACCCTCGAATCTGGGCGTCAAACTTGGTCGCGATCGCCAAACCCGCAGCATCATCTTTTGCGGAGTTAATCCGAAGACCGGAAGAAAGGCGCTGCAGAGCTTGATCACCTAAGTTTTGAGATTTTCCAAGCTGGTTTTGGGCGTTGATAGAGGCAACGTTGGTATTGATACCCAGAGCCATAGTATTTCCCCTTAATAACAAGTCATCACTTCGAGAAAAGGTCGTCGCCGAGAAACGCACCTTGTAGCTAGCGCGACCCTGTTATCTGACTTAACGACCGCACCAAGCGATGCTTTAGAAAAAAACGACACTCTTTTGTTAAACTTTGTAAATTGAGGCGGCTGAGTTATGACCACCCCGGCTCCTTTGACTCGAAATTCATTTTCATCCAAGGATCTTCTTCCAATCGCTCTTGCTCAGCTACAACCCCCGAAAAATGCTCGGCAACTTCATCAAGGAACTTCAACAGCCCCTCCCGCCAGGTTGTCATAAAAGCTGGCAGATCCTCATCCTCGCAGGCGAAACCATGACATAAAGCCACATGTACAAAATGCAGCACTGTTCCGCCTAAAACCCAACTTTGGTACTGCTGCGCCGCAGTAACCGGTTTTTTTTCCGTTAACCCGGAGGTTTTGGATACAAGACGGAGCGTATTCGCAAGCAAGGCCAAGTCCTTGCGGCCACGTAAACGCTCTTTTGAGATTATTTTTTTCAGAAGCGCCGCCCCCCTCTCCAATTCGCCTTCCACAGATGGCATGGCATCATCGAGGGTGGACCTGGAGATGCTCCGGCTGTTGCTCTCGATTAGATTTTCAAGGTCAGTCATCTCATCGTGAGTAAAGCGATTTACGGTTGACTCAAATTCATGTGGAGCCAACCAAAGTGCGCCCTCAACTGCAGCGCCATCTGAACAGTTGAAAACCTCTGTCTCTGGCGTCTTTCTTGCTATTTCTCGAAGAAAACCCTCAACATTGACCTTTGCTGCATAATAATCGAAGCGGGTTTGAACCACCCCAATTCCAGAGGCCGCAGGCACTGAGAAATCCTGCCTTTTAGATTCGCCTACCCACTTACGAAGCCCAGCCGCTACCTCACCGACAGCTTTTTCGCCATATACCGAATATGACGAATGATCATGAGCATTATCTACATAACCAAAATCCGTCCCGAGCATGAATATCTTTCTACAACCCAAGGTATGAAGTATCGATAACGCTGCATTTACACAGGTCGGGTTACAATTAACAAATCCGTCCTGACCAACACCAGCCAACCACGATAGAGCGCTATCAAACCTATAAAATGTGTAGGCTCGGCCAAACAACGAAGCAACCTTGGGATTGACTTCATTGCCCGCCAACAACGTGATTTCCTTCAACAGATCACTGCCAAGTTCTGAATGAAGCTCGTAGATCATGTAATTCGGATCTAGTTCAACATGCAAATCAGGCTTTATCCCGGCGGTTAAAAGCGGCCGAAGCCCTGTACCGGCACTAACAACGACAACCCGATCCCTGATCGCCACGAGGCTGCTTAATCGTTCATCTAACGAGGGTCCACTGCCAACGATTACTACCGGCTTGTTGTGACCACTGAGGTTTCTCCGTGGAAGATACTTGATTCCAAGGCGACAGTTGGCCATTGAATTTTTTAGGCGCATCAACTCGTCGTCGTAGTTCGACCAGCTCGCAGCAACAAGCGCAAGGTCCCGACCAACATCCATAGCGACTCTCGCTAACTCAATGTCCGCTAGGTGGTTATAGTAGAGCGTTGTGTAAGGATAAAGTGGGACACTATGGGCCAAATGCCGGGATAATAGATCCCTCAGTTCCATCTCGCTGGAGGCAAAACCGATCGCGAAGTTTAAGGAAAAACCTTTCTTTTGAAAGGTAGAACAGATCTTTGCCCAGTCTACGGTGAACAAGCTCAACGCAAATTTTTCAGGCTCCCTCTCCACCACAATGGCGTTAACTATTGTCGCTTGCTCAACCATCGATTCGATATGGAATCCTAAGCCACACCCCAGGAAAACAATCGAAGGAAACACGCTGCCACGCTTATAGCCTTGAAAATTTTCAGGGGTTACTGGACTCATCTCTATAATTCTTTGAATGCTACGCGCTGCAAACCTCTGTTTATTGTAAGAACTAGGCCAAGCCGGACTATACGTCAGGAACCTCCTATCCGGGCGATGCTCATTTAAAAAGTCACGCACCTCGTCACGTGAGTATTCACGCGCGAGCCCTCGATAGCATGACCGGCCATCGAACGTCATATCGATATCCTTTTCACCAGGAGTGACAACCAACTCGGCGCGGGTCAGCATCAGGTTGTCAAGCATCTGATAGATGCGCGGAAGATGAACCTTGAAATAGTTGAGATTCTTCTCCTTTTGCTGCAGGTATATGCGCGCCGGATCATCTTGATGGCTCACCATTAGGGCTATCTCCGTAAATTCCAAAAATATGTTTCAGGCTGGCATGTACTTTGCCAAAACAGGTTGTTTTTTACCACGCGTTTAACAATTGTAGTGGTCAACTAATCCCGGCCAGTATTTTAAGGTTTTCCTCAGCCGCAACGGGCGAAATGCCACCGTTGAATACGTGAGGCCGCTGCCGGTTGTAGTAGTCCATCAAGTAGCTCCCAACATCCTTATTTCAGGCTCCGGAATAGCCTTTCCATCGGTGCATTGTCCCAGCAGTTGCCGCGCCGGCTCATGCTTTGTGTCATTCGATAGCGCCAGAGCCTCTGACGGAACTTTCGACTGGCGTACTGACTTCCCTGATCCGAGTGGAAAATGACTTTCTCTGGACGACCACGCTGTTCCCAGGCGTGATCCAGAGCTTTTACAACCAGGTCCGCATCCGGACTGGACGACATGGCCCAGCCAACAACCCGGCGAGCGTATAGATCCAGCACCACCGCCAGATAACTCCATCGCTGGCCGCTCCAGATGTAGGTGATGTCGCCACACCAGACCTGGTCGGGTTGCTCTACCGTAAACTCACGATCCAGATGATTCGGGATATCCGGTCGCTCAACGCTGGCCTGTTTATAGGCATGAGGGCCTGGCTGTTTACAGATCAGCCCCAGCTCGCTCATCAGTCGTCGAACTTTGAAGCGACCGACGACAACGCCTTCCTCGCGGAGCAAGCCTTTGATTGTGCGGCTGCCGGCAGAACTGCGGCTCCTGGTAAACAGGCGTTTCATCTGAGCCTTCAGGGCCAAGCGCTCCACATCCACACGGTTCCGCCGTTGACGGTACTCGTAATAGCTAGAACGGCTGATTTCAAACGCTTCACAGACCAGTTCAATTGACTCCTGCTCTCCCAACCGGCCTATCAGCGCGTACGATTCATTTCGTCCGACATCAAGAGAGCTGTAGCCTTTTTAATATTTCCTTCTCTCGCTCCAGGCGATTGCAGCGGGCTTCCAGCTCTTGAATTCGGCGCTGCTCCGGGGTTAAGGCCTTACCCTTCGGGGTGACACCTTTACGCTCCTCCGTGAGTTGTTGAACCCAACGCCGAACGGCACTTTCACCGACTCCCAGGGACACATTGGCCTGCGGAATCGTGTAACCTTGATCCAGCACCAGGCTGGCTGCTTCCTGTTTGAACTCAGGAGAAAAAGAACGTCGCTTTCTGGTCATCAGACACCTCGTTTATGGTGGCGATTTTACCACCTACGTTGGTGCCCAAAATCATTGAACCACTACATATCAACTCATGAAGACGGCAATAGCTTGCCGTCAAAATTTCACCGCACCTTCCTTCCGGACTTCTTAGAAAACCATATCCAACTGTATTAATTAATTTTTTTTACATCTGGCACGATCAAAGCATCCAGCAAAACAAACGAGCATTATCCTACTAGTCAAACAGGCGATACCGTCTTGAGGTATTGCCAATCCCAGAGCACCGATGCAGGGAGATCCAAATGCCTCAGGTAATAAACACCAACATTGCGTCACTGAACGCACAAAGAAATCTGAACTCCTCTCAAAATGATGCGAACACCGCGTTACAGAGACTTTCTTCAGGATTGAGAATTAACTCGGCGAAAGACGATGCTGCTGGACTTGCTATTTCCGAACGTTTTCAATCGCAAATTAAGGGTATCGATGTTGCCATTAGAAACGCCAACGACGGGATTTCATTGGCACAGACGGCGGAGGGCGCTTTGGATGAGGTGACTTCTAACTTGCAGCGAATTCGTGAGCTAGCCGTTCAGTCAGCTAATGCGACAAACAGCCCTTCTGACAGGGAAGCTCTGAACCAGGAAGTCCAACAACGTATCCAAGAGATTAACCGGATTGCCAGCCAAACCTCATTTAATGGTTTGAAGATACTTGATGGCAACTTCAACACCCAGACGTTTCAGGTGGGAGCAAATACGGGCGAAACGATCAGCGTAAGCGGCCTTGATGCTCGCGGTAACATGATAGGTGGCGTGGTGAACGAAACAAGCGGCATACTCTCACTGACAGACGCTTCATCAAAGACATTGGGAGACATCTTTAACGATGGCGAAACCACCAATTTGACTGTTGACATCTCGGGTGTCAGCGGTGCTTTCCCATCGATTAGCATTACTGCAGCAGGCTCATTACAAGATGTCGTCGGTGCCATAAATGCCGAAACTCGAAATACGGGGGTCAGTGCATACCTAAACAGAACCAACAACGAAATTTTGCTATCGTCTCAGTTTGGTGAACAATACTCGATAGACATCGGAGTGAATGGCGGCACAGCCCTCTCTGGGATAGCATTGGATCCAGCAACAAATACCATTTCAGTCAATGATACGGACGTCTCGGATCAAGCCGGAGCTGACCTAGCTATGATCAACGTCGACTACGCGATCGAAACGATTAACGGCTATCGTGCCCAACTCGGTGCAGTTCAAAACCGGTTCGAATCAACCATTGCAAATCTCAGCACTACCTCAGAAAATCTGTCTGCGTCGAACAGTCGAATTCGAGATGCAGACTTTGCCAAGGAGTCTGCTGAACTAGCAAGGACGCAGGTACTGCAACAGGCGGGCCTGTCAGTGCTAGCGCAAGCAAACGCGCGCCCCCAACAGGTACTACAGCTTCTCCAAGGGTAAATTGGGCATCCCTAGAAAGGGGGCTCAACCTTCCCCTTCCTAGGCGGAACCAAGAGCTGCCCCATCATTCAAAGGACATGTTAAGCTATACCCAGTTGAAATGTAGTGAGGCTCAATATGCAGCCCAAAGCTGTTTTTCAGGCCCTAATGGAGGGGGATTTTCTTGACCCCAAAAGGGCAACTATAATTTGGGAACGATGCCGGGATAGAGAGATACTCGTGTTCGAGGATGAGAGATCTGGTGTAATCTATCTGGATCCGTCTCATACCGGCAACCCTCCTGACTACTACAAAACGAAAAACGTCCCTTCGGGTATCAAACCCAGAAATGACATGGACGTGGCAGACACTGATCGCCGAGATCAATTGTTAAAGCCAATAATAGCTAACAAGCGTTGGCTGGACTTCGGTTGCGGTGCAGGTTTTCAACTTCGAAAGAGCCATGAGTATGCATATGATCTTCTGGGTTTCGAGCTGAATGCGAATAATCTAGAGTCACTTAAAGCCGACGGACACACAGTAACCGATTCTCCTAAAGAGATAATCAAATTCAGACCCGAAATTATAAGCCTGTTCCATGTCCTCGAACATTTGGATGACCCAATTTCACATCTAGAGTTTCTGCAGAAATCCTCCGCTCCTGGCGCTAGGCTTGTGGTTGAAATTCCCCACGCACGGGATTGGCTACTTCATCACGGCCCCAGCTCATTCAAAGATTTTACTTTCTGGTCAGAACACCTTGTTTTACACACCAAAGAGTCACTACGGTATATTTTAGAGGAAGGTGGATGGTTGGTAGATGAGATAATTAACGTTCAGCGCTACCCCTTGTGGAATCACTTAGCATGGTTCGAACTAAACAAGCCAACAGGAATAGGCCGGAGCGCACTTGATGAAAGCAGCCGTCAACTCGCCAATGCCTATCAAGCCTTTCTCGCTGCTCGAAACCAAACTGATACCCTCGTTGCACTAGCAAGGAGCAGACCTTGAATAATAGATACATAGCTCTGATTCCTGCTCGATCAGGCTCTAAAGGTATACCAAATAAAAATATACTAAACCTATTGGGTCAGCCCCTGATTTTCTGGAGCATTCAACAGGCATTGGCCTGCACAAAAATAGCCGAAGTGTTCGTTTCGACAGATTCCCCGGCGATCGCTGATATTGCCAAAAGAAATGGAGCTAAAGTTCCGGAACTGCGCCCTGCTCACCTCGCCGAAGACGCCACTCCGACCGAAGATGTAATGCTGCAAGTTGCCCAAGATTGGCTCGACTGGGAACCGAATACAGTAATGATATTACTTCAACCCACCTCGCCTTACCGGCGGCCGGGTACGATAGCAAGCGCAATTGAGCTTTTTGAAAAACAAAATGCCGATTCTCTCGTATCTGTGTGTGAAAGCCACTCGTTTTTCTGGAAGAACCCATCGATGCCTTCAGCACAGTACGATTACATGTCAAGGCCGCGCCGGCAAGATCTGGCTCCTTCTGAGCGACCGTACAAAGAAAATGGATCGATATATATGACACGACTTCCGATCCTCAAGGCGTTCGGTAATCGCTTGGGCGGAAAAATAGTAATGTTCTGTATGACTGAACAAGAGTCTTGGGAGATCGACTCTCCAACGGACTTTAAAATAGTTGATATGTTGATGCAGCAGGAAAAGCGATGATAATAGAACGCAACATAACGCCTTATACTGTTTTTGCAGACGACGAAATCAGCATTGCTCTACAAAAAATAAGTGCAAACAAAAGCGGGTTCGTTTTTGTTGTCGCGTCCAATGGAGTATTAGAAGGCATTCTCACCGACGGAGATTTTCGTAGATGGTTATTGAGAACAGAGAACTTTGATCTTACGCAACCGGTTTCGGTGGCTGCAAATTGTAACTTCATCCACGCTGCAGAAACTTCATCCAACTCGAAATTAGAGGAACTACTCTCGTCAAGAGTGAAATACCTACCTCTGCTTGATTCAAACCAGAGGCTCGTAGCGATGGCGCTGCATGAAAAGGCGTCTATCGAAATAGATAACTTCTGCATACACGAACTCAGTAAAACCTTCATAATTGCAGAGATTGGAAACAATCATAATGGAGACATCCTGCTGGCTAAGCGACTTGTTGACGAAGCCGTAAAGGCTGGCGCCGACTGTGCGAAATTTCAACTTCGCGATATGGAGTCAGTTTACAGAAATGCATCAGACGACGGCGAGGATCTAGGAGCTGAGTATACACTTGATTTACTGAATCGGTTCCAGTTATCAAAACACGAAATGTTTCAAATCTTTGACTACTGTAAAGAGAAAGGCATACTTCCCCTATGTACTCCGTGGGACGAATCAAGCTTAGAACGGCTTGAAAGTTATGGCATGTCAGCTTACAAGGTAGCGTCAGCGGATCTCACCAATCATGACCTTCTACAAAAGCTAACCGGCACTGGAAAGCCTTTAATATGTTCAACAGGAATGTCAACTGAACGGGAAGTGAAAACAGCTATAGACTTATTAGATAGATCAGGTTGCCAGTACATTCTATTGCACTGCAACTCTACTTATCCTGCTCCATTTAAAGATATAAATCTCAGGTATTTAGAACGACTAAAAGAACTTAGTTCTTCTGGCATTGTAGGATACTCTGGACATGAGAGAGGCTCCGCTATTGCAATCGCAGCAGTAGCATTGGGCGCAAAAGTAATAGAAAAGCATTTTACTCTTGATCGTTCAATGGAGGGAAATGATCATAGAGTTAGCCTCCTACCAGATGAATTCCGCCTTATGGTTGAAGGAATTCGAGAAGTGGAACAAGCTCTCGGGAAGAAATCAGAACGCTATGTAACCCAAGGAGAGATGATGAACCGAGAGGTTCTCGGAAAGAGCATCGTCGCCAAGAGAAGAATCTCAAAGGGCTCAATCATAACTGACATGGATATTGAAGTACGTAGTCCCGGCAAGGGAATTCCTCCTTACCGAAAAAATGAACTTATTGGAAAGCCCTCAGATCGTAACATTGAAAAAGGCGACTTCTTCTATGTTTCAGACTTAAGAAAAACCAAGATAGAACCTAGAAACTATAGCTTCTCTCATCCTTTTGGAATTCCAGTTCGGTATCACGACTTTAAAAATCTTGTTCCACTTTCGAACTTAGATCTTGTCGAGTTTCATCTCAGCTATCGAGATCTTGAGCTATCCCCATCAGATTATCTTGACCCAAACGGTTACGAGCTAGACCTAATTGTTCACAGTCCTGAGCTTTTCTCTGGTGATCATATTTTAGACTTAAGTTCCCCGGACTTTAAGTATCGTAATCGATCAATCGATGAGCTTCAAAGAGTAATAGAGGTGACGCGAAAACTAGAGCCATATTTTAACACCAAGCATGACACGCTAATAATCGTAAACGCTGGAGGGTTTACCCAAAATGGATTTATTGCTAAAGCACTAAGATCGGAGTTTTATGAGCGGGTTGCTAACTCTTTATCAAAATTGGATGCGAAAGGAACCGAAATTATTATCCAAACCATGCCACCTTTTCCTTGGCACTTTGGGGGACAAAGTTTTCACAACTTATTTATGGAGCCAGATGAAATTGTAGAATTCTGCAAAAAGTATAATTATCGGATCTGCCTGGACACCTCACATTCAAAACTACTATGTAATCATATAAAGATGGACTTTTCTCGCTTCATAAAAATGGTTTCACCGTTCACCGCGCATCTTCACATAGTAGACGCAAAGGGAACCGACGAAGAAGGCCTACAGATCGAAGAAGGAGAGCTTGATTTTTCCTCATTAGCGCGCAATCTCAATAAATTTTGTCCAAACGCTTCATTCATTCCAGAAATCTGGCAAGGTCATAAAAATTCCGGCGAGGGTTTTTGGGTTGCTCTTGAAAGGCTAGAGTCGTTTAACATTTAAATTAAAGGTTCGGAACTTTACAATGACGGCAATCGGATTCGAAAAATCAAAGGCATTCTATTACGAGAATGGTTTCTATCTTACCTCCGACCCTAAAAGGCTTCACAAACTCATAAGCCACTATGAACTCTATAAAAAAATTATTGATTTACCAGGCGAAGTTGTCGAATTCGGAGTCTTCAAAGGCGCATCACTAATTCGATTTGCCACATTCCGAGAATGCTTGGAAACATTCAGTTCCAGGAAAATCTTTGGATTTGATGCATTCGGAGATTTTCCAGTTCCGAATGATGGAGTGCAGTCCGACCCCAAAAATTCATATCGGAATTCTCTCAAATTGCAGGCAAAGGCATTCCAGAATCTGAATTAACATTACGCTTAGACGACAAAGGTTTTAAAAATATCGAATTGATTAGCGGAGACATTCTTCAAACAGCCCCCGCTTTTTTGTCCGAAAATCCTCACATTCGGGTTGCACTCTTACACATAGACTTAGATGTCTATTCTCCAAGTAGGCTCGCGTTAGATCTTTTCTATCCCCGCATGGTAAGTGGCGGATTAATTGTGCTTGACGATTATGGTACTGTCGAAGGAGAAACCGTTGCGGTCGAAGAGTTTCTTTCTGACAAAAACCTGAAATTAAAAAAATTACCACTAACTAACACCTGAATCCGTGACTTCAAC
>NZ_AXBW01000043.1:0-1522 GCF_000475355.1 Marinobacter sp. C1S70 | reverse complement strand
TGCGTATTCCAGACCAAGGTTGCCACTGATTCCAGACGAAGCCTGCCACCCATTCCACGCGAAAGCTGCCACTGATTCCACGGCAAAGCTGCCACCTTGGCAGGCTGCCTGATTCCCCCATCAAAACGTCCGGCGCGGGATAACTAACGGTACTCTGCTCCTTTTCATCCGGAGAGGGCCAGATGCCAGCGAAGAGGTTATCCATGCGTAAAATCAAAGAAGTCCTTCGCCTCAAGTGGGAGCGAGGGCTTAGCAACCGACAGGTTGCCGCAGCCTGCGGCATCAGTCGCCCCACTGTGAGCGAGTATCTGCGGCGTGCTGCTGAGGCGGAGCTTGGCTGGCCGCTGCCAGAGGATCTGAGTGAAGCCCAGCTGGAGCAACGGCTGTTCCCGCCACCACCGGATCTACCGGCACAGGTCCGAGGCATTCCAGACTGGCAGCGGATCCACGATGAGCTCCGGGGCAAGAACGTCACCCTGTTCCTGCTCTGGCAGGAGTACCGGGAAGCCAATCCGGATGGCTACCAGTACAGCTGGTTCTGCGAGCACTACCGGGCCTGGCAGGGCAAGCTGGATCTGGTGATGCGTCAGGACCACCGAGCCGGTGAAAAGCTGTTCGTGGACTATGCTGGGCACACGGTGCCCGTCATTGATCGCACCACCGGTGAGATCCATGAGGCGCAAGTCTTTGTGGCGGTGATGGGTGCGTCCAATTACACCTACGCCGAGGCCACCTGGAGCCAGACCCTGCCGGACTGGATCGGCTCTCACATCCGGACTTTCGAGTTCTTGGGCGGCGTGCCGGAACTGGTGGTTCCGGATAACCTCCGTTCCGGCGTCAGCAAGGCCCATCGCTACGAGCCGGATCTCAATCCGACCTATCAGGATATGGCTAGCCATTATGGCGTGGCCGTTGTCCCCACACGGGTTCGCAAGCCCCGTGACAAGGCCAAGGTGGAAGGTGGCGTATTGATCGTTGAGCGCTGGATCCTGGCGGCCCTGCGCCATCGTCAGCACTTCTCCCTGGGGCAGCTCAACGCCACCATCCGTGAGCTGTTGGAGAAGCTCAATAGCCGCCCCTTCCGCAAGTTGCCCGGGTGCCGGCTTGATCACTTCAAACAGCTGGACCAGCCGGTTCTACAACCGCTACCCGCCGAGCCGTATGTCTACGCCGAGTGGAAAAAAGCCCGGGTACACATCGACTACCACGTGGCCATCGATGGGCACTACTACTCGGTGCCCTACACCCTGATCAAGAAAGAGGTGGAGGTCCGGATCACCCACAACACCATCGAATGCTTCCACCGGGGCAACCGGATCGCCAGCCACCGGCGTTCGGATCAGAAGGGTCGGCATAGCACCATCGCCGCTCACATGCCGGAGTCCCATCGCCAAGCCGGCGAGTGGACCCCAGAGCGACTGACCGCCTGGGCAGCCAAGACTGGACCGGCAACTGAAAAGCTTATCCGTACCGCGCTGGGGGCAAGAAAGCATCCGCAACAGGCCTATCGGTCCTGTCTGGG